>JAUIID010000248.1 GCA_030431615.1 Alphaproteobacteria bacterium
GACCATGTCCTGGCCGGTGCCCGAGACCATGATGATCGAGCCGACCGAGAGCGAGGCCAAGGCCGAGCTCGACCGCTTCTGCGACGCCATGATCGCGATCCGCGAGGAGATCCGCGCCATCGAGACCGGCGAGGCCGACGGCAAGGACAACCCGCTCAAGCGCGCACCGCACACCGCCGACCTCCTGATGGCCGACTGGACCCGCCCCTACAGCCGCGAGACCGCCTTCACGCCCCTGGGTGGCGACCCTTCCGACAAGTACTGGCCCCCCGTCGCCCGCGTCGACAACGTCTACGGCGACCGCCACGTCGTCTGCACCTGCCCGCCCATCGAGGACTACGCCGAGGCGGCGGAGTAGGAGTTCAGAGGCCGAAGAGCGCCGCCACGCCGACGACGACGAGAGCGAAGGAGTGGATGGGGAACCGCGCCGCGAGGCCGAGAACTGCCGCGACCCAGGCGAGCCCGGATCGCCCGGCGCGGTCGTGCAGCTTGGCGAGGACAAACCAGACGGCAAACCCCAGGGCGGCCAGCGCCAGCGAGCCGAGCAGGCTGAGGCCGATCGTCTCCACCGGGCAGAACGTGCCCCAGGTGACGACGCAGCTGTCGAGCGTACCGCGGGTCCGGATCGCCGCCGAGGGTGCCGCGTCGACGAACAGCAAAACGAGCGCCAGCGGCACGGCCGGCAGGAAACGCTGAAGCACGGGGGCGGTCCCTCCACTGAGCGGGGCCGGGTCGGCGCCTGCTCGGGGCACTCTTCCCGATCGCCCGGAAGCCCGCGCCCGGCGAGCGTCAGGAGGCGCGCGTCGGTACCGCGCTATCCGCCACAGGGTTAACCATGCTTAACCCTGCCCTCCGCCGCGCCCGGCAGCTCCACCACGAAGACCGCACCGCCGCCCTCGGGCGTCGCGTGCCGGACCTCGCCGCCGTGGCGGCGGGCGATCTGGCGGACCAGCGCCAGGCCGAGGCCCCAGCCACCGGCATCCTCGCCGTGCCCGCGGGGTCGGTAGAAGGGCTCGAAGACGCGCGCCGCCTCGCCCTCGGGCAGGCCCGGCCCGTGGTCGCGCACGGCCAGCCGGGCGCCGCCCTCGGCCATGGGCTGGACCGTGACCTCGATCGGCGGGCGCCCGTGCCGTGCCGCGTTCTGCAGGAGGTTCCGCACCAGCCGGCGCAGGAGCCGCTCCTCGCCCGGGACGGTGACCGGCGTCCCCTCGACACCAGCATCGACCCGGGCCGCCTCCTCGGCCGCCAGCGCCAGGAGGTCGACCGGCTCGCTCCGTTCCGGCAGCGCCGCGTGGTCGAGCCGGCTGGTCAGCAGGATCTCCTCGACCAGCGCCTCGAGCTCGGCGAGGCTCTGGACGATCTCCGCCCGCGTCGCCGCATTCGCCTCCCCGCCGCCCATGTCGATCGCCAGCCTGAGCCGGGCCAGGGGCGAGCGCAGCTCGTGGCTGGCATTGGCGAGCAGCGTGCGGTGCGCGCCGATCAGCCGCTCGACCGCCTCGGCCGCGCGGTCGAAGCTCCGCGCCACCGCCGCCACCTCGTCCCGGCCGGCGAGCCCGACCCGCGTCGCGAGGGCACCCTCGCCCCAGGCCTCGACTCCCTGCCGCAGCCGCTCGAGTCGTCGGGTCAGGTGGCGCACCACCGGATAGGCGCCGACCGCCAGCGTCAGGGCCACGACAATGACGGCAAGGAGCGGCCCGCCGTCGCGCGGCCGCCAGGGGCTGTCGAACCGCACCAGCACCGTCCGGCCATCCGGTAGCGCAAAGTGCAGGACCCGTGGCCGCCGGCCCTCGCGGAGTGCAGCGGCACCCGCCAGGAGCTCGCCATTGCCGTCGCGCAGCGCCAGCTCGGCATTGAGCGCCGCCGCGAGCCGGTCGAGCTCCGTCTCGCTGCTCCCCGGGGGCAGCATGGCTGCGAAGAAGCGCGCACCCCGCTCCCGCCAGCCCTCGAAATCGTCGTCGCTGGCGAGGTGCACGAGGGCACCCATCACCAGCGACACCAGCACGAGGCAGGCGACCAGCGTCAGGTAGATCTTCCAGAAGAGGCTGAAGGCCAGCCGCGCCCGCAGCCGCCGCAAGAGCCCCCTCAAGCGTCATCATCCTGCACGCGGGCGAAAACATAGCCGGCGCCGCGCACCGTCAGGATGCGCCGGGGCCGCTTCGGGTCGTCCTCGATGGCGGCGCGGATGCGCGACACGTGGACGTCGATCGACCGGTCGAAGGCCTCGCCGTCCGTCCCCTTCACCAGCTCCATGAGCTGGTCGCGCGACAGCACCCGGCCCGGATGCCGGGCCAGGGCGAGCAGCAGGTCGAGCTGGAAGCTGGTGAGCGGCCGCTCTGCACCGTCGACCCGCACCCGGCGCGAGCCCGGGTCGATCTCGAGCCGGCCGAAGCGCAGGCTGGATTCTGCCTCGCCCCGGCCGCGCCGCAGGATCGCCTTGAGCCGGGCCAGGAGCTCGCGCGGATTGAACGGCTTCGGCAGATAGTCGTCGGCACCCAGCTCGAGCCCGACGATGCGATCCGTCTCCTCGCCGCGGGCCGTGAGCATCAGCACCGGCACGGCGGAAACCCGCCGCAGCCGCCGGCAGACCTCGAAGCCGTCGAGGTCCGGCAGCATCACGTCGAGCACCACCGCATCCGGCGCCCGCCGCGCCAGCTCGGCGAGGCCGGCCGAGCCGGTGGCGGCGGTGCGGACCGCATAGCCCGCCTGGGTGAGGTAGTCGCGGAGCATGGCGGCGAGCCTGAGGTCGTCGTCGACGATCAGCACCTCGCCCGCCATGCCGGACATCCGCGCCCCTGCCCGCTCAGTCCCGGCCGCGCCCGGGCCGGCCGCGGCGCTCCTCGAGCCGCGCCGCGAGAGCCGCCCGCTGCGCCGGATCGAGCACCTCGGCCGCCTCCAGGAGCGCTGTCATCGCGCGCTCCGTGGCCACGTCCAGGGCCGCCATCCGCGACGTCCGCAGCGCCTCCACGGCCGCCCTGTCGATCACCGGCTCCGCCAGCAGGCCGGCCAGCTCGCCCCGCGTGCCATGCATCTCCTCCATTATCGGCGCCAGCTCGTCATGCGCGGCCCCGGCGATCGCCATGATCTGCTCCTGCTGCTCCGGCGTCGCGTCCACCGCACCGAGTGCCCGCGTCAGCCGCCACTCGGCGAAGTCGCGCATGGCCCCGTGATGCCGGCCACCGTGCCAGCCGTCACCCGTGGCCGCCACGACGCCGGCCCCGACCCCGATGGCGACCACCACGACGGCACCACCGATCAGCATGCGCTGGCCCCAGCGCGGCTTCGCCCGGCGCGGCTCGCTGCCGCCCTGACCCGTCCCGTTCGTGTCCTTGCCGTCAGTCATCGGTCATTCTCCGCAAACGCACGATCCCACCGACCGTGTTGCGGCGTAACCTGGGCCCCCACCATGTCGGCCATGCCGGCCGCATGTAAAGAAATGTGAAGCGCAGGTGTCGATCGATGGCCGTGGCGCCGTTCAGCCCATATCGGGCTCGGTCGCCCTGAACGTCTCGTGCGCCTGCATCGCCTCCCACCAGCGGCCGACGCCGGGCAGGGACAGCAGCCGGTCGGCATCCGGCGCCATGGCGACATAGAAGATGACCGGGCCCAGGAAGTAGTCCGCCAGGGTCGCGCGTCCGCCGACCATCCAGGGATCGGCATCCTCCAGCAACAGAGCCAGCAGCCTTCGCGAATCCTCGAATTGCGCGGCCCGTCGCTCGTCGTTCTTCCCGCCGATGAAATCCGGAAAGAGATGATAGGCGGTCCAGCCCAGGAGCGCGTCGTAGCCATAGGAGACATAGAGGCTGATCGCCTCCGCCATCTTGGCCCGCTCTTTGGCATCGCCCGGCACCACCGACGGGCCGTCGCGCGTCTCGTCGATATAGCGACAGATCGGATCGGTCTCGCGCAGGCGCATGCCGTCGATGTCGAGCACAGGCACCTTGCCGAAGGGATGCCGGGCGAGATGCTCCGGCAGCCGGGTGTCGCCGCCCAGCACGTTCAGCGGCACCTGGTCGTATTCGACGTTATTGTCGGCCAGAACCATGCGCGCCGTCCTGACATAAGTAGAGAGGCTGTATCCGTAAAGAACCGGTTTCTCAGCCATGCGTCGTCTCCCTAATCCTCAAGAGGAAATCGGTCGTCCGGCTTTGCCGCCTTTATTGTGCCTCCTGGCGGCGCGGCGGGCAACCCGCAGCGCGCCGCCCCTGCCCGGCGTGGCCGGGACTGCGCGCGCGGGACAGGCGACGCCAGCCCGCCGCGGCCGGGACCAGGCCGCGTCGGTGCATCGCTTTCGCCCCCATTTCGCACCATCCGGTTATCACTCGGGCCTCTGCGAGTGGCCGCAGCGCCGTTCTCGCCGACATTTCCGAGAATCCACGGGCAAGCCCTTGACAGGTCAGCCCCTAACGGTCTCTCACACCTCAACCCGACCGGACCCCGCGCACCCGATGGATATCTATCTCCCCGTCGCCGAGATGTCGGTGAATCTCTTTCTCCTTCTCGGCCTTGGCGGGATGGTCGGCTTCCTCTCGGGCGTGTTCGGCGTCGGCGGCGGCTTCATCATGACGCCGCTGCTCATCTTCATCGGCATCCCGCCGGCCGTCGCGGTCGGCTCCGGTGCCTCGCAGATCCTGGCGTCCTCGACCTCGGGCGCCATCGCCCACACCCGCCGGCGCACGGTCGACTTCCGCATGGGCTGGGTGCTCATCGCCGGCGGCGCCATGGGTTCCGGCATCGGCATCCTGCTCTTCCGCTGGCTGCGCGCCACGGGCCAGATCGACGTCGTCATCGCCTTCGCCTACGTCATTTTCCTCGGCACCATCGGTGCCCTGATGTTCGCCGAGAGTGCCCGCGCCCTCTTCCGCACCCGCAAGTCCAGCCCCACCACCCGCCGCCGCAAGCTGCACCAGCACCACTGGCTGCACGGCCTGCCCATGAAGGTGCGCTTCCACCAGTCGCGCCTCTACATCAGCCTGCTCACCCCGCTCGCCGTCGGCGCCGGGGTCGGCATCCTCGTCGCCATCATGGGCGTCGGCGGCGGCTTCATCATGGTCCCGGCCATGATCTACCTGATCGGCATGCCGACCAGCGTCGTCATCGGCACTTCGCTCTTCCAGATCGCCTTCGTCACCGCCATCACCAGCTTCCTGCACGCCTACACCAACCAGGCCGTCGACATCGTCCTGGCCCTCCTGCTGATCGCCGGCGGCGTGATCGGCGTGCAGTTCGGCTCGCGCGCGGGCGCCGTCCTCAAGGGCGAGCAGCTCCGCATCCTGCTCGCGATCATCGTGCTCGCCGTCGCCGTGAAGATGGCCTGGGACCTGGTCGCCACCCCGGCCGACCTCTTCTCCATCGCCCGCTGAGGCATGGCGAAGGGCACGCCAGCCGTCCAGGCGCTGACGCGGGCGAAGATCGCCTTCACCCTGCACGAGTACGAGTTCGTGGCGACACCCGGCGCCATTGGGCTCCAGGCCGCCGCCGCCATGGGCGTGGCGCCGGAGCGTGTCCTGAAGACGCTCATGGCGGTGGTCGACGACCGGGAGCTGGTCGTCGCCGTCATCGCCGTCGACCGCGAGCTCGACCTCAAGGCCCTGGCGAAGGCCGCCGGCGGCAAGCGGGCCGCCATGGCCGACGTACCGCAGGCCGAGCGGGCCACGGGCTACGTCAAGGGCGGCATCAGCCCCTTCGGCCAGAAGAAGCGCCACCGCACCTTCCTCGACGCCGCAGCGCTCGCGCACCCCACGGTCATCGTCAATGGCGGCCGGCGCGGCCTGCAGCTGGAACTGGAGCCGGCGGAGCTCGTCCGCGCCACGCAGGCCAGCGTGGCGCCTATTGTACGCGAGTGACCTCGACAACCCGGGAGGAACGACCCATGCCCTATCCGAGACTGGCCCTGGCCCTCGCCGCCATGCTCGGCCTTGCCGCACCGGCGCTGGCCGACCCGCCGCCGGAGGACGCGCTGCCGCTCTCCGAGGTGCTGGCCCGGCTGGAGGCCACCGGCAATGTCCGCTACTTCGAAGACATCGAATGGGACGACGACGGATACTGGGAAATCGACTACGTCGCGGTCGGCGGCGAGGACGTCGAGATCGAGGTCGATCCCGTGACCGGCGCGGTGCGCTGAGGCCCCGCTGAGGGCCGGGGCCGCGCTGCGACGGCCCGACCGATTGTCTTCGGCCCCCGGCCCATCGCATGATGCAATGGAACAGACGGGAGCGGCTTGATGGGCGAGGCGGTCTTTCCTCTGGCGGAGGGCTTCCCGGCGGCCGACCGTGCCGCCTGGCTGGCGCTGGTCGAGAAGACGCTGAAGGGCGCGGACTTCGCCACGACCCTCGTTTCCCGCACCGACGACGGGATCGGGATCCAGCCGCTCTACAGCGGCAGTGCCCCCCCGCCCGGCGAGCCCGGCAGCCCGCCCTCGCTCCGCGGTGCGACCGCCGCCGGCCAGGTCGCCGGCGGCTGGGACGTCCGCCAGCTGCACGACCACCCGGACCCGGCAGCGGCCAATCGCGCGATCCTCGAGGACCTCGAGCACGGCGTCAGCTCGATCGTGCTGCGCCTGGACGCGGCGTTCGCGCAGGGCGCCGACGAGCCGGACGGCATCCTCGCCTGGGACACGGACGGGCTCGACCGCGTGCTCGACGGCGTCATGCTCGACCTCGCCCCCGTCCGGCTCATGGCACCCGGCCACACCGTCCCGGCCGCCCGGGCGCTGCTCCACCTCCTGCGCCGGCGCGGCCATGCGCCGGAAACCACGGCCGCCGATCTCGGGCTCGATCCCCTGGGTGCCATCGCCCTCGGCCGGGCCGACCCGATCGATGCCCTGCCGCCGGCCTTCGCCCTGGTCCGGGAGGTGGCGGACGAATGGCGGGCACTCGGTCTCCTCAGGGTCGACGGCGAGCTCTACCATGCGGCGGGCGCCAGCGAGGCGCAGGAGCTGGCGGCGGCGATCGCCACCGGCATCCAGTATCTGCGGGAGGGCGAGGCGGTCGGGCTGGAGCCCGCCCTG
>JAUIID010000020.1 GCA_030431615.1 Alphaproteobacteria bacterium
CATGATGACGAAGCTCAGGATGAGCCCGACCAGGAGCGTCTGCATCACCTGCGGCACGACGATCTCGACGAGGATGCGCAGGCGCGAGGCGCCGAGATTGCGCGCCGCCTCGAACATCGACCGGTCGAGCCCGGCCATCGCCCCGGCAACCAGGAGTGCGACGAACGGCGTCTGCTTCCAGACGAAGGCGATGACGATGCCCCGCCAGTCGAGAAAGCTCATGGTCTGCAAGGGCGTCAGCAGCCCCGCCTCGACCAGCATGCCGTTCATGAGGCCGTTCTTCGCGAGGAAGGTGCGCATGAGCTGGCCCGCCACGATGAACGGGATGAAGAGCGGCCAGCGATAGAGCCAGCGCAGGATGGCCTGCGCCCGCGGGTTGCTGCCGAGCACCAGGTAGCCGCCGATGGCGACGGCGAAGACGGCGATCAGCAGGGTCGAGATGCCGACGATGAGGAAGGTGAAGAGGATGTCGCTCCGGTAGAGCTCGACCGCCTTCGTGAAATTGCCGAACCCCCAGCCCTCGCCGGTCACAAACGCGCCGGCGAGCGAATAGAGGAGCGGCCAGACGAAAAGCAACAGGATGACGCCGAGTGCCGGCAGCACCAGGAGCGGCCCCAGGAACGGGCTCGCCTTCATCGCGGCAAGGCGGGAACGCCCCTTCGGACGCTCCCGCCGGCCTCGGTCAGTTCGTCACCTGGCGCTCATAGGCCTCCAGGATGGCGTCGAAATAGGGGCCGATCGGGAAGGGCTTGCCCTTCTCGGCCAGGTCCTCCGGTCCAACATCGGCGAAGAGCCGCTGCCAGGTGGCGTCGTCCAGCTCCGCCTGGACGTGCTGCGCGTCGATCCCGGGATACCAGTTGAAGCGCTCGACGATGCCCTCGGCCTGCACCGCCGGGCTGGTGGCGAGCTCGATGAACTTCTCCGCGAGCTCGGCATTGGCCGCACCTTCCGGCACGACGTAGTACATGGGCTGGCCGGGCATGCCGGGACCGATGAGCGAGAGCTTGAGGTCCGGGTTCAGCCGGCCGTCCGCCTGCCACGTGTAGAACATGTCGACCCAGACCGGGCCCATCGCGATCTCGCCGCGATTGAGCATGTCGAGCGTGCCGGCATTGCCCGGGCTGAAGGTGACGTTCTCGTTGAAGGACTTGAGCGAGGCCAGCGCGTCGGACCAGGCGGCCTCGGTCCCCGCATCGAACGGGCCGTTCATGAGCTGCTCGCCCTGGTCGGTGAAGGCGTACATCCAGCCCATGACGAAGCTGACGCCCGACATCCCGCCCTTGATGCCGTTATAGCCGAACGCCCCGGGGTTCTCCTCGACCCAGGCCACGAGATCCTCGTAGGTCGCGGGCGGCTCCGGCACGAGCGCCGGGTTGTAGGCGATCGCCGTCTGGCTGTGGAACATCGGCATGACATAGCCGTCGACATCCGTGCCGAGCGCCATCTTCGCCGTGTCGCGGGTCACGAGGTCGCCGGTCCCGATCTTGTCCCGGTAGGTCTCGAGCAGGCCCTCCGAGACCATCTGGCCCGCCATCTTCTGATGCACCACCGCGACGTCGACATCGACGGTCTCCGCCCCCGCCGCCTCCTGTGCCGCGAGCCGCTCGTAGATCATCTGCGAGCCGGCATCGCCCGGGCCCGTGCCGAGTGCCCGCACCGTGTTGCCCGGATTGGCCGCCTCGAACTTGGGTGCGAGGAACTCGTTGATGTAGTCCACCATGTTCTGGTCGCCGGCCGTGACCACCGTCAGGGTCTCGGCCGTCGCCAGCGACGCCGTCGCCAGCATGGTGCCGCCGATCAGGCTCGCCATCGTCACCTTGGATTTCCGCACGTCGACCTCCTTCAGGCTTGGTTGCGCGAAAGCCCGCCGCGTCCGGAGCCATCGGCCCCGTCTGTATCGGCGGGAAAGAGAAAGAGATGCCGGGCCGGCAGCCGGACCTCGACCCTGGTCCCGGGCGCCTGGCATTGGGCATCGTCGACGAGGAAATGCCGCTCGCCGATGGCAACCTCGTGACGCCAGACGCCGCCCGGATAGCTGACCGCGAGCACCCTGCCCGTCAGCGACAGGGCCTCGGTCCCCGGACCGTCACCGGCGTCGTCCGCGGCGACGAGCGTCGCTGCCTCGCCGCGGAAGAAGGCCTGCAGCCGGCACGCCCCCTGTCCTGGCAGGGCGTCCGCCGTCGGCAGCAGGTCGCGGGCGAGCCGCGCTGCCCGGTGGTCGGCGCCGGCGGCGATCATGACGCTGGCGCCGTCGAGCTCCGCCTCGAGCGTGACACTGTTGTCGGCGCCCATGAAGTCGGCGACGAACGGGCTCGCCGGGTGGTTGTAGATCCGCTCCGGCGGCCCCGCCTGGGCGATCCGGCCGGCATCGAGGATGACGATCCGGTCGGCCATGACCATCGCCTCCTCGCGGTCATGGGTGACGTGGATCGCGGTGATGCCGAGCCGCCGCTGCAGGGCGCGGATCTCGTGCCGCACCGTCTGGCGGATGCGCGCGTCGAGATTGGAGAGCGGCTCGTCGAGCAGCAGGATCTTCGGGTCGACGGCGAGCGCCCGGCCGAGCGCCACGCGCTGCCGCTGCCCGCCGGAGAGCGCCGTGACGTTGCGCTCGCCGAGGCCGGCGAGCCCGAGCATGGCGAGCAGCTCCTCGACCTTGGCGCGGATCGCCCCCCGGCCCTGCCGCCGGAGCTTCAGCCCGTAGCCGATGTTCTGCGCCACGGACATGTGCGGCCAGAGCGCATAGGACTGGAAAACCATGGCCATGTCGCGCCGGTCGGGCGCCAGGCGGGTGATGTCGCGCTCGCCGATCCGCAGCCGCCCGCTCGACGGGCTGAGGAAGCCGGCGATCGTCCGCAGGAGAGTGGTCTTGCCGCAGCCCGACGAGCCGAGCAGCGCCACGAGCTCACCCTTGCCGACCGCCAGCGAGAGGTCGTGCAGCACCGGCGTCGATCCATAGCGGACCGCCATCCGGTCGATGTCGAGGAATGCTTCGCTGGCCATTTCGCTCGGGCGCTTTGCCGGCGGCCCTGCCGCACGTGCTTCTCGTTGAACCGACACCTCCCTGGGATCGGCATGTGACAACCCGATGACAATGACGCGAAGCGGCCCCGCCGCCAAGCCCGAAGATCGAGCGCTCGCTCTGGACGGGAACCGGCGGGAGTGCCACTTTTCCCCCCGGTTCGAACGGGGAGGAAACGACATGAGCGACTGGCTCGAGCGGAGCTACATGGCGCGGCTCGGCGTGGCCAGGGGGCAGGAAGGCCGCCGGCACGAGCTCGACCTCGAACGGCAGGGCGCCTTCCACTATGTCTACGGCCCCTATGCCGAACCGGTCCTGACCATCGATCCGGGCGACATCGTGGTGGCCGAGACCGAGGACGCCTTCGGCGGCGCCATCAAGAGCGAGCGCGACATGCCGTCGGCCGTGCTCAACATGCCCTTCGTCAACCCGCAATGCGGCCCGATCCGCATCGAGGGGGCGAAGAAGGGCGACGTCGTCGCGGTGCGCATCCTCGACATCGAGCCGAGAGGCCCGCAGCCGGTCGGCACCACCGCCCTCATCCCCGAGTTCGGCGGCCTGGTTGCCACCCCCGTCACCGCCATGCTCAACCGGCCTCTGCCGGAGCGGGTCAAGAAGATGGCGGTGACCCGCGAGGGCGTCGTCTTCAACGAGCGCATCACGCTCCCCTACGAGCCCTTCATCGGCACGCTCGGCGTCAGCCCGGAGATCGAGGCGATCAGCTCGCTGACCCCGGACTACTACGGCGGCAACATGGACCTGCCGGACATGGCGCCCGGGGCCATCGCCTATTTCCCGGTGCAGCACGAGGGCGCCTTCCTCTATGTCGGCGACTGCCACGGCACCCAGGGCGACGGCGAGCTCTGTGGCGTCGCGGTCGAGATCCCCTCCACCACCACCCTGCATGTCGACCTGATCAGGGGCTGGCCGATCGCCTGGCCCAGGCTCGAGAACGAAAAATTCATCATGTCGATCGGCAGCGCCCGGCCGATGGAGGACGCGGCGCGCATCGCCTATCGCGACCTCGTCCGCTGGCTGGTCGCCGACTACGGCTTCGAGGAGAGCGAGGCCTATTTCCTCCTGACCCAGGCCGGCCGGGTGCGCCTCGGCAACATGGTGGATCCCAAGTACACGCTCGGCGCCTCACTCCTCAAAACCTATCTCGACTGAACAGGGAGCAGAAACGATGGATCTCGGGCTCAAGGGTCTCAGGGCAATCGTCACCGGTGGCACCAAGGGCATCGGCCGCCGCGCGGCCGACATCCTCGCCGACGAGGGCTGCCATGTCAGCGTGTGCTCGCGCCACGAGGGCGAGGTGAAGGACTGCGTCGCCGCCCTCGAGAAGAAGGGGGTGAAGGCACACGGCTCGGCCCTCGACGTCGCCGACAAGGCCGCCCTCGAAGCATGGGTGGCGAGTGCCGCCGCCGAGCTCGGCGGCATCGACATCGTCGTCGCCAATGTCTCGGCGCTCGCCGGCGACGGCACCGAGGAGGCCTGGCAGAAGCAGTTCGAGGTCGACGTCATGCACACGGTGCGTACCGTGAATGCCGCCATGCCGCAGCTCGAGGCGTCGAAGGCCGCCTCGGTCGTCATCGTCTCCAGCGTCTCCGGCCGCGAGGTCGACTTCTTCGCCGGCTCCTACGGCGCCACCAAGGCCGCCCTCATCCACTACGCCCACGGCCTCGCCTGCCAACTCGCCCCGAAGAGCATCCGGGTGAACTCGGTCTCGCCCGGCAATGTCTATTTCAAGGACGGCATCTGGAACTCGATCGAGACCGACAATCCGGACCTCTTCAAGGCCGCCCTCGACCTCAACCCGACCGGCCGCATGGCGACCGCCGAGGAGGTCGGCCGCGGCATCGCCTTCCTCGCGAGCCCGGCCTCGAGCTTCACCTCCGGCACCAACCTCGTGATCGACGGGGCGCTCACCAAGGGCGTGCAGTTCTAGGCCCCCTCGATGCCAGGCGCCGCCGAAGGGGCGGGCTTCCCGGACCGTGCGGCGGCGCTGAACGAGCGCTTCCACTGCTTCGTCACGCTCACCCCCGACGAGGTCTCGACCGGCACCGGGCCGCTCGCCGGCGTGCCGGTGGCGGTCAAGGACTGCATCCCGATCAAGGGTGTCGCCTGCACCTGGGGCAGTGCCGTCTTCAGGGACCGCATCGCCGCGGCCGACGCCCCCGTCGTGGCGCAGCTCCGCGAAGCCGGGGCGCGCATCGTCGGCACCGCCAATCTGCACGAGTTCGCCTTCGGCGGCACGACGCAGAACCCCTGGTTCGGGAACTGTCGCAACGCCTGGAATCCCGAGCGCGTGCCGGGCGGGTCGAGCGGCGGGTCCGCCGTGGCGGTGGCCCTCGGCCTCGCCGCTCTGGGCGTCGGCACCGACACGGGCTGCTCGGTCCGCCTGCCGGCCTCGCTCAACGGCCTCCTCGGCCTGCGCCCGACCCACGGTGCCATCTCCAACCGGGACATCATGCCGGTGAGCCCACCGCACGACACAGTGGGCTTCATCGCCGCCGACACGGAGACGATCCGCCGGGCCTTCGCCGCCACCTGCCGCCTGGACCCGGCCGATCCCTTTTCCCGCCCCGCCGCGGCCTTTGCCAACCCCCAGCACATCAGGCTCGGCGTCGCCAGCGCGCTTCTCGCGGCAACCGAGCCCGACATCCGCGAAGCCTTCGAGCGCGCGGTTGCAAGGCTCGAGGCCCTGGGCTGCACGGTCCGGGCCATCGCCGAGCCGGCCCTCATCGAGGCGGCCATGCACATCGCCCCGCTCGCCATGGCCGACATGGCCGAATTCCATCGCCAGCGCCTCGCCCATGACGCGGATCGCATCGGCAGCGCCATCCACCAGCGCGCCGCCCGCGGCCTTGCCATGCCGGCCACCGAATATGCCGGCCACCTGCGCTGGCGCGAAAACAACGGCGCGGTCATCAACGGGCTCTTCGAGTCCGTTGACGCCATCCTCTCGCCCACCGTGCCGGTGACCGCCCCGACCCTCGCGGAAGCGGCGGACGCGGTGGGCAGCACAGCCCTCCTCAGCCGCAATTGCTGGGCAGCACCCGCGGCCGGCATCCCCGCCCTGACGGTGCCGTGCGGCCGGGACCGCCACGGCATCCCCATCGGCCTGCAGCTGATGGGCAGGGCCTGGGCGGAGCCCTTCCTCCTCGACCTCGCCACGCTCTTCCTCGGCCAGGATGGCCCCGTCCCGTTGCCGGTCCAGACCTGAGGGGCACCCCGGGGTGTGGCAAGCCGACAACAATGGCGGAATCGCGGTGGGCGTTAGTGGCATTTGAACCATCGAAGCCACATCATAGCAGCCGGACCAGCGTAAGGCGTTTGCGACCATGGAACAGATCGGCCCCTCGACCGACGAGCAGCCGCAGCAACCGATGCAGGGCATGCCTGCCGCGGCCCGGCCGGCGGCATCTCCGCCACCCTGCAGCTATCGGGTAAGCCACTCCTCGGGCGAGACCATCTGCTCCGACCTCGCCTCGGCGCGCCTCGTCCTCGCCCAGAAGCCGGGTGCGAAGATCTTCCTGCAGCGCGGCTGAACGAGCGGCGACGCAGGGAGCGGCATCGGCAGCGAGCCGCCCTCATCCCCGGACCGGAAAGAGAAGCGGGCGACCGCGTCAACGGCCGCCCGTCCTTGCATGGTCGTTGCGCGATCAGAAGAGGAACCCGAGGCCCACGCTGCCCCAGACGATGCCCTTGTCCCAATCCGAATTGCGGAACTGGTAGTCGTAGGCGACCTTGGTGTTCAGGACGGTGCTCTCGCTGATCCGGAAGTTGAACCCGAGCTCCGGGCCGGCCAAGAAGCCCTGCTGCACCCCCGGCCCGTAGATATAGCCGGCATTGGCGCTCAGATACGGGTTGACGATGTCGAGGTTCAGCGGCGTCAGGCCGATCGACACGCCGCTCCGCCCGTTGGCGCCGTCGTCATCGCCGTTGAAGCTGTAGAGGACCGCCTGCTTCAGCGCGACGCTGAGAAAGTCGCCAGGCAAGGCGTTGAAGCTGAACTCGACGCCGGCGAGATCGTTCTGCGACTTGCCGCCGCTGCCATCCTTGTCCTTCTCGCCGAAATTGTGGCCGTAGATCGCCGCCATGCGGAGCCCGAGGAACACGGGCTCCTCCTCGTCCGAAGGCGCCTCCTCCTGCACGGGCGCGGGCGCCGCCGCGACGACCGCCGGTGCCGGGGCCGGCTCGGGGATGTCGAACAGGATCTCCACCCGCCGATTGCCCGGCTCGCGCACATTGTCGCCGGTCGGGATGCGCAGGTTCTCCTCGCCGCGCCCGACCACGACGATGTCGGCCGCCAGCACGCCCCGGCGTTCGAGCTCGGCCGCGACGGCCTGCGCCCGCTCCTCCGACAGGCGCAGGTTCAACTCGGCCGGGCCGGAAGTATCCGTGTAGCCCGTGACGTCGATCCGGGCGCTGCCGGTCGAACGGAACTCCTCGATCGCCTCGGCGACGACCTGCTTGTCGTCGGCGCTGAGCACCGACTTGCTCAGCGGAAAGAAGATCAGATACTTCCCGGGCGCCTCCATGAACGGCGCGTCCACACCGGACGTCGACTGCGCGTGCACAGTCGGCGCGACGAGCGCCACCATGGCCGCGGCCAGCATAAGCGACTTCATCACCAACACTCCTTCAACTCCAGAGAGGGGCAGCTGCGCGAGTCCACAGGCGGCGCTGCTTGTGCCGGAGCACATGCACATTGCCTTTCAGCTCGGTCGTTTCTCGAGATGTCGGAGGGTCTAATAGTCGGCTGCTGACCGGGTTCCGCACCGGCCGCACGGCCGCCGTCCGCGGCGGAACTCGCCTTCAGCGTGTGACATTTCCGAGGCAGTCAGCGGGCCCGCAGGGAAGGATCGCTCTGCTCCGTCCAGCCGGCCGGTGTTCGCCCATCCGGTCAGGAGTCCGGGGCCGCATCCCCTGTCGCCGGAACGCTCGGACCTCGATCCTGAAAGATCTCCCCGCTGCAACGGATGGCGGGTTCAGCCATCCGACGGGCGTCAGCCAGCTTGCGGGCCGAGCAGCTCGGCAATCGCGATGCCGGATTCACCGGCCACTGCATAAAGCAGCCAGCTCTGTCCGCCCTCGCGGAAGATCGCCGGGTCGCGCAGCTGCCGAACCGGCCCCCTGACATTGCCCTCGCGCGACGGCTCGAGCGGCCGGTCGCCGCCCTCCCAGCTCGCCTCCGGCGCCAGCACCGTGACCGGCTCGCTCGGCCGCCAGTCCGTCCAGGGAGGGCTCAGGTCCATGGCGGCGAGCAGGATGCGCTCCGGCCGGTCGCCGATCCGCGTGTAATAGACGAGCGCCCTGTCGCCATCGACCGCCACGGCCGAATGGCGCATGCCCGGCGCGAACACCACCGGCCCCGCCTCGAACCCGGAGATGCCGTCCCGCGACCGGTAGAGCTGGCCCGGCATGCCCAGCCCGTAATGCCAGCCGCCATGCCGGAAGACCCGCCAGTAAGGCACACCCAGTGTCTCGGGCCGCACCTCGAAGTGCAGCCCGTCGGTCGACAGCGCCACCCGCGTCCGCTGCTCGCCACCTCCGCCCGTCGCGGTGTCCGAGCCATGGAAGAAGAGGCGAATCCGCCGCTCCCCTTCATCCACATGCACGTCCGGCGAGGCCAGATGCCCGGCGAAGCCGGACTCCGCCAGCGGCAGCACGCCCGGCTCGTGCATGCGCCACGGCCCGGCCAGGTCATCGGCGAAGGCGAGCCGGATATAGGCCCCGTCATGATGCCCGAAATACAGGTAATAGCGCCCGAGCGCCCCCTCCACCCACTCCGGCACGCGGATCAGGGAGGGCCCGTTGATGTTGTCGCCCATCCGGCCGTCCATGTGCGGCCGGATGACCGGATTGCCCGCCAGCCGCACGACGCGGGGTGGCGGGGGTGGCGACAGTTGCCCGGTTGGCATGCGCCCGGCTATCCGACCGTCGACATCGGCCGGTCCCGGGTCGGCAGCCGCCGAATATCGGCACCCGACGTCCGCTCGGCCACCGCGACATCGAACTGTGCCTGCAGGTTCAGCCAGAACTGGGGCTCGGTGCCGAACCAGTGGCCGAGACGCAGGGCGGTATCGCCCGTGATCGAGCGCTTGCCGGCAATGATCTGGCTCACCCGGTTCGCCGGCACGTCAATCTGCCGGGCAAGCTCGGTCGGCGTGACCTCGAGCTCGATCAGTTCGTCCTTGAGAACCTCGCCGGGATGCACGGTTCGCGTCAGCATCGTCTCATCCACATCGAGCTTACCGATCATTGATAGCATGCTCCCCGGATGCGATACGCTGAACGGTTACCCCTTCCCGCTCCACCACGTATTGCGCCAGCGTGGCGGCAAGGAAGACGCCGGCGTTAGCCATCAGCTTCTTCGTCGTCACGGCGAAGCTGATCCTGGCGCAAGACCGAGACCAGACCATCGATGTGCTCGAACAAATCGTCGCCGACCTGCTGCCACATGGGGTCGAGGATGAACTCGACACCCTCACGCCGGGCGAGTTTGGCGGCGGGCACGAAGTCGCTATCGCCGGTCACGAGGATGATGGTGTCGGCCTGCTTCTTCAGCGTGATCGATGCGATGTCGAGGCCGATCCGCATGTCCACGCCCTTCTGGCGCAGCCCGAGTGCCACGTCGGCGTCTCCAAGTTCTCGCCAGGCGGTAATCACGCCGGCAAGCCCGCGTCTTTGCTCTGCGGTCGGCACGTCCGCATCTCTCCCATCGAGCGCCGCCTCCAGAAACGGCAGGCAGTCCCTGGTCTTGAGCAGACGCTTGGTCAGCCGGGCCGCAATCTGCCACTCGCTCTCCTTGCTGACCTTGCCGAGTCGCAGCGCGAACTTGCGTTTCTGGCGAAGGGCCTGAAACAACGCCTCACGAAAGGCGGCCTGCTCGGTGCGCGCGTACTCGATTCGACGATTGGCCAGAGGATGATGCGAGACACCATCGTACGGGCGGGCATCGTAGTAGAACAGCCGGTAGACGTGATCGAGCCAGCGGCTCGGGTTGGCGTTATTCCTTTCGCCAATCAATCGTTGGACATGTCGCTTGCAGAGAATGCGCGCGGTTTCCCCAACGGCCTCTGGTGTGCCGCGAAACTGTTCGCCGACCACACGCGGCAGCCGCTTGATGAAGAAGCCGCCGTCGATGAGGACCGCTATCCGCCGAACCCGCACGAAGCCGCCCCCGAAACAAAAAAAAGGCCCCATGCTTTCTGCACACGCTCGGGATAGCTGAGCGGGCGTACTTGCAAGGGGCGGATGTCCTGATAATTAGGACATTCTATGTCAAAATGCAACCAACACAGAGACAGCTCGCGCTAGATCCGCCGACTGAAAATACCGATGACGTGCCTAAACGACCATCCTTTCAGCTCCTTTTTCAGCTAGTCCCCCTCCACCACCCGCCGCTGCGCCACATACCCCGCCAGCGCCGCCTCATCGACCGATATCCCCAGTCCCGGCCCGACGGGGATTGCCACCGCCCCGTCCTCGAGCCTGAAATTCTCGTGCAGGATGCCGTCGCGGAGCGGGTTCAGGGTGCGGTCGTACTCGACCATCGGCTCGTTCTGCAGGGTGACGGGGGCCGCCGTGTGCGGCATGGGCGGGATGGTAGCGATCGCCTGCAGGGCGGCGGCCACGGCGACGCCGGAGCCCCAGACATGCGGGATGGTCAGAACACCGTGCTGGCCCGCCGTCGCCAGGATCTTGGCGAACTCGCTGAAGCCGCCCGAGGCGCAGATGTCGGGCTGGACGATGTCGCAGCAGCCCTTGCCGATGAAGTCGCGAAAGCCGAACCGGGCGAACTCGCACTCGCCGCCGGCAATGGGCGTGTCCAGCTTCTCGCGCAGGAGGCGGTAGCCGGCATGGTCCTCGGGCGGCACCGGCTCCTCGAACCAGAGGAAGTCGTGCTCGTCCATGACCCGGCCGATCCGGAGCGCCGTCGCGGCGTTGTAGGCGTGGTTGGCGTCCGCCATCAGCCGCACCGCCGGCCCCACCGTGCTGCGGATGAGCTCGATCCGCGCCCGGTCCTCGGCGACGGAGAGCAGGCCGAGCTTGATCTTGACGGCCGTCACACCCGCCGCCTCGTAGCCCGCGACCTCTGCCGCCAGCGCCTCCATCATCCGGGGCGTGTCGCGGAAGAATTCGGGGTAGTAGCAGCCCGTGCCATAGGCCATGGCCCTGTCGCGGAAGGTACCACCCATGAGGTGGTGCACCGGTCGGTCCAGCGACTTCCCCCAGATGTCCCAGAGCGCGATGTCGATCGCACTCATCGCCTCGATATACGTGCCGGTCCGGCCGAAATCGCGGCTGAAGCTGTAATTGTCCTCCCAGATGCGCACGGGCTGGTCGGCCCGCCGGCCGATCAGCCGCGGCCCCAGCACGTCGACCACGGCGGACGCCACGGGCTCGCCCGGCCCGTACTGGCCGCCCTCGCCCCAGCCGACGAGCCCGTCATCGGTGGTGATCTTCACGAGCAGCGAGTTGCGCTCGGGGAAGATGGCCTGCGACGAGTAGAACGTCTTCGCCCCGATCGGCACCTTCAGCGCCAGCGTCTCGATGGTCCGGATCTTCATCTGTTTCTCGTCCCCTTCGTCAGCGCCAGCCCGACCGGCAGCGAGCCAGAAGCGCAAATGCATCCCGCCGTCAACATCGCCTGCGCGTCGCCGGCACCTGGTTCGCCAGGCCTGTCGCGCCAATCGCCGCGTCGTCCTCGCCAGCCTGGATAACCGGCTATTACCTCGTGATTGACTTTCTCGATTTTTTATTTGCAAACAGTGACCCGGGGCAAATGAAACTGCACGGCCGTCATTGCCCGCCAGGCGGAGGACAATTGCCCATGACTGCCCTCGACCTCGCCGACCCGCTGTTCGCCACCTACGTCATCGCCGCGACGCTCATCATCCTCAAGGCCATCGCCATGCCATGGCTGACCGTGGTGCGGATGATGCAGGAAAAGGGCGGCTTCCGCTCGCCGGAGGACCTCAGGAAAACACCGCTCAACCCGGAGCCGAACCCGGCCCAGCTCGAGCCGAACGACCGCGTCGAGCGCGTCCGCCGCATCCAGCTGAACGACCTCGAAAGCCTGCCCTATTTCCTCGTGGCGGGGCTGATCTTCGTGCTGACGGGACCGCCGCTGCTGCTCGCCCAGATCCTGCTCTATGGCTACGTGGTATCGCGCCTGCTCCACTTCGCCGCCTACCTCACCGCGCAGACCCACGACATGCGCGCCATGCTTTGGACACCTGGCTCCCTTATCCTGTTCTTCATCACGCTCTGGTCGTTGGCCGCAGCCGTGCTGTGAGCGACCCGCCGGTCGGGGCTACTGCGCCTGCTCGCCCTGCTGCCGGCGGAAATACTCCCAGGCGTCGACCTCCTCGCCTTCCGGCAGGATGCACACGCCGCGCGTGCCCGCGGCCTCCTGGCGCATCTCGTAGCGGCCGCCCGATTCGGTGCAGAAGACCGCGGCCGGGTTGGCGATGGCCAGGGCAGGTGCCGGGGCCAGCGGCAGGGCGAGGGCAGGCAGGAGCCAGGCAGCACGGCGCACGGATCGTTCCTGCCCCGGCCTACTCGATCGCCTTGACGATCTCTTCCGTCATCTTCTTGGCATCGCCGAACAGCATCATGGTGTTGGGCGTGTAGAAGAGCGTGTTCTCGATGCCGGCATAGCCCGCCGCCATCGACCGCTTGACGAAGAAGACGGCCTTGGCCTTGTCGACGTCCAGGACCGGCATGCCGAAGATCGGGCTCTGCGGGTCGTTCTTGGCGGCCGGGTTGGTGATGTCGTTGGCGCCGATGACATAGGCCACGTCCGCCTGCTGGAAGTCGCTGTTGATGTCCTCCATCTCGTGGACGACGTCGTAGGGGATATTGGCCTCGGCGAGCAGCACGTTCATGTGGCCCGGCATGCGGCCGGCCACCGGGTGGATGGCAAAGCGCACCTCGACGCCCTTCTTGGTCAGCACGTCGTAGAGCTCGCGCACCGCGTGCTGCGCCTGCGCCACCGCCATGCCGTAGCCCGGCACGATGATCACCGACTGCGCGTTCTCCATGATGAAGGACGCATCGTCGGCCGAGCCCGCCTTGACCGTCTTGTCGCCGTCATCCGCCGCAATGGCCCCGGTCTCGCCGAACCCGCCGAGGATGACGGAGATGAACGAGCGGTTCATCGCCTTGCACATGATGTAGGAGAGGATCGCACCCGAGCTGCCGACGAGGGCCCCGGTGATGATCAGCATCGGGTTCTGCAGGGTGAAGCCGATGCCGGCTGCGGCCCAGCCCGAATACGAGTTGAGCATCGAGATGACGACCGGCATGTCGGCGCCGCCGATCGGGATGATCAGCAGCACGCCGAGGGCGAAGGCGAGCAGCGTCATCAGGAAGAAGGCGAGGCCGCTCTCGCCGCTGACGAAGGCCGCGAGCATCAGCAGGGTGATGACGGCGATCGCCACGTTCAGCACATGGCGGTGCGGCAACATGATCGGCTTGCTGCTCATCGCCTTGGCGACCGGCCCCTTCAGGGCGCCCAGCCGGTTCTCGATCGCCGGCGGCAGCTTCGCCTGCAGCTTGCCGAAGGCGATGATCGAGCCCGTGAAGGTGATCGCCCCGATGATCGTGCCGAGCCCCATCTCGAAGAGCGACAGGAGCTTGATCGAGCCGTCCGCCTTGACCAGGCCGAAATCGACCGGGTTGAGGAAGGCCGCCGCCGCCACCAGCACGGCAGCGAGGCCAACGAGCGAGTGGAACCCGGCGATGAGCTGCGGCATCGCCGTCATCTCGATCTTCTTGGCGATGACGTAGCCGACCGCACCGCCGGCACCGAGCCCGACGATGATCAGGAGATAGGCCAGGAACGAGGGGTCCGGCAGCACCATAAGCGAGACGACGATGGCGAGCGCCATGCCGCCCATGCCGTAGCGCAGCCCGGCCTGCGAGCTCGCCGGATGCGAGAGGCCGCGCAGCGCCAGGATGAAGCAGACGGCGGCGACCAGATAGCCGATGGCGGCGAGGTTCATGCTCATGCCCGTTTCTCCTGCCGCCTCAACTGCGCTTCTTGAACATGGCGAGCATGCGCTGGGTCACCGCGAAGCCGCCGAAGATGTTCACGGCGGCGAGGATCACGGCGATGAAGCCCAGCACCGTGGCGAAGCCCGAGGCGGCACCGGCCGCGATCAGGGCGCCGACGATGATCACCGAGCTGATCGCGTTGGTCACCGACATGAGCGGCGTGTGCAGGGCGGGCGTCACCGACCAGACCACGTAGTAGCCCACGAAGATCGCGAGCACGAAGACGATGAGGTCGAAGACCCCGGGATCGATGGCTTCCATGGCGCGCTTCCTCGTTCAGGCTCTCAGGCGTTCTGCAGGTTGGGGTGGACGATCGACCCGCCCTTGGTGATCAGGGCACCCTTGACGAGGTCGTCCTCCTCGTTGACCGCGAACGCCTTCGCCTCCTTGTCGACCAGCAGCATGACGAAGTTCATCAGGTTCTTGGCGTAGAGGACGGAGGAGGCCGGGGCGAGCCTGGAGGGCAAATTCATGGCCCCGATCAGCGTCACGCCGTTCTCGGTCGTCACCGTCTCGCCGGCGACGCTGCCCTCGACATTGCCGCCGGTCTCGGCGGCGAGGTCCATGACCACCGAGCCCGCCTTCATCGACCCCACCATGGCGCCGGTGACGATCCTTGGCGCCTTCCGCCCCGGGATCTGCGCCGTGGTCACGACGATGTCCTGGCTCTTGAGGTGCTCGGCCACCATCTCGGCCTGCTTCTGCTGCTCCTCCGGGGTGAGCGGCCGGGCATAGCCGCCCGAAGTCGCCCCGTCCTCGGGGATGAAGCCCACGAACTTCGCCCCCAGGCTCTCGATCTCCTGCTTCGCCGCCGGGCGGACGTCGGTGGCGGTGACGACGGCCCCCATCCGCTTCGCGGTGGCGATCGCCTGGAGCCCGGCGACACCGGCGCCGACGACGAAGAACTTGGCCGGCGTCACCGTGCCGGCGGCGGTCATCATCATCGGCATGCAGCGCGAGTAGGCGGCAATCGCGTCGACCACGATCTTGTAGCCGGCGAGATTGGCCTGGCTCGAGAGGATGTCCATGGCCTGGGCACGGGTGGTGCGCGGCAGAAGCTCCAGGGCGAAGGCGGTGACCCCCTTCGCCGCATAGGCCTCGACCTGCTCGCGGTTCTGGTAGGGGTCGAGCGCCCCCACCAGGATCTGCCCCTCGCGCAGCCGCTCCAGCTCGGCGCCGGTCGGCCGCTGCACCTTGAGCACCAGGTCGGCCGCCCAGGCCGCGTCGGCGTCGGCGATGGTCGCCCCGGCCTTGCCAAAGGCCTCGTCGGCGATCGCCGCGCCGCGCCCGGCACCCGCCTCGACCACCACCTCGACGCCAGCGCCGGCGAGCTTCTTCACCGTCTCGGGCGAAGCCGCGACACGCTGCTCGCCCGGCTGCTGCTCCTTGGGGACTCCGATCCTCATGACTGGCTGCCGCCTCCCTCCACCATGCGTGCGCGTTGATAGGCAATCGGTCCGACCTGCGCAATGCGTGCCGTGGAGCAGCCGCTGGCAGCCGCCTCGGGAGATTCCCCGACACCGGGCCAGGCTTGCGCCGCAATTGAGAGTCGCTGCGGAACTCTCTACCTTCCACCGCGTCGAGCAGGGGTCTCCGGCTGCCCGCTGGCTGCCGCACGAGGAATGACGCCTTGGATAGCAGCGCCACCGCCGCTCCCGCCACGCCGTCCACGGCCAAGGGCGTGCTGCTCCGCCAGCTCCAGGCGCAGCAGACCTCGCTCGCCATCATCAACGCCACCGTCGCCCTCGTCTTCGCCGGCTTCGCGGCGCTCTACGTCCCGCAAGGACCGATCATTGCCTGGCTCGCCTGTGCCCTCATGATCCAGGGCCTGCGCCTGATGATGGTCGGCGACGGCGACGGGCTCGGCCTCAGGCTGACCCTGGCCTCGCTCTTCACCGGGCTCGCCTGGGGGGCCATGGGCTGGCTCTTCGGCACGCTCGACGCGGTGATCCTGGATGCGGTCGTGGCCTTCGTGCTGGCCGGCATGGCGGCGGGCTCGATCGTCGCCCTGCCGGCCCATCCGCCGGCCTTCGGCGCCTTCCTCGCGGCAGCACTCCTGCCCTTCGCCGTGAAGCTGGGCCTCGATCCCCGACCGCACACCGACGTCATGTCGCTGCTGACCGTGCTCTACTTCATCGGCATCGCCTATCTCGGCCACCACAACTGGCGCACCCAGACCGCGAATGCCGGCCTCTTCCTGCGCAACCAGACGCTGGTCGATTCGCTGATCGAGGCGGGCCAGCAGCAGGAGGCGCGGGTGATCGAGCGCACGCGGCAGCTCGCCGAGGCGAATGCGCTCATGGCCGACGAGATCAGGAAGCGGCGCAAGAGCGAGGCCCAGGTCCGCCACCTCCTGCACCACGATCCGCTGACCAACCTGCCGAACCGGCTGGTCTTCGCCGACCGGCTGGAGACCGCACTCCGCCGGGCCGAGCGCAGCCGCTCGCTCGTCGCCGTCGTCCTCCTCGACATCGACCGCTTCAAGACCATCAACGACACGCTGGGTCACGTCACCGCCGACCTCCTGCTCCGCGCACTCGCCGGCCGCCTCGCCGCGGCTTGCCGGGCGAGCGACACCATCGCCCGGATGGGCGGCGACGAGTTCGCCGCGATCTTCGCCGATCTCCAGACGCCGGCCGATGCCGATGCGCTCGCCGCCAAGCTGGTCGAGCAGCTCCGCCGGCCCTTCGAGATCGACGGTGCCGAGGTCGCCGCCTCGGCGAGCCTCGGCGTCGCCCTCTTCCCGGACCACGGAAGGGACGCCGCGACCCTGCTCACCGGCGCCGACCTCGCCCTCTACGAGGCCAAGCAGAAAGGCCGCGGCCAGCACCGGCTGCTCTCGGCCGAGATGCTGGAGCTCGCCCGCGGCCGCCGGCAGATCGAGACCGAGCTGGCCGGCGCCGTCGAGCGCGGCGAGCTCCGCGTGCTCTACCAGCCGCAGACCTCGCTCAGCCGCAACCGCATCACCGGCGCCGAGGCCCTGGTGCGCTGGCTGCACCCCGTCCACGGCCTGCTCTCGCCCGGCGCCTTCATCCCCGCCGCCGAATCCTGCGGCCTCATCCGGGAGATCGACCACTGGGTCCTGGCCAATGCCTGCCGGGCGGCCACCAGCTGGCAGGCCTTCGGCCACCCCGTCCGGGTCGCGGTCAACCTCTCGCCGGTCGAGTTCCGCCAGCCGGGGCTCGCCAGCCGCATCGCCGCCCATCTCGACGATGCCGGCCTCGCCCCCGACCTGCTCGAGATCGAGATCACCGAGAGCGCCTATCTCGACCGCGCGACCGCCGCGGTCGAGGAGCAGCTCGACGAGATCAAGGCACTCGGCGTACGCATCGCCATCGACGACTTCGGCACCGGCTACGCCTCCCTCGCCTATCTCCGCTGGCTGCCGATCGACGTCATCAAGATCGACCGGAGCTTCGTCTCCGGCATCGCCACGAGCCGGCACGACGCCGCCATCGTCGCCAGCACCGTCTCGCTCGCCGACACGCTCGGCAAGACCGTCATCGCCGAAGGCGTCGAAACCGAGCAGCAGGCCGGCATTCTCGAAAGGCTGGGCTGCGACCAGCTGCAGGGCTTCCTCCTCGGCCGCCCGGCAAGCCTCGGCCAGCTCCACCGCCGGCTCGCCGCCTGACCGAAAGGATGCACCTCATGCGCAAGACGCCGATGCTCGCCGTCCTGGCCGCCCTGGCCTGCATGCCGGCCGCGGCCGGCACGATCACGGGCACCGCCGCCTATCGCGAGCGGCTGGCCCTGCCGCCGGACGCAGTCTTCGAGGCGACTCTGGAGGACGTCTCCCGCGCCGACGCGGCGGCCATCGTGCTGGGCGAGGCACGGGTCGAGCCGGCGGGCCAGGTGCCGATCCGGTTCGCCATCACCTTCGACGACGCCCTGATCGACCAGCGCATGAGCTACAATGTCCGCGGTCGGATCACCGTGGGCGGCGAGCTCTGGTTCACCACGACCGAGTCCCACCCGGTGCTGACCCGGGGCGGCGGCAGCGAGGTGACGCTCCGCCTCGAGCGTGTCGCGAGGCAGGCGGAAGCCCCGCTGCCGGCCACACCCGACCCGCTCGCCCCCCTGCCCGCGAGCTTCACCGGCACTCTCCCCTGCGCCGACTGCCCCGGCATCGACTGGCAGGTCGACCTCCTCGCCGACGGCAGCTTCCAGCTCCGCCAGACCTGGCAGGACCGCGGCCCCGACAACAGCGAGGACGACATCGGCCGCTGGGCGATCGGCAGCGACGCGCGGAGCCTGATCCTCCAGGGCGGCAGGGAAGCGCCCGTCATCCTCGACGTGCAGGACGCGAACACGCTCCGGCTGATGGACCAGGAAGGGCGCCCGATCGCCTCCGACCTGCCCTACGACCTCGCCCGGAGCGACGTCCCGCCCCTCGAGCCGCGGCTCGTCATGAGCGGCATGTACAGCTACATGGCCGACGCCGGCAGCTTCACCGAATGCCTGACCGGCCGCCGCCTGCCGGTTGCCACGGTGGCCGACAACGCCGCCCTCGAGCGCGCCTATCTCGAGGCGCGCAGCGAGCCCGGCGCTGCGCCCCTCGCCATCGTCGAGGGCCGCATCGCCCGCCTGCCGCCCATGGAGGGGACGTCGCTCGTGCCGCAGCTCGAGCCCCTCGCCTTCATCCGCATCGAGCCCGGCGCCACCTGCCCGCCGCCCTTCGCCCCGGCGGAGTTCGCCGGCACTCAGTGGCGCCTGACCCGGCTCGGCGACGACGCCGTCCAGCCGGCCGACAGGCGCGATCCCCCCGGTCTCACGCTGGATGCCTCGGGCGACGCCGCCGGGCGCTTCGCCGGCTCCGGCGGCTGCAACCGTCTCGTCGGCGGCTACACGCTCGACGGCGACCGGATCGCCTTCGGCTCGGTCGCCGGCACCATGATGTTCTGCGACGGCCTGATGGAAACCGAGCAGGCCCTGATCGCGGCCCTCGACGCGGCGCGAAGCTGGCGCGTGCTCGGCCGCCAGCTCGACCTCATGGGCGAGGACGGCACCCTTCTCGCCCGCTTCGCCCCCGACTGACCGGGGCCGCCGACTGACCGGGGACCGCCGCTAGCCGCCCTCCCTCTCGACCCGGAGCCACTGATAGCCGTAGCGCGGCAGCCTGCTCTGGACCTTCCCGCCCTTCCGCACGTCGACCTCGCCAGTGCCGAAAAGGCACCTCAGCCCGGCCGCCCGGTCTTCCCGGTCCAGCGCGAATGTCGTCTCGACCGGCTCGGCGGCGAGATTGTGCAGCAGGATGGCGACGCTCGCGCCCCAATCGTAACGCAGGGCAAACACCGCCGCTTCCGGCACCTCGATGACACGCCACTCCCCGAAGGCGATCTCGGGCGTCTGGCGGCGCCGCCGGATCAGGCGCTCGGTCCAGCGCAGCAGCGAATCGGGATCGCGATCCTGGTCCTGCACATTGATCCCGGCCGGGCCCCACTTGCGGCCCGCGACGAGCGGGCGGCGCATGGCCTTCGCCGGCGCGTCCGAGAAGCCGCCATTCGGCCCCGTGGTCCATTGCATGGGTGCCCGCACGCTCATGCGCCCGGGAATGTCGAGGTTCTCGGCCATGCCGATCTCCTCGCCGTAAAACAGCACCGGCGCGCCGGGCAGCGCGAAGGCGAGGCTGTAGATCATGCGGAGCCGGTCCTGGTCGCCGCCCACCATGGTCGGCAGGCGACGCCGGAGCCCGCGGCCGAAAAGCTGCATGTCCGGCTTGGGGCCGAACGCCGCGAACACCTCCCGGCGCTCGGCCTCGGTCAGCTTGTCCAGCGACCACTCGTCGTGGTTGCGAACGAAATTGGCCCAGGCGCTCCGGTCCGGCAGGGCCGGCATGGCGCGCAGATTGTGGATCAGCGGGCCGGCATCGCCCCGCACCAGGGTCAGCGCCATCGCCTGGTTGAGGTTGAAGTTCAGCGACATGTGCAATTCGTCGCCGCTCTCGTCGCCGAAGAACGTGCGAACGTCGTCATATTCGAGGTTCACCTCGCCGAGCATGATGGCACCACCGCTGCGCCGCGCGAGAAAGGCGCTCAGGTCGCGCAGCCAGTCGTGCGGCATGATGCTCATCCCGGTCGCGATGCCGTCGGTCTCGAGCAGGAACGGCACCGCATCGACCCTGAAGCCCGAGAGCCCGAGCTGCAGCCAGAACCCGACGATCTTGCGGATCTCGGCGCGCACCTCGGGGTTGGCGATATTCAGATCCGGCTGATGCTCGTAGAAGCGATGCAGGAAGAATCGCTTCGTCTGCTCGTCCCATTCCCAGTTGCTCTGTTCCGCGTCGGGGAAGACTAGGCCCTCCGGCCCGCCTTCGGGGATCGCATCGCGCCAGACATACCAGTCATGATAGGGCGAATCCGGCCCCTGCCGCGCACTCTCAAACCACGGGTGCTCCTTCGAGGTGTGGTTGACCACGAGGTCGGCAATCACCCGCATCCCCCGGTCCCGCGCCGTGCGCATCAGCTCGACGAAGTCGCCGAGCGTGCCGAGACGACGGTCCACCGCATAGTAGTCCGTGATGTCGTAGCCATCGTCCCGGTTGGGCGTGGGATAGAACGGCATCAGCCAGAGACAGGTCACCCCGAGCGCCGCCAGGTAGTCGAGGCGGCTGGTGAGCCCGGCGAAATCGCCGATCCCGTCACCGTCGCTGTCCTGGAAGGTCTCGACGTCGAGGCAGTAGAAGACCGCGTTCTTCCACCACAGGTCGCTGGTCCGGCTCATGTCCATGTCGCCTCCCTGCCGCTCGGGCGTTCCGGACAGGTTGGCCGTAACCGGGTGGCCTTGGCAATGCCCCACCTCGCCGCCGGCAGACCGCCCGAAACCACAGTCGAACGCCGAGCTTTGGGAACTTTGCCCCGGCGTGCCCGTTCGTGCCCCAGACCAATTTCCACATCCGGGAGCGGATCATGCACGGAATCATCTACCTCGTCGGGCTCGTCGTCGTCGTTCTGGCGGTGCTCTCGCTCCTCGGCCTGCGCTGAGCGCGCGTGTTCCCAACCCCTTTCCATATCTGGAGGATACGATGACGCTCGCCACCGAGCCGGCACCCAGCCGGCCAGTCGCCACCCCTCAAGCGTACGCCCCGACCGAGTCGCCCGCCAGCTATGTGGACTGGGGTGCGGTGATCGCCGGTGCCGTGGTCGCTGCTGCCCTCTCCCTGGTGCTGCTGACTTTCGGCTCGGCGCTGGGCCTCGGCCTCACCTCGCTCGAGCCCGGCGAGGGCGTCTCGCCGCTCTGGCTCGCCATTGCCGCCGCCATCTGGCTGCTCTGGGTGCAGATCTCGAGCTTCATGGCCGGCGGCTATCTGGCCGGCCGGTTGCGCCGCCACATCGGCGACGCCGACCCTGACGAGACGGACGTCCGGGACGGCAGCCATGGCCTGCTCGTCTGGGGCACCGGCACGCTCGTCGGCGGTCTGCTGCTGGCAAGTGGCCTCCTGGGCGCCGTCCAGACGACCGCCCAGGCCACCTCGAGCGTCGCCGGCGCCGCGGTCCAGGCCGCCGGCAGTGCTGCTGACGAGGCGTCGTCCTTCACCGGCTACCTGACCGACACGCTCTTCCGCGACGAGGGCAATGCCAACGCGGCCGAGGACGGCGAGCAGGCGCGCAGCGAGGCCGGGCGCATCGTGGCGCAGGCACTGGCCGAGGGCGAGATCACCGCCGATGACCGTGCCCGTCTGGTCGAGATCGTGGCGAACCAGACCGGCGCCGAACCGGCCCAGGTCGAGGCGCGGGTCGCCTCGCTCGAGAGCCGCATGCAGCAGCAGGCCGAGGCAGCCGTCGAGGCGGCCGAGACCGCCCGTCGCTGGAGCGTCATCGGCGCCTTCATCGCCGCCGCCACCATGCTGATCAGCGCCGCCGGTGCCTACCGGGCGGCGACCATGGGCGGCAGCCACCGCGATGCCGGCCTCCGCAGCCCCTTCTGGCGCCGCGCCCGCTGAGCCGCTGACCGCAAAGGAAAGGACGCCGCCATGCCTTACGTGATCCTCTGGCTGCTCGGGATGCCGCTGACTCTGGTGATCATCCTGGCCATTCTTCTCTAGCCGAAAAGAACGGGGCGGGGTGCCTGGCACCCCGCCCCTTTTCTCGCCCACGACCAGTCACGAGATAAAGCGATCTTCAGCCGCCCTCGATCGCGCCATTCACCGGATAGGCGGAGACTGGCGCCGGCGCCTTGATCTGGATCAGCCGCCGCTTCATTCGCCGAGCGCCCTTCGCGTGAGATCGGGCTGATCCGTGAAGAACCCGCTGACCTCCACGGCCTCCAGCCCCCTGACCAGCTCGCCCATGTCCGCCGCCCAGCCCGGCAACCGGTCCGCCCGCAGGGTATAGGCATGAACGGCGAGGCCGCGCGCGGCCGCCCGCTCGGCCAGCCCGGTCGACCCGCCGGCATCATCGAGAACCCGCCCGATGGGCACGCCGATCCCGTCGACCACGCCGGCAAGCTCGGCAAGGCCCGCATCGGCCACCAGCGCCTCGTAATCCGTGCCGGCCGCATCCGGCCAGCTGTTACCGCCGATAAGCTGGACCAGCGGGCCCGCATAACCCAGCTCCTTGCGGATCCGTTGCGTCTCCGCCCAGTCGAAGCCCTGGAGATAGAGCCTGGGATCGCCGGCGCTGCCATAGCCCGCCGCCGCCAGGGCCTCGAGCACCACCCGGCTGATGTCCTGCCCCTCGTCTCTGTGGAAAGCCGGCCGCTTGATTTCGACATAGAGCCCGATCGGCCGGCCGGTGCTCGCCTCCAGCCCCTGCACGAGCGCGATCGATCGGCTGAGCGTCGGCAGCTCGAAATCACCGCGCCCAACCGGGAATCGCGCAGAAAAAACGGCCTCGCCCGTCCCGGGATCGACCCGCTCGCCGACCGCGAGCGTCATGAGCTCGGCCAGGTCGAAGTCGATGGCGTAGAATCGCCCGTCAGCCCGTGCCCGGTCGGGAAACCGTGCTGCCACGTCAGTCGTCGCGTCCAGCGTCGGGTCGTGCAGCACCACCGGCACGCCATCCCGGCTGAGCACGACGTCCAGCTCGACGAAATCCGCTCCGAGCCCCACCGCCAGCGCCTGCGCCTCGGCCGTGTGCTCGGGCAGATAGCCCGAGGCGCCGCGATGCGCGATCACCAGCGGCTCCGCCCGGGCAAGCGTCGCACCGGCAACCAGCATCGCCAGCAGCGCTCCGGCAACCCCGCGTCCGCTCGCCCGCATCTTGTCCTCCCCAAGCCGCTGCCCCGCCCGCCGATCCGGTGTAGACTGCACGGCAAGGTCTGGAACAGGAACTGGCGGAGCCGGGCGTGGCGCGCAAGGCGGGCGACATCGAGAGCGAGGTGGTGAGTGCGGCCCTCGACATCGCCGATGCGGAGGGCTGGGGTGCTGTCCGCCTGCACCGGATCGCCGACCGAATCGGCCTGCCGCTGGAGCGGATCGGTGCCCGCTTCCGCGACGTCGATGCCATCGCGGATTGCTGGTTCGCCCGGGCACGCACCGCACTCCTGGCCACGGCCGAGGCGGCGCTTGCCGACCGCACCGGCCCCGAGCGCCTCGCCATCGCCATCGAGCGCTGGCTCGACGCGCTGGAACCGCATCGCCGGGTCACGCTGCAGATGCTCCGGGCGAAGCTCTACCCATCCCACCCGCAGCACTGGGTGCCCCTGGTCTTCTCCCTCTCGCGCCTCGTCCACGACATCCTCGACGTCGCCCGCCTCGACGGCGACGGCCGCCGCCGGCAGGCGCAGGAGGTCACGCTCACCCTCGTCATGCTGGCCACACTCGCCCAATGGGCCCGCGACCGGAGCGAGGGGGCGGAGCGGACCCGCGCCGGCCTCCGCCGCCGGCTGCGCCGCGCCGTCCTGCAGGACGCTTGAGCATTCGCGCGGCAGCCCTGGCGTTCGTCTGGCTCACCGCCTGCGGCCCCGCCCTCCCCGAGCCACCGCCGGCGACCACGGCACGCGACAGGGCCGCGACCATCCAGGTCACCGCCAATGGCTGGCACACCGGCATCGTCGTGCCGGTCGCCGCCCTTGCCCCGGACATCCTGCCGGAACGGGCGGATTTCTCGGATGCACGCCACCTCGAGTTCGGCTGGGGCGACGCCGCCTACTTTCCCACGCCCGACCCGCCCCCCGGCGCCGTTCTCCGGGCCGCCTTTGCCGGCGGACCTGCCGTGCTGCACGTGACCGGCCACGCCCATCGGCCAGAGCCCGGCCAGAGGCGCGACGTCGTCGAGATCGACCTCACCGCCGCCGGCCTCCAGGCCCTCCTCCAGGCGCTCGACGCCACCTTCGAGCGCCCGGCCATGTCCCGCCCCGGCCTCGACCCGAAGAGCCGCTTCTACCCCGCCACCGGCCGCTTCAGCCTCCTCAACACCTGCAACAGCTGGACCGCCCGAAAGCTCGCGACGGCCGGCGTCAATCTCGACCCGACCGGCGTGATCACCGCCGGCCAGCTCCTCTCGCGGCTCGACAACCTGCCGCAAGCCCTTGTGATACCGGCCTCTTGAGCGAGACGCCGCAACTCCGCGAAGCAGCCCGCACCCTGCCGGTCGCCGAGGCTCTCCCGGCGCTCCGGCGCACGCTCGCGGATTCCGGCCGGGCCGTGCTGACGGCACCCCCAGGCTCCGGCAAGACGACCCTCGTCCCGCTCCTGCTGCTGGCCGAGCCCTGGCTCGCCGGCGCCTCGATCCTGATGCTGGAGCCGCGCCGCCTCGCTACCCGGCAGGCGGCCGAACGCATGGCCGAGCTCTGGGGACAGAAGATTGGCGAAACAGTCGGTTACGCCATGCGCTTAGAGCGCCGGACCGGCCCCGCCACGCGCATCGAAGTGGTCACCGAGGGCCTCTTCGTCCGCCGCCTCCAGGCCGATCCGGGCCTCGACGGCGTTGGCCTCGTGATCTTCGACGAGTTCCACGAGCGCTCCCTCGACGCCGATCTCGGCCTCGCCCTCGCCCGCGAGGTGCGGGGCTCGCTCCGCCCCGATCTCCGCCTCCTCGTCATGTCCGCCACGCTCGACGCCGAGGCCGTCTCGGGCTTCCTCGACAAGGCACCCGTCATTCGCGCCACCGGCCGCCAGCACCCGGTCACGCTGCACCATCTGCCCGGCGCCGGCCCGGCCGAGGCGGCCCGCACGGCCCTCGACCGCCACCTGGGCGACGTCCTCGTCTTCCTGCCCGGTGCCCGCGAGATCGAGCGCACCGCCGGCGAGCTCGCCGGCGCGTCGGCCGAGATCCACAAGCTGCACGGTGCCCTCCCGAGAGCGCAGCAGGACGCCGCACTCCGCCCGTCGCCCGGCCGGCGCAAGATCGTCCTCGCCACCAACATCGCCGAGACCAGCCTCACCATCGAGGGTGTCGGCAGCGTCGTCGATACGGGCCTCGCCCGACAGAGCCGCTACAGCCCGCGCACCGGCATGAGCCGGCTCGAGACCGTCCGCATCAGCCGCGCCAGCGCCGAGCAGCGGAGCGGCCGGGCTGGCAGGCTGGGCCCCGGCCATGCCTGGCGCCTCTGGCCCGAAGCCGAGACGCTGGGCCTCGCCCCGGCAGCCCCGCCCGAGATCGCCGAGGCCGACCTCGCACCCCTCGTGCTCGAGCTCGCCATCTGGGGCGTGCGCGACGCCGCCGGCCTCGCCATGCCGACCACCCCGCCGGAAGGTGCCTGGGGTGCTGCCCGGGACCTCCTCACCGCCCTCGACGCGCTCGACGCCAGCGGCGATCCGACCCCGCATGGCCGCGCCATGGCGGCCTTGCCGGTCCATCCGCGCCTCGCCCACATGCTGCTCGAAGCGGCCCGCCACGCGGCGCAAGGCACCGCCCTGGCCCTGGCCGCACTCCTGGGCGAGCGCGACCCCTGGGCCGGCCGCCTCGGCCCCGACCTCGCCGACCGCCTCGCCCGCTGGTCCGAGGCCCCGCCAACCCTGCGCCGCACGGCCCGCCAGCTCGCCCGGCGCCTCGGCGTGGCCGAAGCCCCGCCCGACCCCGCCGCCGCCGGGCTCTGCACCGCCCTCGCCTTTCCCGACCGCATCGCCCAGCGCCGCCGGCGGGCCGCGGCCGAGCTCCGTCTTGTCAACGGCCGGGGGGCCCGCCTCGTCGCGGCCCCGGAGCTCGACTCCTTCGATTTCCTCGTCGTCGCCGAGAGCGAGGATGCCGGCAGCGACGCCCGCGTCCGCCTCGCCGCCGGCCTCGCCAAAGACGACCTCGACCGCATCGCCGGCCATCGCGTCACCGCCAGCCGCACCGTCGCCTTCGATGCCGAGCGCGGCGCCATCCTGGCCGAGGAGCAGGCGCGGCTCGGCGCCCTGGTGCTGGCCCGCCGCCCGGTTCAGGTCACCGACGACGAGGCCCTGCCCGTCCTCCTCGACGCCATCCGCCGCCTGGGCCTGGCCATCCTGCCCTGGTCAGGATCGACCGGGGCGCTCCGCCGGCGGCTCGCCTGGCTGGCCCGGCTCGAGCCCGAATCCTGCCCGCCGGTCGACGACGCGACGCTGCTGGCCGAGCTGGAGCACTGGCTCGCCCCCTGGCTCGCCGGTGTGCGCCGCCTGACCGGGCTCGGCCAGGACAGCCTCGCCCAGGCCCTCCTCGCCCGCCTCGACCATGCCGGCAGAAGCCGGCTCGACCGCCTCGTGCCGACCCGCTGGACCACCCCGCTCGGCCGCGACATCGCCATCGACTATGCCAGCGACCCGCCGGCCATCGCCTGCCGCCTGCAGGAGCTGCTCGGCCTCAAGAGCCACCCGACCATCCTGGATGGCCGCCCGCTCCGGGTCGCCTTGCTGTCGCCGGCCGGCCGGCCGATCCAGGTGACGGACGACCTGCCCGGCTTCTGGCGGGGCTCCTATGCCCTGGTTCGCAAGGAGCTCCGCGGCCGCTACCCGAAGCACCCCTGGCCCGAGAACCCGCTCGAGGCCGCCCCCTGGCGCCCGGGCCTCGGCCGCGGCTGAACCCTGATGCTCACTCGCCCCGCTGGGCGATCTGCACCGAGCCGTCGCGCAGCATCTTCAGGGGATCGACCGGCGCCTTGCCGCGCCGGATCTCGAAATGCAGCTGCGGCTCGACCACCTCGCCGCTGCTGCCGACCTTGGCGAGCGGCTGGCCGCGCTGCACGACGTCGCCGCGCGCCACCAGCAGCGTCTCGTTGTGGGCATAGGCCGAGAGATAGCCGTCGGCATGGCGCACCAGGAGCATCCGCCCGAAGGCGGCGAGGTCCTCGCCGGCATAGACGACGAGGCCGTTCTCGGCCGCCCGCACGAGGCTGCCGGCCGGCGCCGCGATGTTGATGCCGTCATTCTGCCTGCCGTCCGGCTTGCTGCCGAAGCGGCTGATGACCGTGCCGCTCTCGAGCGGCCAGATGAAGCCCGCCCCCGAGAGGGGCGGTGCCGGCACGGCGGCGAGATCGCGCTGCCGCGCCGCCTGCTCGGCCGCCACCGGTGCTGCCGGCCGGGCTGCCACGGGCACCACCTCGGACCGCACCGTCGGAGCAGCTGCAGCCGTCCGCGCCGGCGCCGGCGCCTGGCGCGCCGCCACGACGGTCGACGGCGCCGTGCCGCCCGGCAGCCGCACGCGCGTGCCGACCAGGAGCCGGTCCGGGTCGATCCCCGGATTGAGCGCGATCACGTCACCGAGCCCGACGCCGTTCGCCGCGGCGATCCGCGCCAGGCTGTCGCCCCGGACCACCGTATGGGTCGCACCACCGGCGGTCGGGGCCGCAGCCGCCCGGGCCGGCGCACCTCTGGCCGGATTGCGGGCCGCGATCGCCGTCTCGCCGGGCCGCGGCAGGCGCAGCACCTGGCCCACATAAATCGTATAGGGTGCGGAGAGCCCGTTCAGCGCCACGAGATCCACCATGCCGACGCTGTAGAGCTCGGCGAGCCCGCTCACGGTCTCGCCCGGCATGACCACGTGCCGCCCGTTCTCCGGCACCATCCGCGAGCTCTCGCCGCTATCGGCGTAGATCGCCTTCCTGGCATTCTCCCAGGGCACCACCCCGCCCCAGTGCACCGGCTGGTACTGGGTGCAGCCCACCACCGACAGGAGTGAAACAAGAACGGGAAGCGCCGCGGCCGACCGGCCGCGACGTCCCCCACAGCAATTCGCGCGCAGGCCCCACCACATGCCCCATAACTAGCGGAAAACAGCAGTGGGATGCAAGAATTCGGCACCGGAAAACGTGATCCCGACGCCAGATAGTACCGTCGGCCAAGCACTCCCCAGTAGAACGACGCGAGCCCGGCCTTCAGGGACCGGGCGAGGCTACGTCTATTCTTTCTGTGATTGGAGGAGCTTGGTGAGCTTGGCGAAGCTCTCGCGATGCGTCATGTCGAGCTGGATCGGCGTCACCGACACCCAGCCGGCCCGCACCGCGAACACGTCGGTGTCGTCGGCATGCTCCGCCTCGTCGCGCGAAAGGCCAATCCAGACATAGGGTTCGCCGCGCGGGTCGATGCGCTCGATGAGCTCGTCGCCGATCTTCGACTTCCCCTGCCGCGTCACCTTCACGCCCTTGACGCTGCCGGCGACGACGTCGGGGAAGTTGAGGTTGACCAGCACGTCCTTCGGCCATTCCATTGCCAGCATGGGACGAATCACGCCGGGCGCCCAGGACTCGGCCGTCTTCCACTTGACCGGATGCCGCTCGTGGCAGGCCTGCGAGAAGGCGATCGCCGGCACCTGCAGCAGCGTCGCCTCCATGCAGGCGGCGATGGTGCCGGAATAGGTCACGTCCTCGCCGAGATTGTGGCCGTGATTGACGCCCGAGAGGACGAGGTTGATCGCCTTGTCCTCGAGGATGTTCTGCAGCGCCAGCAGCACGCAGTCCGTCGGCGTGCCGTCCACGGCGTAGTGCCGCTCGGAGAGCCGCCGCGTGCGGAGCGGCCGGCGCAGCGTCAGCGAATGGCCGGCGCCGCTGTGGTTGACCTCCGGGGCCACCACCCAGACCTCGTCCGAGATCTCGCGGGCGATCGCCTCCATGACCTTGAGGCCCGGGGCGTTGATCCCGTCGTCGTTGGTGACGAGGATGCGGGGCTTCTCACCCGGTGACTTGAGCATTCGCTACCATCCGTTCCATGCCGCCCATATAGGGCCGAAGTGCCAGCGGCAGCGTGATGCTGCCATCCGCCTCCTGATAGTTCTCGAGCACCGCGATCAGCGTCCGGCCGACCGCCAGCCCCGAGCCATTGAGGGTATGCACGAAGCGCGTCTGCCGCTCGCCCTTCGGCCGGCAGCGCGCGTTCATCCGCCGCGCCTGGAAGTCGCCGCAGACCGAGCAGGACGAGATCTCGCGATAGGCGCCCTGCCCGGGCAGCCAGACCTCGAGGTCGTAGGTCCGCCGCGCCCCGAAGCCGGTATCGCCCGCCGCCAGCGTCATCACCCGATAGGGCAGCTCCAGCGCCTCCAGCGCCGCCGCGGCGCAAGCCGTCATCCGCTCGTGCTCCTCGGCGGACTGCTCCGGCGTGGTGATGCTCACCAGCTCCACCTTGGTGAACTGGTGCTGGCGGATCATGCCGCGCGTGTCCTTGCCCGCCGCGCCGGCCTCCTGGCGAAAGCAGGGGGTCAGCGCCGTGAACCGGTAGGGCAGCTCCGCCTCGTCGAGGATCTCGCCGGCCACGAGGTTGGTGAGCGGCACCTCGGCCGTCGGGATCAGCCAGCGCCCGTCGGTCGTCCTGAACTGGTCCTCGGCGAATTTCGGCAGCTGGCCCGTGCCGACCAGCGCCGCGTCGCGCACCAGAAGCGGCACCGCCACCTCGGTATAGCCGTGCTGCTCCGTCTGCAGATCGAGAAGGAACTGGCCGATCGCCCGCTCGAGCCGGGCGAGCTGGCCCCGAAGCACGACGAAGCGCGCCCCGGCGAGCTTCGCCGCCGCCTCGAAATCCATGCCGAGCCCGGCGCCGAGCTCGTCATGCGCCTTCGGCTCGAAGCCGAAATTGCGCAGGTTGCCCCAGCGCCGCTCCTCGCGATTGTGGCTCTCGTCCGGCCCGTCCGGCACCTCCGGCAGGAGCGCGTTCGGCAGCTCCATCAGCCGCTCGTCGAGGGCGTGGCGCACCTGCTCCAGCTTCGCCTCCCGGATCTTCAGGAGATCCTTGAGCTGCGTCACCTGGTCGAGCAGCTCCGCCGGCGGCTTGCCGTCCGGCCCGCGCCGCTGGCCGATCTCCTTCGAGAGCCGGTTCCTGAGCGCCTGGTCCTCCTGGACCCGCGTCTCCAGGGCCCGCCATTCCTTGTCGAGCGCCAGGAGCTCCCCGGCGCAAGGCGCCACCCCGCGCCGCGCCAGCGCAGCATCGAACGCCGCCGGGTCCTCCCGCAGCCATCTAACGTCATGCATGGGGATCGAAATCTTTCACACGAATGTCCGCGAACCCTCTAGCGGACGCCCGGCACCACCGCAACCGCCGGGGCATGACGGCGCCGGCTCGAGGGACAGGACCTATGGTTTCACACGGGCGTTCCGCCTATACATTAAATTAACATATCGACAACGACCGGATGCATGCATACCGGGTCCGCAGAGCCATGGAGAAGCACCTTGGCAGAAAACGGCGCGCGATGATCTTCGAGACGACCGAGCATGTCACCCGAGAGAACGCGCCCGTGCGGCGACGCGGCATGTTCCATCACGAGCCCTACTTCGCGCTCGAGCCCGCCGCTGCAGCATCGATGCGGGTGGAGACCGCGTGGCTCGACCAGGCGCGCCTCTGCCGGGTGCGCTCCACCGGGCACGAGGTCCATCTCGCCGAGCCCGAGAACGCCACGGTGCTCATGCCGCGTCGGGGCCGGCTCGAGGTCGTGACCGAACAGGGCAGCTTCGCCGCCCGGCCGGGGGAGACCCTCCTCTTCATGCCGAACGCGCGCCGGACCAGGGTGGTGCCCGACCGGTCCGGCGCCTTCGAGTGTGACTGCGTGCTGCTGCCGAAGGCGGCTTCCGGCGCCGCACACGGGTCGCCTTCAGCGAAGGGCCGGGCGGCGGTCGAGCGTGCCTATGGGGGTGCCGCGACCGGCCGCTCCGATGCCTCGCTGCGCCGCTATGTCAGCCTGCTCATGAGCGACGGCACGCAGCAGCGGTCGTTCCTGCAGCAAGCCGCGGCACGCCGGGCCGCCGCGGCTCTGCTCGACGAGATCATCGGCGGCCTGATCGAGGAGGCGCGCGAGGCCGAGACGGCGGACCCGGTGGCTTCCCCGAACGACAGGCAGCTCGTCCGGCGGGCGGAGGATGTCATGCTCGCCTCGCTGGGCGATCCCCTGACGGTGCGCGAGCTCGCCGACATGCTCGGCACGAGCCTGCGCCGCCTGCAATACGCGTTCCAGCGCGTGCGCGGCACGACCGCCCGGGCGCGGCTCGGCAAGTTCCGCCTCGAGCGCGCACGCCGGCTGCTGACCGACCCAACCGACAGCTCCTCGGTGACCGAGATCGCCCTCGATTGCGGCATCGCCCATTTCGGCCGGTTCGCCGCCGCCTATGCCGAGCGCTACGGCGAGATGCCCTCGCAGACCCTGCGCCGGGCGCGCTGACCCGCCCGGCGCCGGCCGCCGCGGCGTCAAGACGACCGGCCTCACGAACTGCAAGTTTACGTCTCTTCTACGAGTATCAACTTGACGTTGACTTGAGCCCGTCCGACGGCAACAATACTCTCGGCAGCCGCAACCATCCGGGGGAAACGCGGATGAATAAAGGTTTCGGGCTCGTGTCACGGATGGCGGCGACAGGATCGGTGCCTGCTTCGGGCATGCACCGGCCCGATCGTTGGCGCGCCTGCCGCGGCCTCGCTACTCTCGGCCTGATCACGCTGCTGGCCCTCCCGGGCACTGCCCTGGCGCACGAGCAATGGGTGCTCACGCCCGAGCAGATGGCGGAAATGGGTGCCAAACCGCTCCCCGACCTGTTCACGACCTGGTCGATCGGCAACGTGGCCCCGATCCTGGCCTTCGTCGCCTTTCTCGCCTGCTGGGTCCGGCTGGGCTTCACGGGCGCGCGCGAGCTCTTCCCGGACCTGCAGGCACGGCTGGCCTCGCACGGCGACATCGTGGCGCCGATCCTCAGGTTCTGCCTCGCCTGGATGCTCCTGTCCTCCAGCCTCGGCGCCGAGCCCCGCGTCGGGGTGGAGGCGTTCAGCATGCCCAGCCTCTTCGCGCCGGACCTGCTGCTGCACCAGCTCGGCCCCTATTGGGGATGGCTGCGCTGGGCCGAGATCGGCATCGCCCTCGTCCTGCTCTTCGGCATCTACGTGCGGTTCTTCGCCGGCGTTCTCCTGGGCCTCGCGATTCTCGGCATCGGCCTCTTCGGCACCGCCATCCTCTCCTATGTCGGCGCGCTGATCGGCGCCAGCATCTACCTCGTCCTGCAGGGCGGCGGGCGCTACTTCCCGCCGCTGCCGGTGGTCCAGGCGCTCAGGCCGCTGCAGGCATGGCTGGCGGCCCAGCCACGCCCGCGCGCCCAGGCGATCCTGCGCGTGCTGGCCGGCGTGACGGTGCTCTACATGGGGATCTCCTACAAGTTCCTGCATCCCAACCTGATGATCGGGATCATCGAAACCTACCAACTGCCGATCCTGTCCAGCGCCCCCGAAACCTTCACCCTGATCATGATGCTGGTCGAGGTGGCGGCCGGGCTCCTGATCATCGCCGGCATCCTGCTGCGGCCGCTGGCCGTCGTCCTCATGGTCGCCTTCCTCTTCTTCGCCAGCCTCCTGCCGGAGAGCTACATGGCGCACGCCCTCTTCTACGGCGTCGTCATCTCGTTCTTCATCAATGGCGCCGGCCACTGGCGGGCCCCGGAGGCGCGGGACGCAGCGGCGGAGATCGTCATCGTCGGCGGGGGCTTCGCGGCCATCGGCGCCGGCATGCGCATCGAGAAGCTCGTGGGGCCGTACACGCACGTCAACGTCACCCTGGTGCACGACACCTCGAACATGCTGTTCTACCCGCTCCTGCCCGAGGTGGTCGGCGGCCTGATGCAGCCGGGCGACGTGGTCAATCCCATCCGCCGCATCCTGCCGCAGTGCCGGATCATCGGCGGCAGGCTCGAGGGTGTCGATTCCACGGCTCGACGGGTCACGATCAGGCGCCGCCAGGGCGCCGCCCTGACGATCGGCTACGACCAGCTCGTCCTGGCCCCGTTCCTGCAACCCAACCTCGATCTGGCGCCGGGCGTGATGGCCCATGCCTGCTCGATCGATTCCGTCGGCGACGCACTGCATATCCGCGTGCGCATTCACAATCTCATCGAGGATGCCGAGCTCGCGGACGACCCCGCCGAGCGTGCCCGGCTGCTGACCATCGCCGTCATCGGCTCGGGGCAGCGCTCCTGTGCCACCGCCGTCGAGATCGCCGCCCTGCTGCGCGCTTCCGCACCGTCCTACCCGGTCCTGCGCGAGCAGGCCTGGCAGGTCTGGCTCTACGAGGATACGAGCGAGCCCTACAGCGACTTCGAGGCCTCGCTCGCCAGCCGCCGGAACGCCGAGCTCCTCGAGGCGGGGGTCCGCCTCGGCGGGGTCGAGCGTGTCGCCAACGTCACCGACCGCGGCGTTGTCCTCGCCAGCGGCGAGCGGCGGCCGGCAGGGCTGGTGATCAACGCCGCGTTCCAGCAGCCCGTCCTGCAGATCGACGGGCGCGAAGTCCGGTGGCCGCCCGGCATCGACGACAATCTCGGCCTGCTCGGCCACCCGGACATCTGGATCCCGGCGAGCGGCGAGCCGGAACGCGCGCGGTTCCTGACGACGGCGGATCTCGCGAGGCTCGGGCGGGCGGCGGGCTACAATGCCTGGGCGCGCAGCCAGGGCCATCCGCCGCGGGGCCATCGCCTAGGGCGGCGACTGCTGCAGCCCTACAACATGGGCCGGCGCTCGCTCTGCGGCATCGGTGGGCTGACGATCTCGGGAACCCCGGCCTGGCTGCTCTCGCGGCTCGCCAACCTCGCGGAGCTGCCCGGGCTCGAGCGGAACCTGCGCATCCTGATCGACTGGCTGCTCGACATCCCGTTCCGTCACGATATCGCCGTGCTCACCCCCGACCGGACCGAACGGCTGCAGCGCAGCCACTTCGCGGCCGGCGACGAGGTCATCACCGAGGGCGACGTGGGCGAAACCGCCTATGTGGTGAATGCCGGCAGGCTGGCGGTGCTCAAGGATGGCCAGCAGGTCGCCGAGCTCGGGGAGGGTGACTGCTTCGGCGAGATCGCGCTCCTGAGCGGGGTCGTGCGCACCGCGACGGTGCGCTGCCTCACGGCCTGCGACCTGACCGTGCTCGTCCGCGACGATTTCCAGGCGCTCAGCGCCGGCCGGGGCGCGCTCGCCGCGGCCATCCGCCGGCAGGCCGACGAACGTCGGGCGGAGCTGGCCGGCAACGACAACGAGCGCGGCGCCACGGGCCCGGACGGCATGCCCTCCCAAGTGGCCTAGGCTGGCAGGCCACGGCCGCCCTTCTGCACGTTCCGGATAGCCGAGCTGCGCATTCCGGCTTTCGCGGACGCTCCGCATTCGTCATTCGCCTGAGGGTCTGCAGCGCACGGCGCGACCCGGACACGGAAAATGGCAAGCCAGCTCGCAAGCGAAGCTGGCTACGCCCTGCCGCCCATCGCCCCGTTGCCTGCCAAGCCACGGGGGAAACCATGAACGTCCTGCAACCCGGCCTCGCTCTCGGCCTGCTGGCGCTCGCCGCCTGCACGCCCGTCTCGCACGAGGATGCCAACCGCGCGGAGGACGAATGCCGTGCCGAAGCCCGCGACCTGGGCTACCGGCACATCTCGGTCACGACCGGTGCCATGGGCATCGGCAACGACGTGGATCTCGGCATGGCGGCGAGCCGCCACGGCAACGACTACACCGGCACCTGCGTCTATGACAAAGATGCGCGGCGGGCCGAGGTCAGCTTCGATCCGGCCAGTCAATCAGGCGGCGGCGGCTCAGCCCATGCCCGGGAGGTCTGCACCGACGAGGCCGAGCTGCGCGACTACAGCGTGCAAGGCACCAGCAAGGAGCAGGTGCGCAATCACGTCGTGCGCATGAACATGGACCTGCGCCGCCATGGGCACGACTATGTCGCCTATTGCCGCTTCGAGGACGGGCATGCCGATCTGGAGATCGACGACAACTGAGCCAAAGCCCGCTCGAGCGAAAGAGCCCGGCCCGCGGGCCCAGTCGGGATAACGCCACCATGCGCCACCAGACCATCGCCACCGTCGCCGCCCTGGCCCTGCTGCTCGCCGGCGGCCTGGCCCCGGCTGCCGCCGACGACGACATCCGCAAGGAGCGGGTGCAGTTCGAGCGGGGTGCCGAGAGTGCCGTGATCGAGGACTCGATCACCGGCTACGACATCGTCGACTACCTGCTCGGTGCCAGGGCCGGCCAGGCCATGAGCGTCAGCCTGGCGACCGACAACAATTCCAACTACTTCAACATCATGGCGCCGGGGGAGAGCGAACTGGCGATGTTCGTCGGCTCGATCTCCGGTAATGCGTTCGAGGGCGTCCTGCCGGCGGATGGCGACTACACCGTGCGTGTCTACCTGATGCGCAACGCCGCCCGCCGCAACGAGGATGCCAACTATCGGCTCGAGATGACCATCGGCGCCGGCACGACGGGTGCCAACGAGCCCGAGCTCGATTCGGCGGCGATTCGCCAGGCCCGGCCGCCGGCGACATGACCCAGAGATCGAGATAACGGAGCCAACGCCTTGAAAACCATTCTTCTCCTGCTCGTCGGGGCCGTCATCGGCGCGGTGGTCGGTGTCTTCCTGTTCTCCGGAGTCCTCACCGGCGTCGGTGCCGGGGTCGGCATCATCACCGGGCTCAAGGCCGGCGCCTGCCTCACTGTCGAGGCCGCGAAGGAGCAGGGCCTGGTCACCGCCGAGCAGGTCGACGACGTGCTGAACGCCGCAGCCCGCCTGATCGCGGCCGAAGACCTCGGCGACGAAGCGTCCCTCTCCGGCGGCGACGCGGAATGTGCCAGGGTGGTGGCCGACCTCAAGGCAGCGGCCAGCCAGTAGCCGGCAGCCTGCCGGCACGCCGCGGCGGCACTGGATGAACCGGGAATGAGCCTGATCTGCCGCCTCCTCCTGGGCCTTCTGGTCCTGGCCTACGCCGCTGCGGTCGCCATTTTCCTCGTTACCGTCTTCGGCCTCTTCGACCAGCCGGAGGACCCCCTCGGGGCGGTCTTCCTACTCCCGCTCGGCCTGCCCTGGAACCTCCTGCTGCGCGGCGCGCCAACGCCGCTCCTCCCCTGGCTCTTTGCCGCGGCGCCACTGGTCAACATCGCCCTCCTCCTCTGGCTGTGCCGCCGCAAGCGACGGCGCAGTGCCGGGTCGGATGGGGGTTGAGCTTGGTTTCCGCCACAGACATCTCAACTCATGCATGAAGATCGAAATGTTTCGAACCAGATCTTGCGACGCTCTCCAGCGGGCGACCAGCGCAACAAGAGGTGCAGAGCATACCGGCAATGGCGTGATGAGCGACCATCGTCAGCGTTGACGAAACCTTGCCACTCATGCCACTCTGGTGCGATTCTGGATGGGGCATCGTCGCACATGGCCAGCCCGCTCCTGCGCACTGCGGCTCTCTTTACCGGCTCGCTGCTCGGTGGTGCGGTCGGCGCGGTCGCGCTGGGTGGTGTCGCCATACCGGTCGACATTCTGATCGAGGCGGTTTTCGCTAACCGCGAAGCGGCGGAACGGCGCGATATCAAGACGTTCATCGGGTTGGTTGCCAACGATTTGAGTATCGTCGGCCCGCGGGATGAACGCACCCTCGCCGCTGTCTGCAACAAGGTCGATCCCGCAATCCAGCGTTTCGGACCGACCTACAGCCGACTCGCCGAGTTCGGCCTCAACCCTGCCAAGGCCACGGGCGAGGTCGCACCGCATCTTCATTTCACGACCAAGAGCGAACGCACCGAGCTGGAGATTTGGTGCCTCAAACTGATCCGGCACTTCTACGAACGGCTTCCCCGGCACGCGGCGCTTCTGAACGAGATGCTGCCCGAACTCTGGACGGTACTGCTCAGACGTATCGACAGCATTCAGGATCTGGCCACCACCATGGCCGCCAACGACACCGAGCGGAACCGGTTGCAGGCCGAGGTCAACGCCCTCCAGGCAAATGACGCCATTCGCGACCTTGCGATTGTCAGCCTCCTGCAGGATATCGGTGAGCGAATTGGCGACCGCTCATCCTATCCGGATCAGCTGCGCCGCGCCGGAGAACGCTATCGTACCCTGCTCGCCGAGTCCGAGCGTCCACGCAACCTGGCGCCCGAGTTCGAAACCATACGCCAGCAAGTTGCCGTTCTCATTCGCGATGGCCTGCTCGACGACGCGGAGAAGCTGCTGAGTGACCTCAGCCAGCGGATGGCGACATGGCGAGAGCAACACCAGGCGATGTTGCATCGGGCCCAATGCGACGAAGCAGCCATCCTCGGCGAACGCGCGCTGATCGCCGAAGGTCGCCTGCGCTATCGCGACGCCGCCGTCCTCCACGCGAATGCTGCGGATCTCACCGACTTCGACCCCGGGACGAGCTGGCATTACCGATGCGAGCAGGGCAACATGCTGCTGGATCACGGCCGCGAGTTCGGCGACAATAACGCCCTCACCGAGGCCATCGCCGTCTACGAGCAGACGCTCTCACTCGTTCCTCGCAGCGGCCGGCCATACGACTGGGCCAGGGTCCAGAACAATCTCGGCAACGCGCTACGAGCACTGGGTGAGCGCGAGCATGGCACAAAAGACCTCGAGCGAGCTGTCGAGGCCTACGAGCTGGCGTTGCTGGTCCGTCGCGACGACGATGTTCCCGACGAATGGGCGATGACCCAGAACAATCTGGGCGCCACGCTCGCGGCAATCGGCAAACGGGAGAGCGGCACCTCTATTCTCGAACGTGCCGTGGAGGCATACGAGCGGGCGCTCACCGTTCGCAGTTTGGAGCACGATCCAGACGGTTGGGCCACCACCAGACAGAACCTCGGCACGGCGCTCGCCGCGATTGGCGAGCGCGAGAACGGCACCCTCACACTCCAGCGAGCCGTCGACGCCTACGAAGACGCCCTCATTGTCCGCACCCGCAAACGTGCGTCCTTGAGCTGGGCGTTGACGAAGAACAACATCGGCGATGCGCTGCGGATCATGGGTGAGCGCCAGGAGGATTACATTCTCCTCGAATGCGCGGTCAAGGCGTTCGAGGACGCGCTTCTCGAATATAAGCGCGAGCGCGTCCCCCTCGATTGGGCGATGACCTGCCACAACCTCGGCATCACACTGTTCGCTCTCGCTATTCGCAAGGACGACATCAACACGCTGCGAAGCGCGATCCAGTGCAGCGAGCAGGCGCTGCTCGAATATGACCGGGATCGCGTACCTAGAGACTGGGCCATGACCAAGAATGCTCTGGGCAACGCGTTGGCCGAGCTCGGCAACAGACTCGGCGACACCGAACTTCAGCAACGGGCAATCGAGGCTTTCGACGACGCCCTGCGCGAGCGTGGACGCGACATCGACCCGCTTTCCTGGTCCGATACGCAGCTAAATATCGCACTCACCTGGTTGCAGATCGGTCGGCGGACCAAGGATAGTGGTCAGCTGCGTCTCGCGCTCGAAGCGATCGACGGTGCGATCGACGAGTTCCGCAAAGCCGAATCGACGGCCAAACTCGCGACAGCCAACGGGTTCCGCGAGGAGATCCTCGCGGAACTCATTCCCACCCATGGCTGAAGCCCGAAGTCGTGCCGGATGCGACAGACAGGTCGGGTCTGTCGCATATAGCGCGACACCTGCCGTGGCTTGTCGCGTATAACGCGACACTTACGCCCCAACTGTCGCATACAACGCGACACCTCTGCCGGGATGTCGCGTTAAATGCGACAGTTCAGGGCGAACGAACCCACCAAACCGACGAGCGAACCCACGGATTCGACGATCGAACCCGGGAAATCGACGATCGAACCCAAGCTCGAGCGAACGAACCCAAGGGCCCGCAAGTCTTTGATCCGCCGTCCCTTTTCGCTATTTCCTACGGCCGCACCGCAGCTCGAGCGAGCCCGGGACCCGGAATCTGCCGAACGAACCGAAGCCGCCCTTGCGCTTCGGGCCGACTTATGATAGGAATATTATCTGCGAAAGTTCGCTACTGGCCGGTCCGTCTCGCATGCTCCATGTAGCCGCGCAGGATTGCGTTGAGACGGGTCTGGTAGCCAGGGCCTTGGGCGCGGAGCCAGTCGAGGAGGTCCGCGTCGAGGCGAACGCTGATCCGTTCCTTGCGGGGTGGCCTGACCACCTCGGCATGATCCCAGAAGGTCGGGTCATTGCCGGCGTCGTCCGGGTCCATGGCGATCTGCCGGTCAAGTTCCGCTTCGTTGGTTGCATCGACACGAGGCCGGTCGGTTTGCCCCGACGCCAGCCGGTAGCGACCGTCCGCCTCCTCGACCAGCACGCGCCCGTCAGGCAGGCCGATCGCCCGTACTGTCCTGCCGCTCTCGCGCATAGTGTCGTTGCTCCCGCTGGTTGGCCTTGCGCGCCGAGATAAACGCCGTCGACCACCGCGCAGCGTGTAGGTGACATGAAAGAGGCGACCTTCCACCGGACAGAGGATGACGAAGCGCTGCTCGCCGTAGTCCCGCCGACGATCCTCGACCTCGATCGCTGCCGGGTCGTCGAAAACGCCGATCAGGTCGAGAAAATCGACGCCCTGATTGGCAATGGTCCACTGCCGCTTGGCATCGTCCCACTCGACAGCGATCATCTAGTATGTACGCACTGTATGTACAAGGGCATTGCCCTTAATAGGCATACCCCGCGAACACCGGATCGACCGAGCCCCGCCATTCGCTCTGGAACCGGGCGAGCTTCTCGTCGGCCGGGGTGATGCCGGACTTGGCGATCTCCCAGAGCGCGTGGAGGTACTTGCGCTCGTCGCGGCCGTCCCAGTCCATGACGTTGCGCGCCGCGAGCCCGGCCTCGGCGATCTCCATGGTCCGCAGCGCCAGGTCCTGGACGGTGCCGCCGCGGAACGGGGTCTTCAGGCCGAGTCTCGGTGTCATGTCACGCAGCTGCTGGTGCTCCTCGATGGACCAGTCCCGGCAGAGGTCCCAGGCGGCGGCGAGCGCCGTCGGGTCGTAGAGCAGGCCGACCCAGAGCGCCGGCAGGCCGCAGAGCTGGCGCCAGGGGCCGCCGTCGGCGCCGCGCATCTCGAGGAAGCGCTTGAGCCGCACCTCGGGAAAGAGCGTCGTCAGGTGATCGGCCCAGTCGCTCATCGACGGCTTCTCGCCCGGCAGCGCCGGCAGGCGGCCGTCGAGGAAGTCGCGGAAGGACTGGCCGGCGGCGTCGATGTAGCGGCCGTCGCGGTAGACGAAGTACATGGGCACGTCGAGCACGTGGTCGACATAGCGCTCGAAGCCCATGCCGTCCTCGAAGACGAAGGGCAGGATGCCGCAGCGGTCGGGGTCGGTGTCGGTCCAGATATGGCTGCGGTAGCTGGCGAAGCCGTTGGCCTGCCCCTCCGTGAAGGGCGAGTTCGCGAAGAGTGCCGTGGCAATGGGTTGCAGCGCCAGGCCGACACGGAACTTCATGACCATGTCGGCTTCGTCGGCGTAGTCCAGATTGACCTGGATGGTGCAGGTCCGCAGCATCATGTCGAGGCCGAGCCGGCCCACCTTGGGCATGTAGTCGCCCATGATCTTGTAGCGCCCCTTGGGCATCCAGGGGATCTCGTCGCGCCGCCACTTGGGCTGGAAGCCCATGCCCAACATGCCGATGCCGAGCGGGTCCGCCACCTCGCGCACCTGCGCCAAATGCTGGTGGACCTCGCTGCAGGTCTGGTGGATGTGGCGCAGGGGAGCACCCGACAGCTCGAACTGCCCGCCCGGCTCGAGCGTGACATTGCAGCCATCGCCCTGCAGCGCGATCGGCTTCTCGCCCTCGCGCACCAGCTCCCAGCCGAACGACTTCGCCAGCCCCTCGAGCAGGGCGCGGATGCCGCGTCCGCCCTCATAGGGCAAGGGGCGAAGCGTTGCCCGGTCGAAGCCGAACTTCTCGTGCTCGGTACCGATCCGCCAGGCATCAACCGGCTTCGAGCCGGCTGCCAGATAGTCGATCAGCTGGCGCCGATCCTCGATCGGAGCACCCTTGCCCTGCGGTGGCGCCGACATCCGCGGTCCCTTCCCTGTTCCCTTGCCGCCCGGGCGTTCGCCGGGGCGGGCTCGCTCAGGCGAGCGCCGCCTCGACCTCGGCGTGGAGTGCACGCACCTCCTCGGCGGCAGCGCTCCTGGGCTCGCTCTCGACCACACCGAGCCCGCGCCCCAGGCTGGCGACGAAGGCCTGGCGGTTGCCGAGGCGCGCAGATAGCGCCGCATAGCCGCGCTCCGCAAGGGACTGCAGCGCCTCCTCGAAGCTCCGCCCGCGCGGCGG
>JAUIID010000021.1 GCA_030431615.1 Alphaproteobacteria bacterium
GGTGCTCATGGCGCTCGCGACCATCCGTGCCGAGACCGAGACCTTCGAGCCGGTCGACGAGCTGCCGTCGCGCTTCAACACCTCGCCCGGCGGCCACGCCTTCGACCTCTACGACCTGCGCGCCGATCTCGGCAATCGCGGCCGGCCGGACGGCGACCGCTACAAGGGCAGGGGCTTCGTCCAGCTCACCGGCCGGGCCAACTACCGGCGCATCGGCGAGCTGATCGGGCTCGCCGACCGCCTCGAGCGCGAACCCGAGCGCGCAGCCCTGCCGGTCGAGGCGGCGCGCGTGCTCGCGGCCTTCCTCGCCGGCCGGTGCCGGCCGATCAAGGAGGCCCTGCTCGAGGGCGACCTCGGCCGCGCCCGCCGCCTCGTCAATGGCGGCCGGCACGGTCTCGAACGCTTCGCCGAAGCCTACCGGATCGGGTACGCCCTGCTCCAGGACGAGGTCTGGCGCTGCCCGGCACCGGCCTTGAAGGACAGCTACGCCGCCGCCTGAAGCGCAGCGGCCTTGGCCGTGACCGCCTCGATCGACGGGATCTGGCGGGCCTGCTTGACGAGGTCGACGGCGAGCGCGAGCGTGCGGCGCTCGCAGGCGGCCCGCCGGCCCTGGTCCTCGATCCACTCCATGTCGATGTTGTGGGCGAGCCCGAGAATGCGGCGGATCATCGAGCATCCGGCATAGCCGAGGCTGTCCTCGAAGAGCGCGCGCATGAAGATGTGCTGTGCCTGGCCGAGCGACCGGCGGCCCGCATCCGAGCCCTCTGTGTCGGCGTTCTCGAAGAGATCGGGCGGGTAGGCGTCGCCGGTGCGGTTGGCGAGCCAGAGCTCGATGAAGCGGCGCTCGAAGCCGTTCCAGAAACCCTCGATCGATTCGAGGATCCAGGCCCGGTAGGCGTCGCGCTCGCCCGGCTCCTCCTCGTGCCCGGACTGGCTGAAATAGCTGATCAGGAGGTTGCTGATCAACTTGCCCACATCGAAGCCCATCGGCCCGAAGAAGGCGAACTCGGGATCGATGACCTTCGTGTCCGTGGCGGTCACCATGATCGAGCCGGTGTGCAGGTCGCCGTGCAGCAGCGCCTCGCCGCGGCTGAGGAAATTGAGCTTGAGCAGCGAGACCGCCCGCTTGAGTTCGTCGTCGCCCCGAATCGCCGCCGCCACGTCGTCGAGCTCCGGGCTGGTCCAGCGATTGAGCTCGGCGATCCGGTAGGGATCGGTGAAGATCAGGTCCTCGGTGATCTTGCAGAGCGCTGTATTGCCGGCGAACTGCGCCACCAGCCGCTTCTTCTCGTCCGCCTTGAGCGCCAGGTCCGAGGTGAAGTAGAGCGCGTTCGCCGTGTACTCGACCATGTGGTCGACGAAGGCCGGATAGACCGTGCCGGTGATCATGCCGCGCCGCATGATGATGTGCGGCGCCAGCCGCTCCATCGCGATGAGATAGAGCTTCGGGTCGTAGTGCAGGATCGCCGGCAGCCGCTCGGCCGCGTGCCGGGCCTGGATCAGCGTCGCCTCGTGCTCGAACCACGCCCGCTCGAGCGGCAGGGGCCAGCTGTCGCCCACGAGGCGCACATAGGGCAGGGCCTGCTTGATGCAGACGCCGTCATCCGGGCCCTCGACGAGGAAGACGAGATTGAGGTTGCCGTCGCCGACCTCGGCGACCCGCCAGTCGGCGGCCGTCCCGCCGAGCCGCCCGGCGATTTCCGGCACCGTCTCGAGGTAGGCGGCGAGCGTGCTTTCGTCGAGTGCTCGATAACCTGCTGGCGTCGCAAGAGGCATTCGGCATCACCTTTCGTGCGGCCGACGCACGTTTGCCGCCGCATGCATTGTCGCGAGGGGCCGTGCTATGGCAGATCATGCCGGCGACGGCAAACCGGAGGCACATGGCAGCGCGCGCGACGGCACTGGCTCGACCAGTCTGGTGGATCAGCTTCATGGTTGGCTCGGCGTTCGTCGGGTCGATCCTGGTATTCGGCAGCCGGTTCCTCATCCCGCTCGCGATCGCGGTGATCCTCTGGCTCCTGATCAACGCGATCGGCCGCGCCTACGGCAAGGTCGGGATCGGCGGATTCCGCCTGCCGCCCGCCCTCTGCCGGCTGCTCGCCGTGCTCACCATGCTCTATTTCGGCTGGTTGATCGTGAACATCAGCGCCAGCAACATTGCCCAGGTGCGCGCCGCGGCGCCGGTCTACCAGGCCAACCTGACCCAGCTTGTCGCCCAAGCACTCGGCTATTTCGGCATCGAGCGGACGCCCACGGTCACCGAGGTGGTCAGCCGCTTCGATCTGGTCGGGCTGCTCGGCTCGCTCACCGCCGGCCTCGGCTCGCTGGTCGGCAGCGCCGGCCTCGTTATGCTCTACGTCGCCTTCCTGATGCTCGAGCAGTCGAGCTTCCAGCGCAAGCTCGACGCCCTCTTCGCCGACCCCGCGCGCACGGCGAGCCTGCGCCAGTCGCTCTTCGAGATTGAGCGGCGGATCGAGAGCTATCTCTGGATCAAGACGCTGGTCAGCCTGCTCACCGCCGTCCTTTGCTACGCCGTGCTGGCGACGGTGGGCGTCGATTTCGCCAGCTTCTGGGCGCTCCTGATCTTCCTCTTCAACTTCATCCCCAATATCGGCTCGCTCTTCGCCGTGCTCCTGCCGACCGTCCTGACCCTCCTCCAGTTCGGCGACCTCGGCGTCTTCCTGCTGGTGCTCGCCTTGCTGAGCGTCATCCAGGCCGTGATCGGCAATCTGGTCGAGCCGCGGCTCATGGGGCGCACCCTCAACCTCAGCCCCCTGGTCATCATCCTCTCGCTGACCCTCTGGGGCAGCATCTGGGGCGTCGCCGGCATGTTCCTCTGCGTGCCGCTGACGGCGCTGCTGGCCATCGTGCTCAGCAAGTTCGAGCCGACCCGCCCGGTGGCGATCCTGCTCTCCAGCGACGGCCGGCTCGCCGACTGACGCCCGCCGGCATGGACGATGCGGCCGGCGAGGACTAATAGCCAGTAGATGCACGTTCCACGAGGAAGCCTCATGATGTGTGCCCGGCTGCGGGGGCTCGGCCGCGTCGCCCTGCTGCTGCTGATCGGCTGCCTGCCTGTCACCGCTGGAGCGCAGCAGCGGGAGGACCCCTACGCCGCCGGTCTCGAGCACTTCTATGCCGGGCGCTACGCCGAGGCCCTGCCGTACTTCGTCACCGCCCTCGATCTCTCGGAGGGGCGCTACGGCGAGAACGCCCCGGAGGTCGCGACCGACCTGAACAACCTGGCCGAGGTCTACCGTCATCTCGGCCGCTACGACGAGGCGGAGCCCCTCTATCTGCGCGCCATCGCCCTGGACGAGGCGGAAGGCTCCAGCAACGATGCGAACCGGGCCGCGAGCCTGAACAACCTGGCGCTGCTCTATCGGGCGCAAGGCCGCAACGACAAGGCCGAGCGCATCTACAAGGAGTCGCTCGGCCTGCTCGAGGACTCCTATGGCTACAGCCACCCGCAAGTCGCGATGAGCCTCAACAACCTCGCCAAGCTCTACGAAGCGACGGGCCGCCCGGAGCGGGCCCGGCCCCTGCTCGAGCGTGCCGAGCGCATCGCCAGGGACACGCTGGGGCCGACCCACCCGTCGACGCGGCGCGTGATGCGCAATCTCGCCGCACTGGACGGCGGCGCGCCGGCCGACCTGGATCCGACGGGCTTTGCACTGCGCCCGGCGGCGCGTCCGGGCTCGACCCCGACTCCGGCCTCGACCACCGCAGCCGAAGCCGCCCCGAGCCCGCCCGCCGCGGCCCCCGAAGCGGTTGCGGAACTGGATCCGGAAGGCACGGTGGCGGCGGTCCCGGCCGTGAAGCCCCCGCAGCCCAGCGGCTTTGCCATTCATCTCGCCTCGGTGCGCAGCCCCGCCGCGGCGAACGAGGAGTGGGTGAGGCTCGCCGCCGAGCTCGGCCTCGATCCGTCGATCGATCAGATCCTGCCGCAACGCATCGAGGTGCCGGACAAGGGCGTGTTCTACCGCGTCGGGGGTGGCCCCTTCGCCACCCGGGCCGAAGCCGCCGCCGCCTGCGCGCCGCTTGCCGCTGCCGGCCAGTATTGCGCCGTCATTGACCTGCTCGACTGAGCCGGCGGGCTGGCCCGCGGCGATCGAGGCCCAGCTCCTCGATGCCCTGGGCCGGAGCGGTGCCGAACTCGTCGAGGCCGGCGGCTTTCGCGTGCATCTCTGGCACCGGGCCGATCCCTTCTACCGCAACGTCGCCGTACCGGTGGTGCGGCAGGACGACTGGCCGGCCGCGATCCGGCTGATGGACGGCATCTTCCGCGCCGCCGGCCGCCGCGCCCGGTTGGAATTCATCGAGGAACGCTGGCCCGATCTGGCCGCAGCACTCGTTGATGCCGGCTTCGTCCGCCGCCAGCGCATGCCGGTCATGGTCCTCGATCGCCCGGGCGAGGGGGCAGGGGCCAGCGACGTGGAGCTGCTCGGGCCGGGCTCGCCGCCCGAGGTCGTCGCCGCCGCACTGGAGGCGCTCAACGCCGCCTTCGGCCAGGCCATGGCGGAAGCCACCCTTGCCGTCGAGACCGCGCAGCTCGTGGCCGAGCTCGAGGCGGGCCACTGCCGGGTCGCCGTGGTGCGCCGGGCCGGCCAACCCGTGGCCGGCGCCTGCCTCATTGGCGCCGGCCAGGGGGCAGCCGAGCTCGCCGGGGTCTGGACCGCCGTCAGTCATCGCCGGCAGGGCCTCGGCACGGCGGTCTGCCGGGCCCTGCTCGACGGCTTCCTCGCCGGCGGTGGCCGGTTCGCCTGGCTCGGCGCCCATGACGACGCCGCGCATGGCCTCTATGCGCGGCTGGGGTTCCGCCCCGTCGGCCACCAGGTCGATTTTTCCGGACCGGCCGCTTGAAGCCGGCCGCCCGCTGCGCCACGCTGCGCCGCAACACCCCATGACACGGACTGGACCATGCACTTGAACAGGCGGACGACATGCCGGCTGCTGGCCGGCCTCGGGGCGCTCTTGGCGTGTCTTTCGACGCCGGCTGCGGCTGCCGGCCAGAAGGTCGTCTTCGGCACCAACTGGCGGGCCCAGGCGGAGCATGGCGGCTTCTACCAGGCGCTCGCCACCGGCCTCTACGCCGAGCGCGGGCTCGATGTGGAGATCCGCGAAGGCGGGCCGCAGGTGAACTACCGGCAGCTCATCGCCGCCGGCCGGCTCGACTTCTACATGGGCGGCGACCTGTTCGGGCAGTTCGAATTCCTGCGTCAGGGGGTGCCCGTGGTCACCGTGGCCGCAATTTTCCAGAAAGAGCCGCAGGCACTGCTCGCCCATCCCGATGTCGGCATAGACGGCCTCGAGGACCTCGCCGGCCGCACGCTGCTGATTTCGGCTATCGGGCAGCTGACTTACTGGCCCTGGCTGAAGAGCACCTACGGCCTGGATGATGGGCAGGTCCGTCCCTACACCTTCAACTCGGCACCATTCATCGCCGATCCGAACACGGTGCAGCAGGGCTACATCACCGCCGAGCCCTTCGCCATCCGCGAAGCGGGCGGCTTCGACCCTGTGGTCCTGCTCCTGGCCGATGCTGGCTATGGCAGCTACTCGACCCTGATCCAGACCCGCCAGGAGCTGGTGGATGAGCAGCCGGAGGTCGTCCAGGCCTTCGTCGACGCCTCGATCCTCGGCTGGATGGACTATCTCTACGGCGACCCGGCGCCGGGCAACGCGCTGATCCTCGAGGCCAATCCGGAGATGACACCTGCCCAGATCGCCTACTCGATCGACGCCATGAAGGCCTACGGCATCGTCGATTCCGGCGACGCGCTGGAGCTCGGCGTCGGCGCCATGACCGACGCGCGCTGGGCGAGCTTCTTTTCGAATGCCGTCGACTGGGGCCTGGTCGAGCCGGATCTGCCGTGGCAGGCCGGCTATGCGCTCGACTTCGTCAACCGGGGCGTGGGCAACGAGCTGCGCCCCTGACGGGCAGAAAGGGCCGCCGATCTTGACAGGACGGCGCCTATCCCCGATCTTCCGGCTTCCACCTTCCAGTTTTCGAGGATCCAGCGATGGCCAAGCCGTCCACCGTGCTGATCAAGCTCGTGAGCTCGGCCGGTACCGGGTTCTTCTACACGACCAAGAAGAACACCCGCACCACCACCGAGAAGCTCGTGCTCAAGAAGTACGACCCGCGTGCCCGCAAGCACGTCGAGTTCAAGGAAGCCAAGATCAAGTAGCGGCGAGAGCCGGGCGCGCCCCTCGGGTCGCGTCTGGCCGTTCCGCGACGAGCGGAGAGAGCCCGCCGGCCTGCCGGCGGGTTTTTGTTCGCTGAAGTCGAAAGTCTCTAGGCATACCGATCAACCACAGGTAGTATCCGGTCCGGTTCGCCATTGGGCTGACCGGTGCGGTGCCGTGTCGCTGCCGTGCGTGGTCGGTCAAGAAGCCTGGAGACATCGCCCGTGGCTCAGCGCGCTGCTTCGCCTTTCGGCAATCCCTGGATCGTCGGCCTCATGGCCCTCCTGGCCTGCTCGGCCCCGGTGAGGCCCGCCCTCGCCATCGACGACCTGCTCAGCGAACCGACGCCCCTGATCCTCAAGGACGGGCGCATCGCCCAGGTCAGCGTCCACACCATTCCCTTCGCCACCGGCAGTGGCGAGCTGGATGCCGAAGCCGCGGCCGACCTCGACGCGCTCCTCGAGCCGTTCGCGACCGACTGCTTCCTCACCGCCCAGGCTATCGGCCATGTCGAGCCCGGCCTCAACCGCGACGGCGACACGCTGAACGCCCATCGGCTGGCGCGGGCACGGGCGGATTTCGTCCAGGCGGCGCTCGCCGGCCACGGCATGCAGCTGGCCGCCGTGGCGAGCGTCTGGGACTGGCAGTTCCTGGTCAAGGACTCCCGCGTCACGCTCTGGGTGTTCCGGCTGAATGTCGGCGATGACTGCGAGGGCACGCCCCTGCCGGGCGACCTGCCGGTCGCCGCCACGGCCAGGGCACCGGTTGTCGCAGCCGCATCGCCGCCGCCGGCCGAGGCGCCGGCACCGGTGAAGGCGCCGGCGAAGACCCCGCCTGCTGCCGAGGCGCCGGCGACTGCGGCTGCAGCAGGGAAGGCGACCGCCGCCCCGCGTGAGCTGAGCGTCGCCGAGGCGCCGCCGGCGACAACTCCAGCTGCCGATCCAGCTCCCGCCCCGACCCCGACACCAGTGCAGGCCAGCGAGCCGCCGGCCCCGGTGGTCGAGCCCCAGGCCGTGGTCGCCGAATCGAAGCAGCCGGCACCCGTCGAACCCCCGGCACCTGCCGAGGTCGCAGCGGCACCCGAGCCGGTGGTGGCCGCCGCACCGCCGCCCGCCGAACCCGCCCCGGCGCCTGCGTCGACGCCTGTCTCGGCGCCCGAGCCGACGCCCGCCACTGGCGACGAGCTGCCTGGCCCGGCCATCGTCTTCGCCGTCAACAGCAGCTTCTTCTCGGGCTCCGCCAGCCGCGACCTCAAGGCCTTCGTCGAACAGCTGCCGCGCGATGCCGAGGTCGAGATCGAGCTCGCCGCCGCCGTCGGCACCGGCGACGTGCGGGACGCCGATCCGGCGGAGGCCAAGCGCTACAATGCCTGGATGGCGGAACGGCGGCTCCAGCGCGTCGCCGAGTGGCTCACCAGCAATGCCGGGCCACGCCAGCTCAAGCTGCAGGAGCAGTTCATCGAGAACGACCCCTCGCGCGAAGTGCGGCTGCAGGCCCGCGTCCTCCCCTAGACGGCCGGCTGGTCGCGATCGCCGCGGCCCCCTATGCTCGCCCCCGCCGGTCGTTCGACCGGTGGCTTGATCGGGGGGACGGCATGAAACTGGCCATCGGCATCGACCTCGGCGGCACCAAGACCGAAATCGTGGCCCTCGACGGCGAGGGCAGGGAGGTCGTCCGGCGCCGCCAGCCGACGCCGCGCGGCGACTACCAGGCGACCCTCGACTGCATGGCCGGCATGGTCCGCTCCGTGGAAGCGGAGCTCGGTGCGCAGGGTACCGTCGGCATCGGCCACCCGGGCGCCATCTCGCCGGCGACCGGCCTGATCAAGAACGCGAATTCCACCTGGCTGAACGACCGGCCGCTGGACCGGGACTTCGAGACCCTGCTCGGCCGCAGGGTCGCCTTCGCCAACGATGCCAACTGCCTTGCCCTCTCCGAGGCGACCGACGGCGCCGGTGCCGGGGCGGACATCGTCTTTACCGTCATCCTCGGGACCGGGGTCGGGGGCGGCGTCGTTGTCGGCGGCCGGGTCCTGCGGGGCGGCAACGCGGTCGCCGGCGAGTGGGGCCACATCCCGCTGCCCTGGCCGCGGGACGACGAACGGCCGGGCCCGTCATGCTATTGCGGCCTGCATGGCTGCATCGAGACCTGGTGCTCCGGCCCGGGCATGGCCCGCGACCATGCGACGGTGACCGGCGACGCCCTGAGCGGGCCCGAGATCGTCGCCGCCGCGGCCGCCGGCGAGGCCGCCGCCCGGGCGACCCTCGACCGTCACGCCGACCGGCTCGCCCGCGGCCTCGCCCAGGTCATCAACATCCTCGATCCCGAGGTCATCGTCCTCGGCGGCGGTGTCTCGAACATCGCCGGACTCTATGCCGACGTGCCGCCGCGCCTGCCGGCCTATGTCTTCTCCGACCGCGTCGACACCCGGCTGCTGCCGCCCCTGCATGGCGACAGCTCGGGCGTGCGCGGCGCTGCGTGGCTCGGCCGCGACCTCACCTGAGCATCGCGCCGCGACCTACTGGCAGTTCGGCGCCGGGAAGGTCTCGAGCTGCTCCATCTCGGCCTTCAGGGCGAAGTCGCCGTAGTCGAGCACGAGGTCGTGCAGTACGCCGCGCTCGGTCAGGTCGAACATGATCTCGAAGCTCGGCAGGTCGTCGACACCGGCAGTGGTGAAATAGGCGAGGCTGACCGGCCAACTCTGCTCGGCATCGTCCGGCGACGGCCGCTCCGCCGCCTCCGCCCGGCCGATCACCGCCGTCACGCGGCTCAGCCCCTCGAGGCCGGAGCCGTCGAAGAGGTCGTGGCTGATCACGACGTCGCCACGCTCGGCGCTCTCGACCAGCCGGCGCATGTGCTCGGTCGGAAAGAGCGTGCCGCGCGGCAGCTCGATCTGCTCGTTCGCCGGCGCGACGAAGGACGCCTGTCCGGCTCCGCCCCTGGCCTCCAGCTTCGCCTCGCCCCGATACTCCTCGGACAGGTGCCCGTCGTCGAACGAGCGCACGTTGAAGCGCAGTCGCGTGTTGTCGGGCGATTCCCAGCTCGAGAAGCGCACGTCGTAGACGAAGCCCGGGCCGTCGCCGAGGCTGGCGACGAAGCCGATCCGCTGGTTGCTGATCGACCCCTCGCAGGACGCCCGCCACTCCAGCACCAGCCCGCCATCGACCGCGGTGACGCCGATCGAGCGGTTGGCGTCGACGAGGCTCAGCCGATAGACCGCGCGATGCGACAGCAGGTCCACCCTGGCATCGGCAGCGGCGGAGCCGAGCGCGGCCAGGGCGCCGAATGCCAGGCAGGCGAGGCGACGGACGGTGGTCATCGGCGTTCCCATTCTTGCTTGCTGGCGATGCCCGGCCGCTGGACGGCAAGGGGCACCACCTGTCTGGCTTGGTATATGGACCCGTTACGGTAAAGTTCCGAGCCCTCGGCTTAACGGTTCATTAGCACAACCGGTCGGGCCGGTCGTCGGGACGGGCGGCTACCGGCGTACCATGCGGCTGCAATTCGACTAACGGCGACATCGATTCATCTATGTCTTGACTGTGCGTTACCACTAACCATCAACGTGATTGCTTAAGATGGCGGCGGCCCGCCTGCCGCCCACGACCGGGTCCCGCCGTGCCGGCGCCGCCGCGGCGGGCGGCCGCATCGACCGGCCCCGCGCGCGACAGCCGGACACCTTTCGGGCTCGGCCCGGCGCGCGTATAACCGGCCGCAATCTGGTCGGTCGAGCAACGGGAATGGAGAAGGCCGTGCGCGTTTGTGGTCATGATACTTTGAAGGTGCGGCGGTCGCTCGACGTCGGTGGCGCGCGCTACGACTATTTCTCGCTGCCGGAGGCCGAGAAGCGGCTCGGCGAGCTCGGCCGGCTGCCCTTCTCGCTGAAAGTGCTGGTCGAGAACCTGCTCCGCTTCGAGGACGGCAACACGGTCACCGTGGCCCATGTCGAGGCCGCCGTCGCGTGGCTCAAGGAACGGCGCAGCGACCAGGAGATCGCCTACCGGCCGGCCCGCGTGCTGATGCAGGACTTCACCGGCGTGCCGGCGGTCGTCGACCTTGCGGCGATGCGCGAGGCCATGGTCGAGCTCGGCGGTGATCCCAGGAAGATCAACCCGCTCTCGCCCTGCGACCTCGTCATCGACCACAGCGTCCAGGTCGACAGCTTCGGCGGCCCGGGCAGCTTCGAGCGCAATGTCGAGCTCGAGTACCAGCGCAACGGCGAGCGCTACGCCTTTCTCCGCTGGGGCCAGGAAGCCTTCGACAATTTCCGCGTCGTCCCGCCCGGGACCGGCATCTGCCACCAGGTGAACCTCGAGAACCTCTCCCAGGTCGTCTGGACCGGCAAGGACGGCAATACCGAGATCGCCTATCCCGACACGCTGGTCGGCACCGACAGCCACACCACCATGGTCAACGGCCTCGCCGTCCTGGGCTGGGGTGTCGGCGGCATCGAGGCCGAGGCGGCGATGCTCGGCCAGCCGGTCTCCATGCTGCTGCCCGAGGTCGTCGGCTTCAAGCTCACCGGCAAGCTGCCCGAGGGCACCACGGCGACCGACCTCGTGCTCACCGTCACCGAGATGCTCCGCGCCAAGGGCGTGGTCGGCAAGTTCGTCGAGTTCTTCGGTCCCGGCGTCGGCCAGCTGCCGCTCGCCGACCGCGCCACCATCGCCAACATGGCGCCGGAATACGGTGCGACCTGCGGCTTCTTCCCGATCGACGACGTGACGCTGGATTACCTGCGGCTCACCGGCCGCGACGACCGGCGCATCGCCCTCGTCGAGGCCTATGCCAAGGCGCAGGGCATGTGGCGCTCGGACGACCTGCCCGACCCGGTCTTCACCGCCGTGCTCGAGCTCGACCTCGCGAAGGTCGAGCCGTCGCTCGCCGGCCCGAAGCGGCCGCAGGACCGCGTGGGGCTGGCCTCGGTCAAGGACAGCTTCGCCAAGGCGCTGCCCGCTTTGCTCGGCAAGACGCCGGCCGACAAGGTCCAGCCGATCACCGGCATGGACGCCGAGCTGCGCCATGGCGACGTGGTCATCGCCGCCATTACGAGCTGCACCAACACCTCGAACCCGAGCGTCATGCTCCAGGCGGGCCTCGTGGCACGCAAGGCCAGAGCGCTCGGCCTGCAGCCCAAGCCCTGGGTCAAGACCTCGCTCGCCCCGGGCTCCAAGGTGGTCACCGACTACCTTGCCGCCGCCGGGGTGCAGGAGGATTTCGATGCCATGGGCTTCGACCTCGTCGGCTATGGCTGCACCACCTGCATCGGCAATTCGGGCCCGCTGCCCGACGCCGTCGCCGAGGCGGTCGACGAGGGCGGCATCGTCGTCGGCTCCGTGCTCTCCGGCAACCGCAACTTCGAGGGCCGCGTCCACCCGCAGGTCAAGGCCAACTACCTGGCCTCGCCGCCTCTGGTCGTCGCCTACGCCTTTGCCGGGACGCTGACCCGTGACCTGACGAAGGAGCCGCTCGGCAAGGGCAAGGACGGCCAGCCCGTCTACCTCAAGGACATCTGGCCGAACCAGGCCGAGGTCGCCGAGGTCGTGCGCACCGCCGTCACCTCGGCGATGTTCAAGGAAAGCTACAGCGACGTCTTCAAGGGCGACGAGCGGTGGGCCGCCATCGGCGGCGGCGACAGCGGCGTCACCTATGACTGGGACGACGGCAGCACCTATGTCCGCCTGCCGCCCTATTTCGAGGGCATGGCAGCCGTGCCGCCGGAATCGGTGCCCGATATCGAGGAGGCCCGCGTCCTCGCCATCCTCGGCGATTCGATCACCACCGACCACATCAGCCCGGCCGGCTCCATCGCCCAGACGAGCCCCGCCGCCGAGTACCTGCAGAGCTTCCAGATCCAGCGGAAGGACTTCAACTCCTACGGCTCCAGGCGCGGCAATCACGAGGTGATGATGCGCGGCACCTTCGCCAATATCCGCCTCAGGAACGAGCTGGCGGACGGCAAGGAGGGCGGCTGGACGAAGCTGATGCCCGAGGGCCAGGAGATGTCGATCTACGACGCCGCGATGAAGTACAAGGAGCGCGGCACGCCGCTCGTCATCTTCGCCGGCAAGGAATACGGCACGGGCTCGTCACGCGACTGGGCGGCCAAGGGCACCAACCTTCTCGGCGTCAAGGCGGTGATCGCCGAGAGCTTCGAGCGCATCCATCGCTCGAACCTGGTGGGCATGGGTGTCATGCCGCTCACCTTCGAGAACGGCGAGAGCCGCACCAGCCTGAAGCTCGACGGCAGCGAGGTGGTCACGCTCGAGGGCCTGGCAGCCGGCCTCAGGCCGCGCATGCAGGTCGCCTGCACAATCCGCCGCAAGGATGGCAGCGAGACCAGGACCAGCCTGCTCTGCCGCCTCGATACGGGCGACGAGGTCGACTACTACCGCCACGGCGGCATCCTGCACTACGTGCTGCGCTCGCTGCTCGGCGCCGCGCCGGCCGCCGGCCGCGCCTGAGCGTTCGCCTTCAAGAGGGGGCACCGCCGCAGGGCGGTGCCCCTTCGCCTGTCGGGCGACGTGCTACTTCCCGGCGCGATCCGCCTGGTCGTAGATGAAGCCGCCGGCGCCGCCGACCACGGCACCCGCCACGGTCGAGGCCAGGAGGCCGCCGGTCAGCACGCCGACCGCCGCACCTGCCGCAGCACCGACCGCAGCACCGGTGGCCGACCGCTGCCCGGTCTTGTCGTCCACGTCGAGCACGCCGCAGCCGGAAAGGAGGCCGATCAGCGCCACGCCGGCCACCAGCCGGCTCGCCTTGCTTCTGTTGGTCATCGCTGCTTCCCCGGACCCTGTTGTCATCGGCTGCACGGCCACGTCTCGGCCGCCGCCTGCATCATGCCGTCGATCGCCCGCGTCTCGGCATGGTCGGGATTGGCCCCGGCCCAGCTCACGAAGGTGTCGCGCAGCACGACCAGGGACGGGTCCGGCTCGGGGCAGGCAAGGGGCTGGAGCGCCTCGATCCGCAGCATCTCTTCGTAGAGCTGCCCGGCGCCGAGGATGAAGCCGATGCAGAAATGCTGGTCGAGCTCGTTCGGCGACGCGCAGATCGCGTGCAGCTCGCCGGTCGTCTGCCGCTCGAACGGGCTGGCTTCGGCGCTCGTCGCCGCTGCCAGGAGCGCCGCTCCGGCGAGCATCGTCATTCCCTGACGCATTCTTCTCTCCTGCGTTCGCGAGCCCCTCTTGCGGCGCTCGCCACGCGCGGACTGTATGCGCAGAAAGGCCACCCTCAAAAGACCGTTCTTGCCCGCTGCCTGCCAACCGGCCCAAGGTGGCGATGACGGCAATCTCGGGAGAGGGACGGGTGGTGACGGAGAAGGTGGCACTGGTCACGGCGGGCGGCAGCGGCATGGGCGCCGATGCCGCGAGGCGGCTGGCAGCGGACGGCTTTCGCATCGCCATCCTCTCCTCGTCCGGCAAGGGCGAGGCGCTGGCGGCCGAGCTCGGGGGCGTCGGCGTCACCGGCTCCAACCGCGCGATCGACGACCATCGCCGGCTCGTGGATCTGGCGATGCAGCGCTGGGGCCGGGTCGACGTGCTGGTCAACTCGGCGGGCCACGGGCCGAAGGGGCCGATCCTCGAGATCAGCGACGACGACTGGCATCTCGGCATGGACTTCTACCTCCTGAACGTCATCCGCCCGGCGCGCCTGGTCACGCCGATCATGGCGGCGCAGGGCGGCGGGACGATCATCAACATCTCGACCTTCGCCGCCTTCGAGCCGGACCCGCTCTTCCCCACCTCCGGCGTCTTCCGCTCCGGCCTCGCCAGCTTCACGAAGCTCTTCGCCAATCGCTATGCCGCCGACAATGTGCGCATGAACAACGTCCTGCCGGGCTTCGTCGACAGCCTGCCCGAGACGGAGGAACGCCGGGCGCGGATTCCGATGGGGCGCTATGGCAAGGCAGAGGAGGTCTCCGGGCTGATCGCCTATCTCGCCTCCGATGCCGCCGCCTACGTCACCGGCCAGAACCTGCGGATCGACGGCGGCCTCACCGCCTCCGTCTAGGCTCGAGGGCATGAGCAAGCCGCTCCGGATCGCCCGGGCGCAGGCCAGGGAGGCCGGCGCCATCGCCCGGCTGATCGAGCCCGCCTTCGCCCGCTTCGTCGCCCCGGACCTCGGCGATGTCGGCCGCGTCGCCTTTCGCCTCTACGTCACCGAGAAGGCGATCCGCCGCCGTCTCGCGGACGGTGCCACGGGGGTTCGCGCGAGCCTCGGCGAAGGGCTCGTCGGCTATGCCGAGCTGCGTGGCCGGGACGGGCGGATCGACGGCCTCGACCATCTCACCCTGCTCTTCGTGGCGGTCGACCTGCAGGGCCGGGGCATCGCCCGCCGGCTGCTCGATGCGGTCACCGCCCACCTCGCGGCGGCGGCACCGCCGATTCCTGATCTCACCGTCAACGCCTCGGCCTATGCAGTGCCGATCTATCGCCGCCTCGGCTTCCGCGAAACCGGAGCCGCCGACGAGTACCAGGGGGTCGTCTCGACGCCCATGCGGCTCGAGCTCGAGCCGGCCTCGGCTCGTGTGGATTGACCGGTGGCCCCGCCACCCCATGTCTCGAACGAGCGGAGCGAGTGACCGGCATGGGCGAGGATAGACGGCTCCTCATCTTCCTCGGCAGAAACTGTGCGCTCGGCATTGCGGCCGGCTGGCTGCTGCTGGCGGCCCTGATCCACGGCAATGTCGGCGGGCTCGGCGACCTGCTCTTCGGCAACGGGCTGGAGCTCACGGGCCTCCTTCTCGTGGCCGCCGGCTTCGCCGTCACCTTCGGCAGCCTCGCCATGGCTACCGCCGTCTTCCTGCTGCCGCGGGACTGACCGACTGCCTTGTCCGGGGCAACTCTGCTACAGACGAAGGGGGTTATCCGGGATCGGGAGAATGGCGGATGAGCGCTGAAGGCACGGTGCGCGAGGCGGTTGCGGTGATGGAGGACGTGGCAGCGCTGGAGCTTGCCGTCGAGGCGCTCGAGGAAGCCGGCTTCGCCGCCAGCGACATCAGCCTGCTCGCCGGCCACCAGACGGTGGAGGGCAAGCTCGGCCGGATGTATCGCAGGGTCGAGGAGGCCGAGGACGATCCTGAGGCACCCCGCACCGCCTTCGTCTCGACCCGCACCGTCGCGAAGCGCGAGGACATGGTGGTGGGCTCGATGACCACCCTGCCGACGCTGATCGCCGCCGGCACGGTCGTCGCCTCGGCGGGTGCGGTCGCTGCCGCCATTGCCGGCACCGCGATCACCGGTGCCCTGATCGGCACGGTGCTCGCCCGCTGGATGGACAAGCGGCATGCCGACTGGCTCGAGGAGCAGCTCGAGCGGGGCGGCATCCTGCTCTGGGTGCGCACGGTCGACGAGGCGGCCGAGCGCCAGGCGCTGCGGATCCTGGGCGAGCATGCAGCGCACGACATCCACATTCACGAGATCCCGAAGCCCGCCGACTGAGCGGGCCGGCGCTCAGTCCCCGGCCACCACCAGTCGCGTGCCGCTCGCCTCGAGCACGGCGGCAAGCTCGGCCGGGGGCGCGCGGTCGGTGAAGAAGGCGTGGATCTGGCTCATGTCGCCGAGCCGTGCCATGGCCGGCCGGCCGATCTTGCTGTGGTCGGCCGCCAGATAGACCTTGCGGGCGTGGCTGACGATGGTCTGCGCCACGCGCACCTCGCGATAGTCGAAGTCGAGCAGCGTGCCGTCGAGATCGATGGCGCTGATCCCGATCACCGCGATGTCCACGCGGAACTGGGCGATCGAATCGATGGTCGCCTCGCCGACGATGCCCCGGTCCCGCGCCCGCACGAGGCCACCCGCCACCACCACCTGGAAGTCCTCGTTGCCGGCCATCAGCTCGGCCACGTGCAGGTTGTTGGTGATCACGCTCAGGCCCTGATGGTCGAGCAGCGCCTTGGCGATCTCCTCGTTGGTGGTGCCGATATTGATGCAGAGCGAGGCGTCGTCGGGGATGTGCCGGGCGACCTCGCGGGCGATCCGGCGCTTGGCCTCGAGATGCAGCACCTGGCGGCTCGAATAGGCGATGTTGTGCACGCTGGACGGCACCGCGGCGCCGCCATGGTAGCGCTGCAGCACGCCCTCGGTGGCGAGCTCGTTGATGTCGCGGCGGATGGTCTGCGGCGTCACGCCGAACTGCTGCGCCAGCGCCTCGATGGTCACGAAGCCCTGGCGCTCGACCAGGGCCACGATCTCGGCACGCCGCCCGACGAGGTCGATCATCGGCCCTGGGTGCGGACGCGGCCGACCGCGTCGGCCCAGCCGTCGAGCCGGCGGCGGCGGGTTGCGGGGTCGAGCCCCGGCGTGAACCGGCCGTCCTCCCGCCAGCTCTGGGCGATGAAGTCCTGCGACGGGTAGAGGCCCGTGGCGAGGCCCGCGAGATAGGCGGCACCGAGGGCCGTCGTCTCGAGCACCGCCGGCCGCTCCACCGGGCAGTCGAGGATGTCCGCGAGGTACTGGCAGACCCAGTCATTGGCGACCATGCCGCCATCGACCCGAAGCGTGTCCGGCAGGACGCCGGCCTCCGCCGCCTCGAGGTCGTCCCGCATCGCCGCCATGAGGTCAGCCGTCTGGTAGCAGACCGATTCGAGCGCCGCCCTGACGATGTGCCGGACGTCGCTGTCCCGCGTCAGGCCGAGAATGGCGCCGCGCGCGTCGGGGTCCCAGTATGGGGCGCCGAGCCCGGTGAAGGCCGGCACCAGGTAGACCCCGCCCGTGTCGGGCAGCGTCCTGGCCAGGGCCTCGCTCTCCGCCGCGTTGCCGATCGCCCCCAGCCCGTCCCGGACCCACTGCACGGCGGCCCCGGCGATGAAGATGCTGCCCTCGATCGCATAGGTCGTCTCGCCGCCCAGGCGATAGGCGACGGTGGTCAGGAGTCGGTTCCGGGACGGCACCATCCGCTCGCCGGTGTTGAGCAGCGCGAAGCAACCCGTGCCGTAGGTGCTTTTCAGCATGCCCGGCTCGAAGCAGGCCTGGCCAAAGGTCGCCGCCTGCTGGTCGCCGGCCATGCCGGTCACCGGGATCGGCGCACCCAGGATATCCGCGTCGGTCGTGCCGAAGAGGCCGCTATTGTCCATGACCTCGGGCAGCATCGAGCGCGGGATGCCGAGCCGCTCGAGCAGCTCCTCGTCCCATTCCTGCCGGCCGATGTCGAAGAGCATGGTGCGCGCCGCGTTGGCGGCGTCGGTGCCGTGCACCCTGCCGCCGGTCAGGCGCCAGAGGAGGAAGCAGTCGACGGTGCCGAAGGCGAGCTCACCCCGCTCCGCCCGGTCCCTGGCACCCGGCACGTTCGCGAGGAGCCAGGCCACCTTGGTGGCGGAGAAATAGGCGTCGATGACGAGCCCGGTCCGCTCCGCCACCGCCCCGGCCAGCCCATCGGCGACCAGCTCGCGGCAGAGCGGGGCGGTGCGGCGATCCTGCCAGACGATGGCGTTGGCGATGGGCCGGCCCGTCGCGCGCTCCCAGACGATCGCCGTCTCGCGCTGGTTGGTGATGCCGATGGCCGCCACGCGTGTCGCCGACACGGCGGCCCGTTCCAGCACCTCGCGGCAGGTCTTGAGCGTGTCGGCCCAGATGTGCTCCGGGTCGTGCTCGACCCAGCCATCCGCCGGATAGAACTGTTGCAGCTCGCGCTGCGCCGATGCGATCGGCTTGCCGGCCGCATCGAAGAGGATCGACCGGGTGCTGGTCGTGCCCTGGTCGATTGCCAGGATCAGGTCGGCCGCCATTGCCCCCCTCCGTCGCCGTCGCCACAAAGCCAATCTAGGCTCTGGGCGGCCGGTGCGCTAGAGACGCAGGCATGAGCGAGCAATCCCCATGAGCGCAGAGCCCCGCCGGGTCGTTCTCGTCGACGGCTCCGGCTACATCTTCCGCGCCTTCTTCGCGCTGCCGCCGATGACGCGGGGCGACGGCACGCCCGTCAATGCCGTCTTCGGCTTCTCCTCGATGCTCTTCAAGCTGATGCAGGACCATGCCGACGACGACATGATCGTCGTCTTCGATGCCGGCCGGATCAGCTTTCGGAACGAGATCTACGACGCCTACAAGGCCAATCGCGACGAGCCGCCGCCGGAGCTCGTGCCGCAGTTCGCCCTCGTCCGCGATGCCGCCCGCGCCTTCGGCCTGCCGGCCGTCGAGGTGCCGGGCTTCGAGGCCGACGACCTGATCGCCACCTATGTCGACCGGGCGCGGGCCGTGGGCCGCGAGGTGGTCATCGTCTCCTCCGACAAGGACCTGATGCAGCTCGTGGCGCCGGGCGTGGTCATGTGGGACCCGATGAAGAGCCGGATGATCGGCCCGGCCGAGGTCGAGGAGCGCTTCGGCGTCGGCCCCGAGCTGGTCCAGGACTGCCTGGCCCTCGCCGGCGACAGCTCCGACAACGTGCCGGGTGTGCCCGGCATCGGCGTCAAGACCGCGGCCCAGCTCCTGAACCAGTTCGGCTCGCTCGACGAGCTCCTGGCCAATGCCGCGACCATCAAGCAGCCCAAGCGCCGTCAGACGCTGATCGACTTCGCCGAGCAGGCGCGCCTCTCGAAACGCCTCGTCGCACTCCGCCACGACGCGCCTTTGCCGGTCGAGCTCGACGGCTCGGTCAGGGGGCAGATCGACGGTGCCACCCTGCTCGCCTTCCTCCAGGCCAACGACTTTCGGGCCCTCATCGGCCGGATCGAGCAGGTCGCCGATGCGGCCGAGGCCGAGCGCGCCGCGCAGGCTCGCGACGCGGGCAGTGACGGCGCGGTCTACCGGACGATCACCGACCTCGCCGAGCTCGACGCCCTCCTCGCCGCGGCGACGGCGATCGGCCGCCTCGCCATCGACACCGAAACCACCTCGCTCAACGTCGCCAGGGCCGAGCTGGTCGGCATCTCGCTCAGTATCGAACCCGGCCAGGGCGCCTATGTCCCCCTTGGCCATGTCGACGATTTCGGCGAGCGGCTCGAGGGCCAGCCGTCGCTCGCCCAGGTGCTCGAGCGACTGCGCCCGGTCCTCGCCGACCGGGGTACCTTGAAGATCGGCCACAACCTCAAATACGACATGGCGGTGCTCGCCAGATACGAGGTGCCGATCACCCCCTTCGACGACACCATGCTGCTCTCCTACGTGCTCGACGGCGCCAGCCACGGCCACGGCATGGACGAGCTGGCCCGGCGCCATCTCGACCACGAGGCGATCTCCTACGAGTCCCTCTGCGGCAAGGGGGCGAAGCAGATCGGCTTCGCGCAAGTGCCGATCGAGAAGGCCACACCCTATGCCGCCGAGGATGCCGAGGTGACCTTCCGCCTCTGGCAGCTCCTCAAGCAGCGGCTGATCGACGAGCGTCTGACGACCGTCTACGAGACCCTCGAGCGCCCGCTGCCGCCCATCGTGGCGGCCATGGAGGTGGCCGGCATCCAGGTCGACCGGCAGCACCTGGAGAAGCTCTCCGCCGAGTTCGGCCAGCGCATGGCCCAGCTCGAGGAGGAGGCGGTCAAGCTCGCCGGCCGGCCCTTCAATCTCGGCTCGCCCCGGCAGCTCGGCGAGATCCTGTTCGACGAGATGGGCATTGGCGGGGCGAAGAAGACCAAGACGGGGGCGCACGCCACCGGTGCGGACATCCTCGAGGACCTGGCGGCGCAGGGCCACGCGCTGCCCCGAGTGATCCTCGACTGGCGCCAGCTGCAGAAACTGACGCGCACCTACACGGAATCGCTGGTCGAGGAGATCGTGCCCAGGACCGGGCGGGTGCACACCTCCTACATGCTGGCCGCCACCTCGACCGGCCGGCTCTCCTCGACCGACCCCAACCTGCAGAACATCCCGATCCGCACCGAGGAAGGCCGGAAGATCCGCGAAGCCTTCGTGCCGGCGGAGGGCTTTTCGCTCGTCTCCGCCGACTACTCGCAGATCGAGCTGCGCGTCCTCGCCCACATGGCCGACATCCAGGCCCTGAAGGACGCCTTCGCCGAGGATACCGACATCCACGCGGTGACCGCGGGCAAGATGTTCAGGCTGCCCGCAGCCGAGGTCTCGGGCGAGCTCCGCCGCCGGGCCAAGATGATCAATTACGGCATCATCTACGGCATCGGCGCCTTCGGCCTCGCCCAGCGCCTCGCCATCCCGCAGGCCGAGGCCAAGGCCTTCATCGAGGCCTATTTCGCCGAATATCCGGGCGTGAAGGACTATATGGAGCGGGCCAAGGAGGAGGCCCGCGAGCAGGGCCATGTCCTCACCCTCTTCGGCCGCCGCTGCTTCATCCCGGAGATCCTCTCCAAGCAGCCGGCGCGGCGGGCCTATGCCGAGCGCCAGGCCATCAACGCCCCCATCCAGGGCTCCGCCGCCGACATCATGAAGCGCGCCATGCACCGCGTCGCCCGCGCCATCGACCGGGACGGGCTCCAGGCCCGCCTCCTGCTTTCCGTCCACGACGAGCTGGTCTTCGAGGTGCCGGAGGACCAGGTGGAGCCGGCGAGGCACGTCATCCGAACGGTCATGGAGGGTGCCGCCGAGCTCACCGTGCCGCTCGTCGTCGATGTCGGCGCCGGCCGGAGCTGGGGGGCGGCGCACTGAATGGCCTGAGCGCGGACAGCAGGCCGCGCCAGAGGGCCACGGCCCGGACCAGCTCGGCCATGCCGCGGGCGAGCGCGAACAGGCGTAGATCCCCGGCCCACCAGGCGAGCGCCAGCCCCGGCACGAGTGCCGCGACCATCCAGAGCGCTGCCCGAAGCTGCCGGTCGCCGAGTCGCGCCGCTGTCATCCCCGCCTGCAGCACCGCCGTCGCATGCTGCAGGACAAACCAGGGCAGCAGCCAGGCGAGGAGGCCCGAGGCCGGCGCGTAGGCGGCGCCGAAGGCCAGCGGCAGGACGTGCGGCACGACCCCGAGCACGGTGACGGCGGCGAGCGCCGCGACGGCACCGACGAGGCGGAGGTCGGCCTCGAGCGCTGCCCGAAAGCCCGTGCCGGTGACGGCAGCGAGGCGGGCGAGGGCGGCCTGGCCCAGGCCGTTGGCGACGACGAGCCCGGCTACGAGGATGGCCGATGCTAGGTAGTACTGTGCCGCCACGGCCGGCCCGAAGCGGGCCCCCACCAGCAGCAAATCGAGGCTGAGCAGGAGCTGGCTCGCCACCGTCGCCACCGCCACCGGCACGGCAAGCCGCAGCAGCCGGCGCCGGCCGGGAGCGGCACCCGGCACCCCTGTCTTCGGGACCAGCCCGAGCCAGGGCCAGGTGGCCGCCGCGGCCACCCACCAGGCGGCGAGGAAGAGCAGCGCCAGGCGATCCGGGTCGCCGCCCAACGGCAAGGCGAGTAGCAGGAGGACGAAGACGACCGGGCGGACCAGGAGCAGCAGCCCCGCCTGGCCCGTCCGGCCATGGGCGAGCGGCAGCCAGTCGAGCTGCAGGGCGATCGGCCAGAGGCTGGTGAGCAGCAGCGCCAGATAGGGCCAGTCGGGGATGCCGAGGAGCCAGGCGAGGGCTACGGTGAGCGCGATCACGCCCGTGCAGATGGCGAGCCGGAGGCCGAGATAGCGGCGAAGCAGCGACCGGCCGGCCTCGGGCCTTGCCGCCATCTCGACGGTCACGATCGAGCGCAGCCCCGCTTCGCCCACATGCAGGGCGATGCCCTGCACCGCCAGCGCCATCGACCAGAGGCCGAGGCCCGCGGGCTCGAGGCCGCGGGCGATGACCATCGTGGCAACGAGGCCGAGGCCGGCGGCCACGGCCCGGCTGCCGCCCATGGCAACGAGACGGCCGAGTGCCGCGGGCGGCAGCACCGCCCGGACGCCCCGGCCGAATGTGGCGATCAAACGGCCTGCAGCCGCCGGTAGAGGTGGACGACCTCGCTCATGATCGAGTCCTCGTCCAGCCGGTCGACCCGGCTGCCCTGCCGGTAGCCACCAGTGTGGACGAGGCGGGCAGCCGCCTCGACCGCATCGGCGAGTGCCTTGGGGTCGGGATCGCGCAGGAAGCCCGACTGCCCCTCGTCCAGCCAGTCGGCGACGTCGCCGACATCGGTGGCGACCACCGGGCGCATCGCCTTCAGCGCCTCCTTGACCACTGTGGGCGAGGCCTCGTAGCGGCTGGTGAGCAAAAGGATGCCGTGCTCGGCCAGCAGCTCGGGCACCTGGTTGTGCGGCACCCGGCCGAGCCAGGTCAGGCGGTCCCTCGCCGGCGAGCGGGCGATGCGGCGGATCAGGTCCGGGCTGTCCTCGCCCTCGCCGACGATCGTGAGCGTGAAGTCCAGGCCGCGGGCCGCCAGCTCCTCGAGCGTGGCGACGGCGAGCGGCACGTTCTTCTGATGGCTGATCCGGCCGAGCAGGACGAGGCGGTGGGCGAGGGCCGGCCCGGGCGGCGTGGCGGGGCGGTCGGCGAAGATCCGGTCGTCGAAGGCCGCCGGGATGACGCTGGCGGCGGCGAAGGGGGCCGGTGCCACGGCCTCCTGCAGCGACTGCCGGTCGCGGCCGCTGACGCAGATGATCGCGTCCGCCAGCCGCACAGCGCGCCGCTCGAGCATCAGCATGGCCCGCCGCAGCGGCCGGCCGACCCGGCCGAGCCAGCCCTCGAGCACCCGGCCGCTGACATTGTGGTAGCTGATCAGCACGCGGCCCTGCTCCGGGCAGATGATGAGCTTGGGCCAGGCGGCGTAATTGCGGTGGAAATGGAAGACGTCGGCGGCGGAGAACTGCTTGCGGTTGCGCCAGAACCAGAGCCAGAGGCCGCAGAAGAAGCGCAGGAAGTTCGAGCTTTCCGAGACATAGGTGATGTGCTGCGCCGACCGCTCCGGCTGCAGGCGGGCGGCGACGAGGTGGAACTCGAGCCCGGACTTCAGCAGCGCGCGATGCAGGCCGCGGAAATGCTCGGCCCCGCCGCCCTGGTCCTGGGCCAGCGGATCGTTGTTGTAGAAGACGTAGATCACTGGCCGGTCCTCTCGGCTGCGGCAGTCGGCGCCATGCCCGCCCCGATGCCCGAATTCTGCTCCTGCACCAGCGCCAGGATGGTCTCGAGCGTGCGCGCTACCGGCCCGTTATTGTCGACGACCGGGAGGGCGAAGCGCGCGGCGAGACGGCGATAGAGCAGCCGGCGACGATGGAAATGGCGGTCGAGCAGGGCATCCGGCCGCTGCTCCTGGATGCGCAGCGGATGCCGCTCGATCAGCACGACGAGCCGCGGCCTCGGCAGCAGCACCACCAGCAGCGGGCCCAGCCGGTCGATCACGAAATCGTCCCGCCCGGTGTCGATCGCGAGGTCGACGAGCGTATCGTAGACGCAGCGGTCGCCGAGGATCGGCTGGCTGCGCCCCAGGTGATAGCGCCAGAGGATGTCGAGCACCTGGTCGATCGCCTGCAGCGCCAGGAAGGGCCAGATGAGCCATGGGCGGCCGACGAAGTCATGATAGCCGATCCGCACGCCGCCGGTCTCGACCTTGTAGTTGTGGCCGGTGAGCCGGGCGAGGGCCAGAAGCGGCTTCGAGAGATAGTTGCGAAACCGGCTCCAGACATGCCGGTTGGCGATCCCCGCCTCGGCGAAATGCCGGCGCAGGTGCTCGACGAGGAAGCTCTTGCCGGTGCCATCGACGCCGCAGAGGGCGATCAGCCGCTGGGGCAAAGGCGGTGGCACCGGGGCTTCCAGCATGGCGGCGACCGCGCGCGGCCAGGAGGTCCACGAAGCCGGGTCGACCTGGACCATGTCCTGGCGCGGGCGAAGCGCGCGGATCAGCGCGTGCGGCAGCTCCTCGGGTGCCCGGGCGACGAAGCCGCCGAGTGCGAGCACCTGCTCGCTCACCCCCGGCGCATCGAGCGTGATCACCGGCCGGCCGGTGAGCCCCGCCTCGATCACCACGAGCGGAACCTCCGAGACCGGCGCCTGGAACGGCAGCAGGAACGCATCGACCCCGGCAATGGCGCGGGCGAGCTCGGCAGCACCCAGCATCTCGGTCGTGACCTCGATCCGCCCGGCGGCGGGGCTCCGGGCCACCCGCTCGACGAAGCGCTGCATCACCGCCGGCGGCACGTCCGGCCGCAGCAGCAGCAAAAGCCGGGCATCGAGCCCGCGCGCCACGGCGGCCTCGAAGGCGCCGAGGGCGAGATGCGCGCCGCGCAGCGCCAATGGCGGGCCGAGATAGGCCACGACCGGCACGGCCTCGGGCCCGAGTTGCCGCGGCCGCAGCATGATCGGCGGTGCCTCGACCTGGGGCCGCAGCAGGGGTCCCGGCGGCAGGCCGATGGCGCGAAAGCGCTCGCGGCCGGCCTCGCTCAGGTAGATCGGCCGCACCGCACCCGAGCGGCGATAGCCGGCCCTGACCAGGTGCCCGGGCAGGAGCGCATTGACGAGCGGCAGCAGCATCAGCCGCCGCTCGCGCCAGAGCTCGCGCAGCCCGACGCCCAGGATCTCGCCCAGCCTCAGGAGCGGGCTCGCGACGATCAGCTCGGTCGGGGCACCCAGGTCGAGCCGCGCCATGCGGGCGAGTGCGGCCGTACCGGTCACGAGATAGATGCGCGCCGGCGCCAGCTCGAGGGCGAGGTCGCGGAGTGCTGGCGTCGGCCGGCCGCGCTGCATCAGCCGACCGCAGTCGTGCACGGCATAGTCGGCGGGCCGGTCGTCACCTGTCGCGACGTCCGTGGCGATGGTGACCAGCCGGCCCTGGGCGGCGAGCCCCTGGGCCAGGCCGTGCGCCACGTGCCAGGGCTGCCGGCGCCTTTTGGCCAGGTCGAAGCCGAAGCAGACGATGAGATCGCGCGGCTGCTCGGCGGCGACCGGGAGCAGTTCGCTCATGCCGCCAGCCGCTCGATATGGCCGTAGCGTTGGACCAGCCGGCCCACCACGTCGTCCCAGGCGAAGCGCTGCTCGACCAGCCGGCGGGCCCGCGCCGCCATGGCGGCGGCCGCTGCCGGATCGGCGAGCACGCCGGCGATGCCGCTGGCCAGATCGAGCGGGTTGCGCTCAACCATGATGCAGGGGCGAGGCTGGTCGAGCTCGGTCGCGAGCCCGGTCGCGGTCGTCACCACCGGCGTGCCGGCGGCCATCGCCTCGAGCAGGGTCAGGGGTCCGCTCTCGTAGTCGGCCGGGTTGACGAAGACCGCCGCCCGGTGGAGCGCCGCGAGCAAGGCAGGGCCCTCGAGGAAACCGAGGAAGCGGACCCGTTCGGCAATGCCGAGGTCGCGCGCCTGGGCGGCGAGCCTCTCCGCGAGCGGTCCCTCGCCCGCGAGCTCGAGCCGGAGCCGCCCGTCGCCGAGGCAGGCGAAGGCGTCGAGCAGGCGGTGCAGCCCCTTGCGGTAGCCGAGCCGGCCAAGATAGAGCACGCTCCGCCGCCCGTCTGCACCCGCCGGGCGCGGCCCGCCCCGAAACTCGAAAGCCCCGGGATCGACGCCGTTGCCGATCACCTCGACCCGCCGGCCGAAGAGCCGGTAGTGCCGGGCCAGCTCGTCCTGGACATTGGCCGACACCGCCACCAGTGCCGCCGCGTCCCGGATATGCGCATGCTCGTAGGCCTGGCTGACGAGCCGCGCATTGGCCTTGATCAGCGCCGCCTTCAGGCCCGGCTCGCCGATCGCCGCCGTGTCGCTCAAAAGCGGGCTGTGGAAGGTCACGACCCGCCTAAGCGTCGTGCGCAAGGGCGGCAGCAGCGGCATGTGGAGATGCAGCACGTCGCAGCCGTCTGCACCCTGGTCTAGCCAGCGCTGCAGCACGAGCCGCGTTGCCTCCTGGTGCAGCGGGCGAACCGCGAGATAGGGAAAGAGCCGGACCGGCACGCCCTCGACCTCGAGGGACTGCCAGCGCAGACCCTGGCCCCGGGCGATGATCAGCGGCTCGATGCCGCGGCGGGGCAGGCGCCTCGCGATCTCCAGCACATGGCGGCCGATGCCCTCGCGCGGCGGCATCACATTGTTGGTCAGCAGCCCCACCCGCATGGTCGTCAACCTGCTCCGGCCACGGCACCGGCCGGCCGGCGCCAGTAGAAGTCCTGGCTGCTCATGAGCGCCTTCAGGCGGCGCGGCAGCCGGGCGCCGCCCATGCCGAGCCGGTAGCCGGCATAGCGGGCGGCGGTGTGCAGCAGCGCATAGGGAATGAGAGCCGGCGCCTCCTTCGCCAGCGTCGCGAGCAGCTCCTTCGTGTAGGCGAGCCCCCGCGCCTCGTCGCGCTCGCGGCCGAGGAGGAGACTGCGGTAGGGCCGCCTGGCATGGCCGATGTCGAACTGCCGGCGGAAGTCGGCGACGAGGCCGCTGCCGTGGCTGTGGTGGACGGTCGCCTCGGCGACATAGGCGATGCGATGGCCGCGCTCGAGCAGCCGGGCTGTGGCGATCGTCTCCTCGCTGACCAGGGTCGGGGGAAACCCGCCGATCTCGTCGAGGGCGCTGTTCAGCCAGGCAGCACAGCTGTTCGAGCAGAAATGCGTGTAGGCGCCGAAGACCGGCCAGTCGGCGAGCGAGCGGAGCTGGCTCTCGGCCGGATAGTTGAACGAGCGGTTGAAGGCCTCGATCCGGTCGGCGCCGGGGCGCGGCAGCTGGCGGCCATAGGCGACGGCGGCGCGGCCATCGCGCAAGGGGGCCGTGAGCCGCTCGAGGAAGTCGCTGCCGGTGGCATGCGCGTCCGGCGTCAGCATCACCGTGATCGCGGTGCCCAGCCGCTGCCGCGCCAGCTCGCGCGTCCGCCCGTGATCGAAGCTCTCCCGCGGGATCGTCCAGGTCTCGGCCCCGAGATCCCAGGCCTTCTCGACCGTTCCGTCATGGCTGCTGGAGTTGACGACGAGGATCTGCGGGCGAAGCGGCGAGGCCAGGAGCGGCTGCAGGCACCCGTCGAGCAGCCGGCGTGCCCGATGGGTGACGACGACGACGCCGATGCTGGGCTGAACCATGTGCCTGCTCCAGGGCAAGGGATTTGGGCCACGGCTGAGAGACGGACGGGACACGCCGATGATGCGGATGATTCGGGTTGAAATCAACCACAAATAGAACAGTCATCAGGCTGCGTGCTCCATCCAGCCGCGCGCCCGGGCGCGGTAGTGGAGGGCGAGCCGGTCCCAGCTGCGCGCTTGCGCCGCGCGATCGAAAAGGGCGGGCAGGGGCTCCGTGTTGAAGCGGCTGGCGGGCTCGCCATCCGCCACAGCCTCGCCCGTGACGGCGAAGCGGCAGGCAGCACCGAGCCGCGGCTGCATCTCCGCCGCCAGCCGTTCGGCGAAGGCGGCACAGCTCAGGACATGGCCGCTCGGGTTGGCCCGTCCGGCCGCCACGGGCGGGATCCGGCCAAGGGCGAGGCCGGCATGGTGCGCCGCGAGCAGGTCGATCGGCACGAAATCCCTGACCCGCGCCGGCTGGCGCAGGCTCGGCACCTCGCCTGCCTGCCAGGCGCGCAGGAGATGATCGGCGAGCCCGCCCGCCTGGAAGGCGCCGAACGGGCTCGGCAGGGTGACCTTCAAGAGCTCCACACCCGCCGTCGCCGCCGCCTGGCGGACGATCTGCGCGGTCAGCGTCTTGGCGAGCCCATAGGCGCCGATCGCGTCCAGCGGCCGGTCGCCGTCGCCCTCGTCCGCCTCGAAGACGCTGCCGGTCAGCACCACCCGCCGGAGGCCCCGGCGCCGCAGCCGCTCGAGCACCGGCTCGATGCCGGCCGTGTTCGCCCGGGCAGCCGCCAGCGCATCGTAGTCGGAACGCCGGAAGTCGCCGACCTCGGCATGGTGCAGGCAGAGCACGTCGAAGGGCTCGGCCAGCTCGATCAGCTCGAGGAACGCCGCACTGCCGAAGGCCGCCTCGAAGCGGGTCGTCGCCAGCCGCGCCACCCGCTCGATCCGCAGCCGCCTGAGCGGGTCGTACTGCCGTGGATGGCCGCGCGCCACCGCCGTCACCGCGGCCCCGGAAGCGACCAGGGCCCGGACCAGCCAGAGGCCGCTGAAGCTGCTGGCACCGGTCACCAGCACCCGCATCAGGCAGGCTCCGCTTCGGGCTGCGTTTGCCAGAGCCGCACCGGGTCGAAGGGCGGATGGCTGCGATCGCGCGCCGAAACGACGAGCGGCTGCTTTGGCCAGTCGATGCCGATCGCCGGGTCGTCGAAGGCGATACCGCGGTCGAGCGAAGGCTCGTAAGCCTCTGTCACCAGATAGGTCACGAGGGTCTGGTCGGTGAGCGTCAGGAAGCCGTGGGCGAAGCCGGGCGGCACCACCAGGAGGCGCCGGTTGGCCGCCGAGAGCTCCATCCCGCGCCAGCGCCCGAGCGTGCGCGAGCCCGGCCGCACGTCGACGATGACGTCGAAGATCGCCCCTGCGACACACTGGACGAGCTTGGTCTCGGCGGCGCGGCCCACCTGAAAATGCAGCCCGCGCAGGGTCCGAGCCCTGGCGCTGAACGAGTGGTTGGCCTGGGCGATGGCGCAGTCGAAGCCGAAGCGGGCCAGCGTCGCGCGGCAGAAGGCGCGGGCGAAGAAGCCGCGCTCGTCCTCGTGCGGCTCGGTCGCGAGCAGGGCTGCCTCCGCCAGCGGGCGCTCGACCAGGCGCATCAGCGAACCAGCTCCAGCTTGGTCGGCCCGAGCCAGGGGCTCGCGCCTGCCTCGTAGAGGGCGGCCACCCGGTCGCGGTCGGCGACCGTGTCGACGCAGGACCAGAATCCCTTGTGCCGGAAGAGCTCGAGCTCGCCGTCGGCGGCGAGTCGCTGCAGGGGCTCGCGCTCGAGCACGCAGCCGTCGTCGGTGTCCAGATAATCGAGGAAACCGCGGCGGAAGAAGAAGTAGCCGCCATTGATCCAGTGCTGCTCGTCGAGCGGCTTCTCGACGAAGCCCTGGAGCTCGCCCGCGGCGAGATCGAAGCGGCCGAACTGGCAGGGCGGGTTGACGGCAAGCACCGTGCCGAGCCGGTCGTGGTCGAGATGATGCGCGAACTCGGCGCCGAGATCGGCATCGGTCAGGCCGTCGCCATAGGTGATGGCGAAATGCTCGGCGTCGCCGAGATAGCGGGCCGCGGCCCGGGCGAGCCGGGCGCCGGTCATCGTCGCCTTGCCGGTCTGGGCAATGGTGACGTGCCAGTCGGGGGCGCCCGCCGACTGGTGATAGGCGACCTCGCGGGTGGCAAGGTCGATGCTGAAGTCGTTGGCGATGCCGGCGAGATCGAGGAAGTAGCTGCTGATCACGTCGTGGCGGTGGCCGGTGCAGAGGATGAACCGGCGAAAGCCGAAGCGTCGGTAGGTCCGCATGATGTGGATGACGAGCGGCTGGTCGCCCACCTCGATCAGGGGCTTCGGCCGGAACCGGCCGGCCTCGCCGAGCCGGGTGCCCTGGCCGCCGCAGAGGATGAAGACCGGGGTGTTCTCAGGCATGGACATGGGCTTCGCCCGGTTGGCCGACCGCCGCGCGACCGCGCGCGACGGCGTCGTCGACCGGCTGGAGATCGGCGAAGCGCTCGATCTGGTCGAAGACGAACCGGCCGGACGCCTCGGCCTCGAGCCTGCGGTAGCCCTCCGCCGTCCAGTCGACGGCGGCGGCCGTATCCAGCCGCGGTCGCCAGCCGAGCTCCTCGATGGCGGCCGTCGGATCGAGCCTGAGCACGGGGGTCTCGTGCTGGCCCGTCGTCGGCACCGCCGCCCATTGGCCGCCCAGCCGGGCCGCCAGCCGGTCGGCCACCTCGTGCACCGGCCATGGCGCCTGCACCGGCCCGAAGTTCCAGGCCCTGGCGAAGCGCCTGGGCGACGTCGCCAGCGCCTCTGCCAGCAGCAGGTAGCCATGCACCGCATCGAGCACGTGCTGCCAGGGGCGGATGGCGTCCGGATGGCGGAGCGGCACGGTCTGGCCGGCAGCGATGCCGCGCACCAGGTCCGGCACCAGCCGGTCGGCGGCGAAGTCGCCGCCGCCGATGACGTTGCCGGCCCGTGCCGTGGCGAGGCCGATGCCGTCCTCCGGGGAAAGGTAGCAATGCCGGTAGGCTTCGGCGATGATGTCGGCGCAGGCCTTGCTGGCGCTGTAGGGCTCGATCCCGCCGAGATGGTCCGCCTCGCCGCGCGGCTCTTTCGACGGCCGGTAGGCCTTGTCGCTGGTGATCACCACCATGGCGCGCAGGTCGGGCGCGCGGCGGGCGGCCTGGAGGATGTTGAGGGTGCCCTGAATGTTGGTGTCGAAGGTGTCGAGCGGCCGCTTCAGCCCGTCGAGCACGACGGGCTGGGCCGCGAGGTGGAAGACGATCTCGGGCGAGCTCGCCACGACCAGATGCTCGAGCCGCGCCCGGTCGCGCACGTCGGCGGTGACGTTGAGCAGGCGCTGGTCGAGCCCGGCGAGCGCGAAGAGGCCCGCGGGCGAGGCCGGCGGGTGGGCGACGCCCACGATGTCGGCGCCGAGCTCGCTCAACCAAGCCGCGAGATAGCTTCCCTTGAAGCCCGTATGGCCAGTCACGAGAACACGACGGTTCAACCAGAAAGTCGGATCGATCTTGGTCATGTCATTGGTTTTCCCGAAGTTTCTTTCTTGGCGGAGGGCGCAAGTTCGAACGGTTGAATTCAACCTATGATTTAATTAGCTGAGAAGCAAGCATTTGCGCGAAATACCCGGCAAATCCGCCGCGGGACGGGCGTCATGCGGCCGCTGATCGTCCATCACCCGGCCTATGTGGCGCCGCTGCCGGCCGGGCATCGCTTTCCCATGCCGAAGTTCGGCGCCCTCTTCGCCCTGCTCCGGGCGAAGGGCCTGGCCCCCGACCGGCAGCTTCACAGGGCGGAGTCGGCGAGCCCGGCCGACCTGGCCCTGGCCCACGCTCCGGCCTACGTGGCCGCCGTGCTCGGCCGGCGGCTCGGGCCCGCCGAGCTTCGCCGGCTCGGCCTGCCGCTCACCGCCGCCGTCGTCGCCCGCAGCCGGGCCGCCGTCGGCGGCACGCTGCTGACGGCCCGCCTCGCACTCGCCCACGGCCTCGCCTGCAACACCGCCGGCGGCAGCCACCATGCCTTCGCCGGCTTCGGTGCCGGCTTCTGCGTCTTCAACGATGTCGCCGTGGCCGCCCGCGTGCTGCTCGCCGAGGGTGCCGTGCGCCGGGTGATGGTGATCGATCTCGACGTCCACCAGGGCGACGGCACGGCCGCGATCCTGGGCGCCGATCCCGCCCTCTTCACGCTCTCGGTGCATTGCAGGACCAACTTCCCGGCGCGCAAGGAGCGGAGCACCCGCGACCTCGCCCTCGATCCCGAGACGGGGGACGCGGCCTATCTCGCCGCGGTCGGCCCCCTGGTCGAGGCAGCGCTCGACGGCTTTCGCCCCGACCTCGTCTTCTACAATGCCGGCGTCGACCCGCACAGGGACGACCGCCTCGGCCGCCTGGCCCTCACCGACCAGGGCCTCGCCGCCCGCGACGCCGCCGTGCTCGAGGCCTGCCGCCGCCGCGGCCGGCCGCTCGCCGTCGTTGTCGGCGGCGGCTATGCGGCGGACGTCGCCACCGTCGCCGCCCGCCACGCCCTCCTCCACGAGGCGGCGGCCGAGCTTGGCGACTGGTAGCCCCTAGCGGGCGGGTCCGGCGGCGACCTGGCGCCCCGGGCGGCTGCGCCTGGGCAGGAAGATGGTGAGCACACCGAGGATCGGCAGGAAAGCGCAGACCTGGTAGACGAACTCGATGCCCCGCGCATCGGCAAGGAATCCCAGGGCCGCCGCCGCCAGGCCGCCCATGCCGAAGGCGAAGCCGAAGAAGAGCCCGGCGATCATGCCCACCCGCCCCGGCACCAGTTCCTGCGCATAGACGATGATGGCCGGGAAGGCCGAGGCGAGGATGATGCCGATGCAGACCGAGAGCACCCCGGTCCAGAAAAGGTCGGCATAGGGCAGGAGGAGGGTGAAGGGCAGGACACCCAGGATCGAGACCCAGATGACCACGAGCGGACCCAGCCGGTCGCCGATCGGCCCGCCCGACACGACCCCGACCGCCATGGCGCCGAGGAAGAGAAAGAGCATGGTCTGAGACTCTTGCGTCGTCAGGCCGAACTTCTCGATGAGGAAGAAGGTGTAGTAGCTGTTGATGCCGGCCGTGTAGAAGTTCTTGGTCGCGACCAGCACCGCCAGCACGACGATCGCCATGCTCACCCGGCGCTTCGACAGCCCGGTCTCGACCTTCGGCACGACCCGCCCCTTGTTGGCCTTGCGATAGCGCCCGTACCAGGCCCCGACCTGGCTCAGGATCACCATGCCGAGCAGGGCGCCGAGCGAGAACCAGGCGATGCTCGGCCGCCCGAGCGGAACGACGATGAAGGCCGCGAGCAGGGGACCCGTCGCACTGCCCGCATTGCCGCCCACCTGGAAGAAGGACTGCGCCGCACCGTACTTGCCGCCCGAAGCGAGCCGCGCCACCCGCGACGCCTCGGGATGGAAGACCGCCGAGCCGATGCCGATCAGCGCCGCCCCCAGCAGCAGGAGCGGATAGCTCGAGGCGGTGGCGAGGAGCAGGATGCCGCAGAGCGTCGAGCCCATGCCGACCGGCAGGGATTGCGGCACCGGCCGCTTGTCCGTGTAGAGGCCGATCAAGGGCTGCAGCAGCGACGCCGTCACCTGGAAGACCAGGGTCAGGAGCCCGATCTGCCAGAAATCGAGGCTGAACTCTTCACGCAGCAGGGGATAGATCGCCGCCAGCAGCGACTGCATCACATCGTTCAAAAAATGACAGAGGCTGACCCCCATGATGACCAGATAAGCCGCCCGCTCCGGGCTCTCGCTCCCGACCACACCCTGCCGCACCGCCATGACCCAAACCGACCCCACTGACCTACAGGAAAGTAACGAAGCAGCCTCCGGCGCGCGAATGTCAAGGGTGGTTCGTGCTGGTCACGGCAGCTCTCCAGCGGGCGGCGGAGCGACCGATCGCCAATCCGGAGGTCGCGTCGATCGCCCATTTGGCCTATTCTGAAGCACCTCGGCTGGAGGCCCTTCCGTGGACGTGGCCGACTGGTTGAAGACTCTCGGACTGGAGCAGTACGTTCAGGCATTCGTCGACAATGACGTCGATGCCGAGCTGCTGCGGTCGCTGACGGCCGACGATCTGAAGGACCTTGGCGTCGTCGCCGTCGGGCATCGCCGGCGCCTGCTCGACGCGATCGCCGTCCTTCGCTCCCCGCTCGCCACCGCGCATGCGGCACCTGTCCCGAGCGACGGCGAGCGGCGGCAGGTGAACGTGCTCTTCGCCGACCTCGCCGGCTTCACCGCCCTGGCCAGCGAGCTCGATGCCGAGGCAGTCCACGCCCTTCTCGATGCCTTTTTCGAGCGGGTCGATGCCCTGGTGGTCGAGCATGGCGGGCATGTCGACAAGCATATCGGGGACTGCGTCATGGGCGTGTTCGGGGCACCGATCGCCCATGGCCATGACGCAGCCCATGCGGTGGGCGCGGCCATCGCCATCTGCGATGCGATGCCGGAGCTGGCGGCGGCGATCGGCCGGCCTCTTGCCGTGCATATCGGCGTGGCCGGGGGACAGGTCGTGGCAAGCGGCACGGGCAGTGCCGCCCACCGCGCCTACACGGTCACCGGCGACACGGTAAACCTCGCCTCGCGCCTCACCGAGGCCGCGGCGCCGGGCGAGATCCTGATCTCGCACAGCGTGCGAACGGAGCTGGGCGCAAGGCTGGAGGCGGCGGATGTCGGTCCGCTCGCCGTCAAGGGGCTGGCTGCACCCGTCCAGGTCTGGCGCGTCATCGACCTGCGGGCCCCGACGGCGGTGGACAGACCGCTCGCCGGCAGGCGGGGCGAACTCAGCCAGTTCCGGTCCCTGATCGCCATGGTCGCAGGAACGCGGAGCGGACAGACGGTGCTGCTGCGTGGCGAAGCGGGCATCGGCAAGACGCGGCTGGTCGAGGAGGTGCAGCGACTGGCGGCTGCCAGTGGCCTTATCTGTCACACGGCCTGGACGCTCGACTTCGGCGGCGCCAAGGGCCGCGATCCGATTCGCACCCTCCTGCGCAGCCTGCTCGGCCTCGATGGCCAGGCGGATCCGGCGACGGCCGTTCGCATCGTCGAAAAGGGGCTGGTCCCGGACGACGACCTGGTCTTCCTGAACGATCTGCTCGACCTGCCGCAGCCGCCGGCCCTGCGCGCAACCTATGAAGCCATGGACAATGCCCGTCGCAATCAGGGCAAGCGCGCGGTCATGGCGCGGCTGGTCGAGGCTCTCTGCCGGTCGCAGCCGCGGCTGATCACCGTGGAGGACGTGCACTGGGCGGACCGGATCACCCTCGCGCACCTGGCCCGACTGGCCGCCCAGGCCGACGGGGTCCCTTGCCTGCAGCTGCTGACCACGCGACTCGACGGCGACCCGATCGATCGGGCCTGGCGGGCCGAAGCGGAGGGTGCCTCGCTCACGACGATCGACCTCGGGCCGCTCCGGCCGGAGGATGCGCTGGCGATGGCCCGGTCGCTCGTGACCGCCCGCAGCGGCTTCGACGAGCGCTGCATCGACCGCGCCGGCGGCAATCCGCTGTTCCTCGAGCAACTGGTCAGGCTCGGCCAGGTGACCGGCGCCGACGCGGTGGTGCCGGGCACGGTGCAGAGCCTCGTCCAGGCGCGCCTCGATCGCCTCGAGACCGTCGACCGGACGGCATTGCAGGCGGCGGCCGTGCTCGGCCAACGCGTCGACCGGGGTGCCCTCAGTCATCTCCTGAACGATCCGGGCTATGATCCGGTCAGGCTGGTCGAGCGATTGCTGATGCGCGCCGACCAGGGTGACGCGTTCCGTTTTGCGCACGCGCTGGTGCGCGACGCCGTCTACGATTCGCTGCTGACGCCGCGCCGCCGCGAACTGCACCGCCGCGCCGCGCTCTGGTTCTCGGATCGCGACCTTCGGCTCCGTGCGGAGCATCTGGACCGCGCCGAGGCGCCCGAGGCGGCCACCGCCTACCTGCAGGCGGCCAGGGCGCAGCTCGACGAGCATCGCTCGGAGAGCGCCAGACAACTGCTGCAACGCGGGCTCTCGGTCGCCCGCGAGGCGCAGGACCGCTACGCGCTCGCATGCCAGCTCGGCACGACCTCCCTCGATCTCGGCGCCACGCAGGATGCCTCGGCGGCCTTCGCCACAGCCCTCGAGCTCGCGGGCGATGATGCCGGGCGTTGCGAGGCCTGGCTCGGCCTCGCTGCCTGCCGGCGGATGGCCGAGGACGGCGCCGGGGCCGAGGCGGCGCTGGCCCTGGCCGAGCAGGCCGCGACCCGGCTTGGGCTGCGGGACGTGCTGGCGCGGGTCCACTTCATCCACGGCAATCTCTGCTTTCCGCGTGGCGATATCGAGGGCTGTCTGCGCCATCACGCCGAGAGCCTGGGCCATGCCCGGGCCTGTGCTTCGGCACAGCACGAGGCGGCAGCCTTGGGCGGGCTCGGTGATGCGGATTACGTGCGCGGCCGGATGATCTCGGCGCAGGGCCATTTCGAACGCTGCCTGGCACTTTGCCGGGCGCACGGTCTCGGGCGGATCGAGGCGGCGCACCGGCAAATGCTCGGGCTGACCCGGTTCTTCTGCAACGACGTCCGGGGAGCGCTCGAAGACGCCCGGGCCAGCGTCGAATCCGCCCGGCACATCGGCCAGCCCCGCGGTGAGATGGTGGCCAACATGATCGCCGCCGAGATGTGCGCGAACCTCATGCTGCTGGATGACGCCATGGCGCACCTTCGCGAGGTGGAGCGGTTGATCGGTCTGCTCGGCGCGGCGCGCTTCGAACCCCTTCGGCTCAACTGCCTCGCCAAGACCCTGCGTGCCATGGACCGCCACGCCGAGGCGCTGCCGCTGCTCAGGCGCTCGGTCGAGGCGAGTCGCGAGACGTCGCTCACCTTCACCGGCCCGTCCTCGCTCGGTGCGCTGGCGTTGACGACCGACGATCCGGACGAGCGCCAGAGCGCGATTGCCGAGGGCGAGAGCCTGTTGCAAGCGGGCTCGGTGGCCCACAACCACTTCCGCTTCTATCGCGACACGATCGACGCCACGCTCAGGGCCGGCGACTGGGCCAAGGCCCTGCGCCTCGCCGATGCGCTCGCCGCCTTCGCGGCGGCCGAGCCTTTGCCTTGGACCACGTTCCATGCCGCCCGTGGGCGGGCGCTCGCGGCCTTTGGGCGAGGCGAGCGAAAAGCTGCCCTGCGGGCGACGCTCGGGGATCTCGCCCGAACCGGCCAGGCGGCCGGTCTGCTCCTCGCCACCCCGGCGCTCGAGGCGGCGAAGAGCGGCCAGAGCCTTGGCACGCTGACCGAAGACGAGGAAGGCAAGGCGATCGGCGCGCAGCGTAGTCTACCTACGTGAGCACCGATCGTCCGCCGCCTGACGAAGTATACGGTCAGCTTGCCAAGGCTCTAGAAGCCGAGCCAGACCCAGTCGTTCTCCAGCCCGAGCATCAGCCGCCCGGCGGAGGCATAGCGCGCACTCGACTTCGAGGAATGCTGCAGGAGCGTGTGCGTATCGCGGAAATGGCGTTCGAACGGCCGGTCCAGCCGGAAGGACGTCGCGCCCACCGCATCGTTGACATGCCGGACCGCCTCGGCACACGCCTCGGCCGCGAAGCAGGCGGCTAGCTGCAGGCGGATCTTGGCCTCGCGCGACAGCAGTCTGCCGCTCCGCTCGACCTCGCCATAGGCCTCGCGCGCCGCGGCATGCAGTGTGTCGCGCGAGGCCGCGACCCTGGACCCGGCCTTGCCGAGCAGGAACTGGGGAAGCTGCTGCTCGCGCTGCGGCACCGCATTGTAGGCGGCGGTCTTGGCCCGACAGAGGCTCACTGCCTCGTCCACGGCCGCCGCCGCGACCCCTACGGAGACGGACGCCTCGCCCATGATCGCCGTCCAGGGCCACATCCTGAACAAGGGCCCCTCGAAGCCAGGTGCCGGCCGCTCGAGCGGCCCGACCGGGGCGGTCAGGTGGTCAGGGACGAAGAGATCCTCGACCTCGTAATCGGCCGATCCGGTGCCGCGCATGCCGAGCGTATGCCAGGTATCGAGGATGCGTGCCTGCTCCCTCGGCAGGAAGATGGCGAACGGCACGGGCTGCCCGCGCTGCGGATCGAGCACCGGCCTGCCGTCCCGGTGCTCGATCGCCGGCATCGCCAGCCAGGACGCATGGTGGCAGCCGCTGCCGAAGGGGACCCGGCCGGTCACCCGCCAGCCGCCCTCGACCCGGATGGCCGCCGCCGGCGGGTTGAGCGAGCCGGCCGTGGTCGGCGGCCCGTCCCGGAAGAGCTCGCGCACGCCCTCGGGCGGGAGCCAGGCTGCATAGGCCGAGATCGCCTGGTTCATGACGAGGTTCCACGCGGCCGCCGAATCGAGGCGGGCCACGGCCTCGAAGACTGTCATCGCCTCGATTGGATGAACCTCCAGCCCCCCGTGCGCGCGCGGCGCCAGCATCTTGAAAAGGCCGGCCTCCCGCATGGCGTCGTAGACCGTGTCGGAAAGCCGGCGCTCCGCTTCGGCTGATTCGGCTTTGCTTTGGATGATGGGGCGAATCCGCTCGACGGCGGCAAGAAGCTCGTGGGTCATGACTGTCTCCCGAGGCTCTTGAACCCTCGGCGACGAGGGGGGGAACAAGTCTGCGCCTGTCCGGGCCGAATGAGAAGCGCAGGATCGGCGACCCCGAATCGCCCGAGCATCGGCGAGTTGGAGGAGATCGTCGGCATGGCCCTCTTCGAGCGCACGCCGTGCGTCTTTGTGCCGGTTCAACGAAAGTACGACGCTCAGATTCGCTTGCGATCCCGCAGGTGCCGGCGTCACAAAGGCCTGAGTCGAAAAGGGATGAAGCGTCCAAGAGGGAAACGACCATGGCCACGGGCCAAATGTCGAAACGGCAAACCGACGCGCGGGTCATCGAAATCGATACGGAGCGCGTGCTCGGCCGGGACCAGAGCCACTACGGGGTCATCGACATCGGCTCCAACTCCATCCGGCTGGTGGTCTATGACAGCCTCGGACGCGCACCTTTCCCGCGGTTCAACGAGAAGTCCTTCTGTGCGCTCGGCGCCGGCATCGACGAGCGTGGCGATCTGTCACCCGAAGCCATCGCCCGCGCCCTGCATGCCATCCGGCGCCTCGCGGCGATCGGCCGGGCCATGGACGTGGAACGGATCGACGTCCTGGCGACGGAAGCGACGCGGCGCGCCCGGAACGGCTCCGTGCTGGTCGACGCGATCCGCGACAGCACCGGCCTCGAAACCAGGATCCTGGCCGGGCAGGAGGAGGCGACCTATGCCGCGTTCGGCGTCATCTCTAGCTTCTTCCAGCCGCACGGGCTGGTCGGCGATGTCGGCGGCGGCAGCCTGGAGGTCGCCGAGGTCGTCGGCGATCGCGTCGGCGAGCGGTTGAGCAGCATGCCGCTCGGGGCGTTGCCGGTACGGGCGATGATGGCCGATGGCATCGACAAGGCGAAGAAGACGATCGACGGCATCCTGCGCGACGAGCTTCCGCCGCTCCTGACCGAGCCGGTCTTCTACGCCGTCGGCGGCGGGTGGCGCGCGCTGGCACGGGTGCACATCGCCATGACCGCGCAGCCGATCAGCGTCGTGCACGGGTATGAGATGTCGACGAAGGACGCCCGCACTCTCGCGCGGCAGATCGCGCGCATGAAACCCGAGGAGGTCGCAGCCCTGCCGGACGTGCCGGTCCGGCGCGTCGACACCTTGCCCGCCGCGGCGCTCGTGATGTGGCGCCTGCTGCGCAACCTGAAACCCGAACGCGTGGTCTTCAGTGCCTGCGGCCTGCGCGAAGGCTGGCTCTACGCGCAGCTCGACGAGGAGGAGCAGTATCGCGATCCGCTCCTCGAGGGTGCCCAGGCCATCGGCCTGCCGACCGCTCGCGTCCCGTCCTTCAGCGCGGCCCTCGGGCGCTGGACCGACGCGCTCTTCCCGGGCGAGAGCCAGGGTGACCGGCGCCTCAGGCTCTCGGTCTGCGCCCTGACTGACATGGCCTGGCGCGATCATGCCAAGATTCGCGCCAGCGAGACCTTTCATCGCCTGCTGGAATTCCCCTTCATCGGCATCTCGCATCCCGAACGCGCCTTTCTGGCCGTGGCCATCCGGGCGCGCTACGGCGGCAAGGTCGACGACATGGTCAAGGCGCGGATCGGCGGCCTCCTGAGTGCCGGCCAGTTGCGCCGGGCGGAAATCCTCGGCCGTGTCCTGCTGCTCGGGCACCGCTTCTCGGGCAGCGTGCCGGAAATCCTGGAGCAGTCCCGCTTGCGCATCGATGCCGATGCCGTAAGGCTGGAAGTCCTCGATTCGTCGAGCATCCCCGACAGCGATGCGGTGTGGGAACGCCTGCGGCAGCTGGCGAACGTGGCCGACGCGAAGGGTGCGGAAATCATCGAGAGCGCGGCCTGACCCGGCCCGCAGACCACGCACATGATCCATTCGACCCATCTCTTGCGCCTCTCGGCCGTCATCGCGCGGGGCAGCATGCGGCAGGCGGCGCAGGCGCTGAACATCAGCCAGCCGGCGCTGAGCCAGAGCATCCGCGAGCTGGAGGAGATCGTCGGCACCGCCCTCTTCGAGCGCACGCCGCGCGGGCTCAGGGTCACGCCGGCCGGCCGCCAGCTCGGCATCCATGCGGACATCGTCGCCAGCGAGATCGCGAAGACCGGCCTGACGGCCGCGGCACTCCGCACCGGCTGGCAGAGCCATCTCGGCATCGGCGCCTCGGCCAGCATCTGCGCCAGCGCCATCCCGTCCCTCGCCAGCACCCTGCTCGACGAGGGGCTGGTCTCGGGCCTCGACGTTCATGAGGGCGTCGCCGCCAACCTCATCGACCGGCTGGCGCGCGGCGCCCTCGATGTCGTCGTCACCTATCTCTGGAACATCGGTTGCGCCATCGAGAACGTCACCTTCGAGCAGGTCGGCGTCTCGCAGATCGCCGTGGTCTGCCGGCGCGAGGCGGCCGATGCGGTGCTCGGGCAGGGCAGGGGTGCCCTCGCCGCCTGGCGCTGGGTGATCATGAGCAAGAGCATCGAGATGAAGCAGCGCTTCGAGGACTTCTTTGCCGCCAGCTCGATCCCGCGCCCGCCCACCGTCGTCGAGACCGACAGCATCAGCTTCGCCCTCAGGCTCCTGAAGGAGCAGGACTATTTCGCCTTCATGCCGATCGGCCATGCCGGCATCCTCGACCGCGAGCGCTTCGTGGCGCTCGAGATCGACGGCATCACCTGGCCCCGCGCCGTCGGCGTCTTCTCCCGCCGGAGCGCCCATCCGCCGCCGGCGCTCCGCCGGGTGATCGAGCTGCTCCGGGCGCACTACGCCCAGCCGGCCGAAGGCGGCCTGCCGCGGCTGCGCTGCGGCTAGGCGGCGGCGCGCCGCCGCGCGTTGCGGAGGAACGGCGGCACCACCAGGGTCGCCACGGCGATCAGCAGGAAGAGCACCGCGACCGGGCGCTCCAGGATGCCGAGCCAGGAGCCGTCCGACCACATCAGGGCCGAGCGGAGCTGCGTCTCGGCGAGGCCGCCGAGGACGAAGCCGATGACGAAGGGGGCCAGCGGCAGCTTCAGCCGGTCGAAGAGCACACCGAGCAGGCCGAAGACGAAGAGCACCGCCACGTCGAAGGGCTCGTTGCGCAGCGAGTAGCAGCCGAGCACGGCAAAGACGATCATGAAGGGATAGAGCAGCGCCTTCGGCACCCGGATGATCGCGGCGAAGGTCCGAAGCCCGCCGAGCAGCACGGCGGAGCAGAGGAGGGTGGTGAACAGGTAGGAGACGATCACCCCCCAGGCGAGGTCCGGCGCATTGGTGAAGAGGAGCGGCCCGGGCTGGATGTTGTGCAGCACCAGCGCACCGAGCAGGATGGCGTCGACCGCACTGCCCGGAATGCCGAGGGCGATCAGCGGGATCAGCGCGCCCCCCACATTGGCGTTGTTCGCCGCCTCGGACGCGATGATGCCGCCCGGGTGGCCGGTGCCGAACTTGTCGCCCTCCGACGAGGACGACTTGGCGGCGGTGTAGGAAACCATCGAGGCGATGCTGGCACCTACGCCGGGCAGGATGCCGATCCAGGTGCCGATGAGCGACGAGCGCAGCAGGTTCACCGTGTTCGACCGGAAGAGTGGCAGCAGTATTCCGACGGGATTGCCCTTCAGCCCCACCTGCTCCGCCGGCGTCTCCTTCTTCAAAAGGGCCGTGAGCGCCGTGCCGACGACGAAGAGGCCGAGCAGCACCGGCAGCGTGGCGAAGCCTCCCACCAGGGG
>JAUIID010000249.1 GCA_030431615.1 Alphaproteobacteria bacterium
CAACCTGATCGGCGTCGGCAATACCGGCCGCTTCCGCAGCTTCTTCACCGCCAACAAGCTGGTGAAGAGTGCGGAGGACCTCAAGGGCATCAAGATGCGGGTGATCAACTCGCAATTGCCGGTCGAGATGATGCAGTTCTACGGCGCCAACCCGACGCCGATCGCCTGGGGCGAGCTCTACACCTCGCTGGCGACGGGCGTGGTCGAGGGCACGAAGAACGCGGTGACCGACATCATCCCCAACAAGATGGAGGAGGTCGTCCGCTACGCCACCATGGACAAGCACGCCTATCTCTGGGGCTTCATGGCGGTGAGCCAGGACTTCCTCGACAGCCTGCCCGACGATCTCCGTGCAATGGTGGTCAGCGGTGTCCGCCAGATGGCCGACGTGCAGCTCGAGTTCAACAAGGGCGCCGAAGCGCGGCAAAGCCAGGTCTTCACCGACGGGGGCGGCGAGATCTACGTGCCGAACGAGGAGGAGATGGAAACGTTCCGCGCGGTCAAGGAGCCGATGGGCGAGTGGTACAAGGCCCAGTTCGGCGAGGAATGGCTGGACAAGTTCGCCGGCGCCGCCACCGAATGCGAGGAAGCGGTGGACCTCCAGCTGGCGAACTGGGGCAGCCGCCAGTAGCACGCAAGACAGGCGGTGCCGCGTGGCACCGCCTGATTACCCTTCAGTTGCGGCCACGGAGCACGTGGCCGGCGAGGTAGAGCGAGCCGCAGATCAGGACGACGGCCGGCTCGCCGCCCACCTCGGCCAGCCGGTCGAGGGCACTTTCGACGTCCGCCGCCGGCTCGGCCTCGAAGCCTTGGCCCCGGGCAAGCGACGCCACCTCGGCCGGATCGCGACCGAGATGCTCGTCCGGCACCGGCACGGTCAAGAGTCGCCGGATGCGACCCTGCATGGGTGCGAGGAAAGCCCCCACGTCCTTGGTCTCGAGCATGCCGAGCACGAGATCGACCGGCCGGCCATGGGCGATACCGTCGAGACTCAGCGCCAGCGCCAGCCCGGCGGCGGGGTTGTGGCCGCCGTCAAGCCAGAGTTCCGAGCCGGAAGGCAGGCGCGCGGCCAGATCACCGTTCAACCGTTGCAGCCGGGCCGGCCAGTCGGCTCCCCTGATGCCCTGCCCCAGGGCATCGGCAGCGAGCCCGAGCGCCAGCCCCGCCATGGCGGCAAGGGCAGCGTTCTCGATCTGGTGGCCGCCGACGAGCCCGGGCCGCGGCAGCTCCAGCACCTCCTTGTCCTGCATAAGGCGGAAGCCCAAATCGCCGGTGGCGAAGTGCCAATCGCGTCCAGCAGCGCGCAAGGGGGCAGCGAGCGCTGCGGCCCGGGCGTCTAGCACGGCGAGTGCGGCCGGCGCCTGGGGTCCGGCCAGCACCGGCACGCCGGGCTTGAGAATGCCGGCCTTTTCCTCGGCAATGGCTTCGAGCGTGGAGCCCAGATAGGCCTCATGGTCCATCGAGATCGGCGTGATCAGGGTGAGCGCCGGACTGGGCACCACATTGGTCGCATCCAGCCGGCCGCCGAGGCCGGTCTCGAGCAGGAGCCAGTCGGCCGGGCACTCGGCAAAGGCAAGAAAGGCGGCGGCCGTGGTGATCTCGAAGAAGGTGATCGGCTCGCCCTGGTTGGCGCGCTCGCAGCGGTCGAGCACGTCCGCAAGCAGGCTCTCGTCGATCGGCTGCCCGTGCAGCAGGATGCGCTCGTTGAAGCGGACGAGATGGGGCGAGATGTAGCGGTGCACCCGCTGACCATCGGCCTCGAGCATCGCGTGCAGCATGGCCAGGGTCGAGCCCTTGCCATTGGTGCCGGCGATGTGCACGACCGGCGGCACCCGACGCTCGGGATTGTCCAGACGGTCGAGCAGGCGCAGGATCCGGAAGAGTGACAGGTCGATGCTCTTCGGATGCAGGCCCTGCAGCCGGGCCAGGATGAGATCGCTGTCGAAGGCGGTCATCGACCGACTCCCTTCTCGATGGCCCGGCGCCTAGTCGCTACCCTGGGTCGCCGGCGCGGGCGCTTCCGCCTGATCGGTGGCAGGCTCCGCCGGCTTGTCGCCGCTCCTGCCCTGAGTCGCGGCAGGCGCCGGCATCTGGATGGCTTCGGTCGACGACGTTGCGGCCGGCTTCGCCACCGGCTCGTCCGGTTGCAGCGGTCGCCTGAAGAGCAGGCCGAGCAGGCGGGCGATGGTGGCACGCATCTCGAAGCGGTGGACGACCAAGTCGACCATGCCGTGCTCGAGCAGATATTCCGCCTTCTGGAAGCCCTCGGGCAGGGTTTCGCGAATCGTCTGCTCGATCACCCGCGCACCGGCAAAGCCGATCACGGCGCCGGGCTCGGCGATGTGGATGTCGCCGAGCATGGCGAAGGACGCGGTCACGCCGCCGGTCGTCGGATCGGTGAGCAGAACGATGTAGGGCAGGCCCGCTTCCTTGACCTCGTCCACGGCCAGCGTGGTGCGGGCCATCTGCATCAGCGAGACGGAGCCTTCCTGCATCCGTGCCCCGCCCGAGGAGGTGACGATGATGAACGCCGCCTCCTGCAGGACGGCGAGACGGGCGGCCGTGACGAAGGCCTCGCCCACGGCAGCCCCCATCGAGCCCGCCATGAACTCGAAGTTCATGACGGCGACGACTGCCGGCAGGCCGTCGATCCGGCCGTGCGCCGCTTCCAGCGCATCCTGGGTCCGGGTCTTGGCCTGGGCTTCCTTCAGTCGGTCGGCGTAGCGTTTCGAGTCGCGGAACTTGAGTGGATCGAGCGGTACCTTCGGCAGCTCGATCCGACTCCAGCTGCCCTCGTCGAAGAGGCTCTTGAAGCGATACTCGGGGCCGACCCGCATGTGATGGCTGCAATGCGGGCAGACGCGCTGGTTGGCCTCGAGGTCACGGTGGAAGATCATGCGCTCGCAGGACGAGCACTGGTGCCAGAGATTCTCCGGCACCTCCGGCTTCGTGCCACTGCGCACCAGGGCGCGGAAGCGCGGCCGGACATAGTTGGTGAGCCAGTTCATGCGCCGGGCTCGGCCGAGTCCTTGCGCGCCGCGCGTACGGCGGCGGCCAGGCCGCGTACCCGGGCATGTACGGCGCCGATGAGCTCGGCGCTGTCCGCCTTGCTGGTCTCGACCCGGCTAGCGATCTCCTCGACCAGCGCCGAGCCGACCACGGCGGCATCCGCGATGCGGGCGATCCCGGCGGCCTGCTCGGGCGTGCGAATGCCGAAGCCGACGGCGACCGGCAGCTCGGTGTGGCGCCGGAGATGGGCGACCGCATCGCCGACCGCGTCGGCGACGGGCGAGGCGGCACCGGTGATGCCGGTGATCGAGACGTAGTAGATGAAGCCCGAGGTGTTGCCGAGCACCGCCGGCAGCCGGGCCGAGTCGGTGGTCGGCGTGGCGAGGCGAATGAAGTTCAGGCCCTTCTCGAGCGCCGGCAGGCAGAGCTCCTCGTCCTCCTCCGGCGGCAGGTCGACGATGATCAGCCCGTCGACCCCGGCGGCGAAGGCGTCGTCCAGGAACCGCGTGGCACCGTAGCGGTGGATCGGGTTGTAGTAGCCCATCAGCACGACCGGGGTCGTCTTGTCCTTCTCGCGAAAAGCCGTGACCTGCGTCAGCAGGCGGGCCAGCGTCATGCCGGCGGCAAGGGCCCGAAGATTGCCCGCCTGGATGGTCGGCCCGTCGGCCATGGGGTCGGAAAACGGCATCCCGATCTCGATGAGATCGGCGCCGGCCGCCAGCAGGCCGGCCAGGATCGCCTGAAAGGCCTGGGGGTTGGGGTCGCCACCACAGATGAAGGTGATCAGCCCTGCCCTGCCCTCCTTCTGGAGATCGGCGAAGCGTCGCTCGATGCGGGTCGGACTCATTGGCCTCTCCCGCTCACAGCCGCACACCCATATGCTCGGCCACGGTGTAGATGTCCTTGTCGCCACGGCCACAGAGATTCATGATGATGATCTGGTCCGACCGCATCGCCGGCGCGCGCTTCGTGACTTCCGCGAGCGCATGGCAGGGCTCGAGCGCCGGCAGGATGCCCTCGAGCTTCGAGCAGATGGCGAAGGCCTCGAGCGCCTCGGCGTCGGTGGCGACCGCCACCTCGATCCGGCCCACGTCCTTCAGCCAGGAATGCTCGGGGCCGATGCCGGGATAGTCGAGCCCGGCGGAGATCGAGTGCGGCTCGATGATCTGGCCGTCATTGTCCTGCATCAGGTAGCTGCGCATGCCGTGCAGCACGCCGGGCTGGCCCGCGGTCATGGCGGCGGCGTGGCGGCCGGTCTCGACACCGTCGCCGGCAGCTTCCACCGCGACGATGCCGACCTCCGCGTCGTCGAGGAAGGGATGGAAGAGCCCCATGGCGTTGGAGCCACCACCGACAGCGGCGACCAGGAGGTCCGGCAGGCGGCCTTCCTTCTCCTGAATCTGGGCCCTGGCCTCGGTGCCGATGATGCTCTGGAAGTCCCGGACCATGGCCGGATAGGGGTGCGGGCCGGCGACCGAGCCGATGATGTAGAAGGTGTCCCGGACGTTGGTGACCCAGTCCCGCAGGGCCTCGTTCATGGCATCCTTGAGCGTGCGCGAGCCGGACTTGACCGGTCGCACCTCGGCGCCGAGGAGGCGCATGCGAAAGACGTTGGGCTGCTGCCGCTCGATGTCACGCTCGCCCATGTAGATCACGCATTCGAGGCCGAAGCGGGCGGCGACGGTGGCGGTGGCGACGCCGTGCTGCCCGGCGCCGGTCTCGGCGATGATCCGCTTTTTGCCCATGCGCGTCGCGAGCAGGATCTGGCCGACGCAGTTGTTGATCTTGTGCGCGCCCGTGTGGTTCAGCTCGTCGCGCTTGAAGTAGACCCTGGCCCCGCCGAGATGGTCGGTCAGGCGCTGCGCCAGATAGAGCGGCGACGGCCGCCCCACATAGTCCTTGAACCAGCTGTCGAGCTCCGCCTGGAAGGCCGGATCGGCCTTCGCCTGATTGTACGCGGCTTCGAGCTCGAGGATGTTCGGCATCAGCGTCTCGGCGACGAACCGGCCGCCGTGATTGCCGAAATGACCGTGCTCATCGGGGCCGGTGCGGTAGCTGTTCGGGCGCTGCTGTGGGTCGAGCGCGGTGGCCATGGATGCTGCCCTAGTCAAGCGGTGAGGGGTTCGAGGTCGCGCGCGATGGCAAGGAGCCGGGCAATCGCCTCAGGATCCTTGATGCCGGGCGCGGTCTCGACGCCCGAGGAGACGTCGACCGCCGCAGCCCCGGTGCGGGCCACGGCCAGCGACAGATTGGTCTCGTCCAGGCCTCCGGCAAGGAGCCAGGGCAGAGCGATCGACTGCCCGGCGAGCAGGCGCCAGTCGAAGGCGAGGCCGTTGCCGCCCGGGATGGCGCCGGGCGTGCGGGGCGGCTTCGCATCGAAGAGCAGCATGTCGGCAACGTCGAGGTAAGCCCGGTGGCGGTCGAGATCGGCGGCGTCGGCGATGGCCAGCGCCTTCATCACCCGCCGGCCGGTGCGGGCGCGGATGGCCGCCACACGCTCGGGCGTCTCCTTGCCGTGGAGCTGCAGGATGTCGAGCGGGGCCGAGGCGAGCACTTCATCGAGCCATGCGTCGTCCGGATCGACGAAGACGCCAACCGCCTCGGCGGTACCCGGCCGACCCGCGACAAGGGCGCCGGCTGCCGCCGGGGTCAGCGCGCGGGGCGAAGGCGGATAGAAGATGAAGCCGAGCCAGCGCGCGCCTGCCCGAATGGCAGCATCCCGGTCGGCAGCCCGGGTCAGGCCGCAGATCTTGACGGCGGGGCCGCGCATGTCAGGCCGCTCCGGCCACGCCGTCCAGGCTGGCGCGAATGGCGAGGGCCGCGGCCGCCGGGTCGGGCTCGGCAGTGATCGGCCGCCCGATGACGACGACGTTCGCCCCCGCACTGACCGCCTCGGCCGGGTCCAGCGTGCGCTTCTGGTCGTCCTGGCGCGACTTCGGCCGCACCCCGGGCACCACAAGCCTGGGCACGCCGCCGAACTCGCGGCGCATGGCGGCGACCTCCATGGGCGAGCAGACGATGCCGTGACAGCCGGCGGACAGCGCCAGCTCGGCCAGGCGCAGCGCCTGCTCGGTGGTGGTGCCGCGCTGGCCGGTGGCAGCGAGATCGCCGTCATCGAGGCTGGTGAGCACGGTCACCGCCAGGACCAGGGGGCGGCGGGCGCTGGCGTCGGCGATCTCGACGGCGGCGCGCATCATGGCCGAGCCGCCGGCAGCGTGCAGCGTCACCATGGCAACCGGCAGCTCGACCACGCCGCGCATCGCACCGGCCACCGTGTTCGGGATGTCGTGCAGCTTGGCGTCGAGGAAGATCGGCAGGCCGAGGCCGCCCATGCGGCGGATGCCTTCCGGCCCCTGCGCCATGAAGAACTCGAGGCCGAGCTTGATGCCGCCGAGATGCGGCTGCAAACCCCGCACGAGATCGATCGCACCTTCGATGTCGGGGCGATCGATGGCGCAGAATACAGGGTTGGCGATGGTCGGGCGTGTTTCGGGCAAGGGCGTGCGTTTCCTGGCGTTCGGCCGAGAGCAGCGGAGCTATAGCAGAGGCGATCGCACTTGACCAAGCCACGAAGGACGTTGCGAGGGGCGGCGCTCAGGAAGCCTTGGGGTGGCGCGGCCCGCCATGGGCGCGTCGCCCGGCACGGCGGTGCGCTGGGCCACGTTCGGGGCCGAGATTGTGGGCCGTGGCGATCAGGCCGATATGCGAGAAGGCCTGCGGGAAGTTGCCGAGCTGGCGCCCGCTCCGCCAGTCGTATTCCTCGGCCAGCAGGCCGACATCGTTGCGCAACGCCAGCAACCGGTGGAAGAGCGACCGCGATTCGTCGAGCCGGCCCATGAGGCAGAGCACGTCGGCGAGCCAGAAGGAGCAGGCGAGAAAGACACCCTCGTCGCCGGCGAGACCGTCGACCGATTCGGCCGGCGCGTAGCGGCGGAGCAGGCCGTCGACGGTGAGTTCCGCCATG
>JAUIID010000250.1 GCA_030431615.1 Alphaproteobacteria bacterium
CGTCCTCAACATCCTGGCCCAGGTGATCTCCCGCTACTTCTTCGGCAAGCCGCTCGTCTGGGTCGAGGAGATCGCCACCTACTCCTTTATCTGGGCCACCTTCCTCGGCGCCGCCCTGGCGCTCAAATACGACCGGCACGTCAAGATCGACACGTTCGTCTCGCACCTGTCCGAGCGGCAGGGTGCCCTTGCCCGCACGGCCGTCTTCTTCGCCATCATCGCCCTTCTGGTCACCATCCTGCCGTCGCTGCCGGGCGCCATCGACATCGAGATGCGCCGCAGCTCCATCGCCCTGCCGGTGCAGATCCCGTCCGGCTGGTTCTTCTCCGTGCCGCTCGCCGTGGGCGTCGTCTCGATGCTGCTGACCGCCATCTTCAAGGTGCTGGTCGAGCTGCGCTTCGCCCTGGGCGGCGGGGCGCCGCCCCTGATCATGCAGCCCTTGCCCGAGGACCACGACGAGGACGACGCCGTGGAGCAGGCGATGCTGGGTGACCGCCTGTGAACGTCTGGATCATGTTCCTGGCCTTCGCGGTGCTGGTCGCCATCGAGGTGCCCATCGCCTTCGCGCTCGCCGCCAGTGCGGTCGTCTGGCTCACCCTCGAAAGCCCGATCCCGCTCACCATCGTCGTCCAGCGCATGGCCTCGGGCCTCGACAGCTTCCCGCTGCTCGCCATCCCGCTCTTCATCCTGGCCGGCTCGCTGATGAACCGGGCCGGCCTCGCCGCCCGCATCTTCGCCTTCGCCCTCTCGCTCTTCGGCCACGTCCGGGGCAGCCTGGCGCATGTCAACGTCGCGGCCTCGATCGTCTTCGCCGGCATGTCCGGAGTCGCCCAGGCCGATGCCGCCGGCCTCGGCACGGTCGAGATCCGCGCCATGCGCAAGGCAGGCTTCGACCCCGCCTTCTCGGCGGCGGTGACGGCCGCCTCCTCGATCATCGGCCCGATCATCCCGCCCTCGGTCATCATGGTCATCTACGCCGTGCTGGCGCAGGTCTCGGTCGCCGACCTCTTCCTCGCCGGCATCCTCCCCGGGTTCCTGATGGGCGCGCTCCTGATGGGGCTGATCTACTGGCTGGCACGCACCGGCCGCGTCACCGCCCCGACCCGCCCCCGGGCCAGCATCGGCCAGGTCGGCACCACCTTCGTCCGCGCCCTGCCGGCCCTCCTCGCCCCCGTCATCCTCGTGGCGGGCCTCCTCTCGGGTGCGGCCACTCCAACCGAGCTCGGCGCCGTCACCGTCGCCTATGCCATGGTGGTGGGCTTCGCCCAGCGCGAGCTGACCTTCAAGAAGCTCCACCTCTGCCTGGTCGAGACCGGCATCACGACGGGTGTGCTCGTCTTCATCATCGCCGCCGCCGTGCCCTTCGGCTGGGTGGTCTCGGTCAACAACCTGCCGGCCGCCCTGACCTCGACCCTGCTCGGCGTCTCCGACAACCCCTATGTCATCCTCTTCCTGGTCAACCTGCTGCTGCTGCTCGCCGGGCTGGTCATGGAGACGACGGCCATCCTCCTGATCGCCGTCCCGGCCCTCCTGCCGCTCGCCATGGCGCTCGAGATCGACCTCGTTCATTTCGGCATCATCATGGTGCTGAACCTGCTGATCGGCGCCACCACCCCGCCCTTCGGCGTCCTCCTCTTCATCATGATGGACATCGCGAAGATCAGCTTCGCGCAGATTGTCAGGGCGATGCTGCCCTTCTACATCCCGCTGGTGATGGCGCTCCTCATCATCACCTTCTGGCCCGGCATGGTCCTCCTGATCCCCCGGCTGATCTCGGGCTAGGCGCCCGACAAGCGGAGACGCCCATGCGACAGCGGACCGTCCCGACAGTCGCCCTCGCCGTCGCCCTGACCGCCACGGCGGCGGCGCACGGCAGCGAATCGTCGTCCCTCGCCACCCTCGCCCGTCTCGACCCGGCCAGCGTCACCGTCTCCGGCATTTCGTCCGGCGGGTTCTTCGCGCACCAGTTCCACGTCGCCTTCTCGTCGCTGGTCGAGGGCGCCGGCATCATCGCGGGCGGCCCCTATGCCTGCGCCGAGCAGATTCCCTGGGCGCTCGGCTTCAACCCGCTGGCGCGGGTGACCGTCGCACTCGGGGTCTGCACCCGCTACGCCCGCGGCATGCTCGACCCCTTCGATCTCTGGCTGCCGGACGCCCCCGACGCCGAAGAGGCGATCGCCGCCGTGCGGGCCGAGCACGCGGCGGACCGGATCGACGACCCGGCCAATCTCGCCGACGACCGGGTCTGGCTCTTCCAGGGCGGCGCCGACGGCATCGTGCCGCCCGCGACCATGCAGGCGCTGGAGGGAGTCTATGCCGGCTTCGGCCTCGCCGACCCGGCGCCCCTCTTCGAGCGCAGCACCGAGGCCAATCACGGCCTGCCGATCGAGGAGTTCACCGGCACGACCGAGTTCGAGAAGCTGGGCTGCGGCGACTACGGGCCGCCTTATCTCATCGACTGCGACTTCGATGCCGCCGGGCACCTGCTCCGGCACCTCTACCCCACGGGCTTCGCACAAACGCCCGCCACACCGGACCCCGACCGCCTCGCGGCCTTCGACCAGGGGGCGTTCTTCGCGAGCGACGACGCGAGCGTCAGCCTGGCGCCGACCGGCTTCCTCTATATCCCCGACACCTGCCGCAATGACGGCCCGCCCGGCGGGACCTGCCGGCTGCACATAGCCTTCCACGGCTGCCAGCAATTTGCCGGCCTGATCGGCGACGATTTCTACCAGGACGGCGGCTACAACCGCTGGGCCGAGGCCAACCGGATCGTCGTGCTCTATCCCCAGACGACCCCCTGGGAGCGCACCCTCGACCCGACCGGCCTCACCGCCAACCCCAAGGGCTGCTGGGACTGGTGGGGCTATAGCGGCCCCGACTACTTCCGCCGCGACGGCCAGCAGATGCGGGCGGTGCACGGCATGATCGAGCGTCTCCTGCCGAAGTGAGCGCGGGCGTCCGGGCTCAACCGGACGCCGGGAAGCTGTGCCGCGTGCGATTGGCGAATGCGACCAGCGAGAGCATCACCGGCACCTCGACCAGCACGCCCACCACCGTCGCCAATGCCGCCCCCGACTGAAGCCCAAAGAGGCTGATCGCCACCGCCACCGCCAGCTCGAAGAAGTTCGAGGTGCCGATGAGCGCACAGGGTGCCGCCACGTTGTGCGGCACCCGCCACGCCCAGGCGGCGGCATAGGCGACGAAGAAGATCGCATAGGACTGGATCAGCAGCGGCACGGCGATCAGGAGGATCAGGAGCGGCTGCTGCAGGATCATCTCGCCCTGGAAGCCGAAGAGCAGGACGACCGTGGCGAGCAGCCCGATCACCGACCAGGGCTTGAGCCGGGCGATGAAGTCCTGCACCGCCGCCTCGCCCCGCTGCCCGCCCCCCGCCGCTGAGGAGACCCGCCGGCGCGTCAGGATGCCTGCGGCGAGCGGCAGCACGATATAGAGCACGACCGAGAGGAGCAGCGTCTCCCAGGGCACCACGATGTCGGTGACGCCGAGCAGCACCGCCACGATCGGCGCGAAGGCGAAGACCATGACGAGGTCGTTCACCGAGACCTGGACCAGCGTGTAGGCGGGATCGCCCCGGGTGAGCTGCGACCAGACGAAGACCATGGCGGTGCAGGGTGCGGCACCGAGCAGGATCAGCCCGGCGATGTAGCCCTCGGCATCGGCCGGCGGGATGAAGCCGGCAAAGATGTGGCGAAAGAAGAGCACGCCGAGGAGCGCCATGGTGAAGGGCTTGATCAGCCAGTTGACGACCAGCGTGATCACCAGCCCCTTCGGCTTGTCGCCGACATGGCGGAGGCTGGCGAAGTCGATGCCGATCATCATCGGATAGACCATGGCCCAGATCAGCACGGCGACGACGAGGTTGACCGACGCCACCTCGAGCGAGGCGAGGAAACCGAAGGCCCCGGGGAAGAGATTGCCGAGCAGCACGCCTGTGGCGATGCAGCCCGCCACCCAGAGCGAGAGCCACTTCTCGAATGTCCCGATCCCGGCGGCCGGTGCCGCCGGGGCTGCTGTCGCCGTGCTCATGCCTCGGCGACCTCGTCATTCGTCCGGCCGATGTCGCGAAGCTGGTCCTGCAGCGACAGGCGGTCGAGGGTGGCGATCGGCAGGGCCGTGAAGATCTTCACGCGGTTGTCCAGATAGCTGTAGATGCGCCGGAAGAAGGCGAGCGTCTTTTCCTCGCTGCCCTCGAAGGCGGCCGGGTCCTCGACCCCCCAATGCGCCGTCATCGGCTGCCCGGGCCAGACCGGGCAGACCTCGTTCGCCGCGTTGTCGCAGACGGTGAAGACGAAATCGAGGCGGGGGGCACCCGGCTCGGCGAACTCGTCCCAGCTCTTCGAGCGGAGCCCGCTCGTGTCGTGCCCGATCTGCCCGAGCAGCCGGAGCGCCATGGGATGCACCTCGCCCTTGGGCTGACTGCCGGCCGAGAACGCCCGAAAGCGCCCCTTGCCCCGCAGGTTCAAGGCACATTCCGCCATGATGCTCCTGGCCGAGTTGCCGGTGCAAAGAAAGAGGACGTTGTAGACGGGCTCGGTCATGCCGGCGCTCCGCAGCAGGGTGCGTCCGGGGCGAGCTCGGCCTTGGGCGGGCAACAGACGCCCTGCGGCGTCGCCGGCGTGCAGCAGGCACCCGCCAGCCGCTCGAGCTCGGGGTTGTCGCCGTAGACCGTGCTCTCGCCCGTGGTCAGGAACGCCTCCCAGGCGATGCCCTGCGGATCACCGATCCAGGACTTCTCCGACTTCGCGTAGCAGCAGGTGGTCGCCCCTTCCTCGAGCACCGGCCGCCCGGCCGCCCGCAGCCGGGCCTGGACCTCGGCCAGCTCGTCCGCGGTCTCCACCTGGATGCCCAGATGCTCGATGCCGACGGTTCCACCGCGCTGCGAGATGGCGAAGTTCACCCGCGGATCGTCGAGCAGCCACTTCGCGTAGTCGGCCCGGCGCATCGTCGGCTCGGCGGCGAAGAGACCCGAGTAGAACCGGATCGACTCCGGCAGGTCGTCAACGGACACGTGCACGTGCAGGCGCTTCACTTCCGTCTCCTCGGTCGTTGCCCATGCCGCCCCCGGCGGCAATGGTGGTTGGGGCACAGGGTGCGAGCCCGCAGGAAGCGGCGTCGCCCCGGCAGCAATTCTCTGTGAGGTAGCCGATCAGCTCGTTCATCGCGGCGAACTCGACCGCGTAGATCAGCGAGCGGCCCTGACGCTGATAGGTGATCAGGCCCGCCTGCCTGAGCTGGCTCAAATGGAACGACAGCGTCGCCGACGGCAGCCCCAGGCTGTCGCCGATCCGGCCGGCCGGCAGCCCCTCGGGCCCGGCCTGCACCAGCAGCCGGAACACCTCGAGGCGGCTCTCCTGCGCCAGGGCGGCGAGCGAGCGGACAACGTCATTCATTTCCATATCTCTGGAATAGTGGAATTGTCGGCAACGGGCAAGCCCCTTGCCTGCGTCCCGGCCGCCGGTCGCCAAGCACCCGGATTTCTCTACACTGGCCCCCAGCCACGCCGTGCCGCAGGAGGGCCCGATGACCGAGACCGAAGCGCCACCGCGCACCGACGAGGACCTGCTCGACGCAGCGCTGGAACGCGAGGATGGCCCGGCCCTCGAGGCCCTGCTCGCCGAGCAGCCGCCGAGCGAGGCGCTCCGCCTCACGCTCGAGCTGTCGGTCGAGGATCGCAACCGGATGCTGGGCCTGGTCAGCGCCGAGGCGGCCGCCCGGATCGTCGAGGAAGCGCCCGCCGAGCTCGCCGCCGAGATCGTCGAGGAGCTCGATGCCGGGGTCGCCGCCAGCATCGTCGAGGAGCTCGACAGCGACGATCAGGTCGACCTCATCGACGAGCTCGACAGCGCGGACGCCGAGGCCATCCTCGCCCGCATGGACCCGGAGGACGCGGCCGACGTCCGCCGCCTCATCCAGTACGACAGCGACACCGCCGGCGGCCTGATGCTGGCCGAGACCTTCGCCTTCCGCGTCGACGAGACGGTCGGTGCGGTGCTCCGCGGCCTCACCGCCGAGGACGACGATTTCGAGCGCTATCGCGGCCAGCACCCCTATGTCGTCGACGCCGAGGGCCGCCTTCAGGGCGTCGTCTCGCTCCGCACCCTGCTCACCACGCGGCGCGGCACGCCGCTCGCCGGGGTCATGGGCGAGGCGATCGCGGTGCCGCCCACCGCCACGCTCGACGAGCTCGAGAACCTCTTCGACGAGCACCCCTTCCTCGGCGTCCCCGTCGCCGACGCCAAGGGCGTGCTGATCGGCGTCGTCTCGCGCACCGCCCTCGCCGAGGCCGTCCAGGAACGCACCGAAAGCGAAAGCCTGAAGCTGCAGGGCGTCATCGGCGACGAGGTCCGCTCCATGCCGACCTTCGTCCGCGCCCGCCGCCGCCTCGCCTGGCTCAGCGCCAACATCGTCCTCAACATCATCGCCGCCAGCGTCATCTCGGCCTACGAGGAGACCCTGGCCGCCGTCATCGCCATTGCCATCTTCCTGCCCATGGTCTCCGACATGAGCGGCTGCTCCGGCAACCAGGCCGTCGCCGTCTCGCTCCGCGAGCTGGCCCTGGGCCTCGCCCGCCCATCCGACACGCTCCGCGTCTGGCTCAAGGAGATCTCGGTCGGCGTCATGAACGGCCTCGTCCTCGGCCTCCTGATCGGCGTCGTCTGCTGGGTCTGGAAGGGCAATCCCTGGCTCGGCGTGGTCATCGGCGCCGCCCTCGCCATCAACACCATGATCGCCGTCTCGATCGGCGGCATCGTCCCCCTCGTCCTCAAACGCTTCGGCACCGACCCGGCCGTCGCCTCCGGGCCGCTCCTCACCACCGTCACCGACATGGCGGGCTTCTTCCTGGTCCTCAGCCTCGCCACTTTGATGATGCCGCTGCTGGTGCAATGAGCCGAA
>JAUIID010000022.1 GCA_030431615.1 Alphaproteobacteria bacterium
CCGGCGACTTCCTGTTCGAGCTGGAGCGCAGCTTCGACTGGCCGTTCTTCGATCCCGAGCGCGGCGGCGATCCGCTGCTCTGGCAGCACCTTTTCTGGATCTTCGGCCACCCCGAGGTCTACATCATCTTCCTGCCCTCCATCGCGATTGCCGCGATGGTGGTGCCGACCGCCGCCCAGACGCCGATCGTCGGCTATTCCTGGATCGTCCTCTCGGCCGTCGGCACCGGCTTCCTGTCGTTCGGCCTCTGGGTCCACCACATGTTCACGACGGGCCTGCCGGCGATCTCGCTGGGCTTCTTCTCGGCCGCATCGGAGGCGGTCGTGATCCCGACCGGCGTGCAGCTCTTCGCCTTTGTCGCCACCCTGATGGTCGGCAGGGTCAGCCGCAGCGTGCCGATGCTCTACATTGCCGGCGCCCTCGCCGTCTTCACCGCCGGCGGCCTCACCGGCGTCATGCTGGCGCTGGCACCGTTCGACTGGCAGGTCCACGACACCTATTTCGTCGTCGCCCACCTCCACTACACGCTGTTCGGCGGCATGGTCTTCCCGGTGCTGGCCGGCGTCTACTACTTCTTCCCGATCTTCACCAAGAAGCTGCTCTCGCCCCGTCTCGGCACGTGGTCCTTCTGGCTCATCTTCACAGGCTTCAACATCACCTTCCTGCCGATGCACTTCACCGGGCTCATGGGCATGCCACGGCGCGTCTTCACCTATCCGGGCGGGCTGGGCTGGGACTGGCCCAACATGATCTCGACGCTCGGCGCCTTCGTCGTCGCCGCCGGCTTCCTCGTCTTCACCTGGGATCTGCTCCGCCCGAAGGGGCGCCAGCCACTGACCCCGCGCAACCCCTGGAATGCCGGCACACTGGAGTGGTCGCACGACGTGCCGGAGGAAGCCTGGGGGGTGCGCTCCATCCCCTATGTCGAGAGCCGCTACCCGCTCTGGGACCAGCCCCGCATCGTCGAGCGGATGGATGCCGGGCGATACTACCTCCCGGACGCCGAGGAGGGGCTGCGCGAGACCCTGGTCACCACGGTCATGGACGCGAAGCCCATCCAGTGCCTGCGCGTCGGCGGCCCGACCTGGATCACCCTCTTCGCCGCCGCCTTCACCGGCGGGGCGTTCATCTTCCCGACGTTCCACCTCTACCCGCCGGCCATCGTCTCGGCCTGCCTCGCCATTCTCTGCGTCGTCTGGTGGCTGTGGACGGGCACGGCCCCGCTGCCGGAGAAGCCGGCGAAGGACGTGGGCCTCGGCCTCAGCCTGCCGATCTACGCCTCGGGGCCGGCGGCGCCCGGCTGGTGGGGCATGTGGATCACCATGCTCGGCGATTCGACCGCGTTTGCCAGCATCGTCTTCGGCTTCTTCTTCTACTGGACCGCGACCCCGGCCTTCCCGCCGGAGGGCGCCGTCCACGCGCATGCGGGCTGGGTGGCGTCGGGCGGCCTGCTGCTCGTCGCTGCCTGGCTCGCCACCGTTGCGGCCCGCCGGGCCAATGGCGACGGCCACGTCCGACCGGCGCGGCTGGCGCTGGCCGGTGGTGCCGCCTGCGCGGTGGCGGGTGCCACAGCGCTCGTCTGGTCGCTCCTTGCCGCCGGGCTCGAGCCGACGAGCCACGTCTATCCGGCCATCATTTATGCCATCGTCGTCTGGGTCGTGGTCCATATCGGCGCCGGCATCATCATGCAGGCCTACTGCCTGGCCCGCAGCATCGCCCGCCGCATGACCCCCGAGCATGATGCCGACATCCAGAACGTTACGCTCTTCTGGCACTTCCTCTGCCTGCAGGTGCTGGTGGCGGCGGCCGTGATCGGCCTCGTGCCGAGGCTGCTCTGAGATGTCCCGGCTGCACCCCGACGAGGAACGCCGCAGCTTCGCCGAGGAGGCCGACAGCCTCTGGCGAATCGCTTTCGGCCCGCTCATCTGGAGCGCCCATTTCCTCCTCTGCTATGTCGGGGCAGCGCTGGTCTGCGCCAGGCTCGGCGGCACTGAGGCGACGCTCGCCTGGCTCCGCCTCGGCATCGGCGGGGTCACCGTCCTGGCCCTTGCCGGCATCGCCTGGGTCGGCTGGCAGGCCTGGCGGCAATGGGACTTCCTCGACGACTACGACCATGTCCACGACCGGGCGGTAGCGGAGGACCGGCACGAGTTTCTCGGCCACGCCTCCTTCCTCCTGGCAGTGATCTCGTTCGTCGGCGTCGTCTACGTCGCCCTGCCGGCCGCTTTCGGGGTGGGCTGCCAATGACCCGCGCCTTCTGCCTCGCCCTTGGCCTCGCCCTCTGCGCCGCCGCCTGGACGATCGGCGAGCCGTTCTCGCTCTGGCCCTTCGCCGACCACATGCTCCGCCACATGACGGTGGTGGCCATCGCCACGCCGCTGCTCGCCCTGGGCCTCGCCCCGCTCGGCCTCGGTGCCGCCATCCCGCCTTTAAGTGCGGCCGTCATCGAGTTCCTCGTCGTCTGGGGCTGGCACCTGCCGGCGGCCCATGCGGCGGCACAGACCTCGACCGGCTGGTTCCTCGCCGAGCAGGCGTCTTTCCTCGCAGCGGGCATGGCGATCTGGCTCAGCGTCCTCGCCAGCGGCCGGGCACTCGCCGGCGTGGGCGGGCTCCTCCTCACCTCGATGCACATGACGCTGCTCGGCGCCCTCCTGCTCCTCGCCCCCTCGCCGCTCTACCCAGCCGCCATCTGCGGCAGCCTCGCCGACCAGCAGGTCGGCGGCATGCTGATGCTCGGCATCGGCACGCCCGTCTATCTCCTGGCGGCGCTGGCCCTCCTCGCCCGGCTTCTGGCGGGCGACCGGCCACGCGCGGGGCAGCCGGCATGAGGCGCTTCATCCGCCATATAGCCTGGCTCGCTGCCGCAGGGCTCGCCGGGGCGGTGCTCGTGGTCTGGCTCGGGCTCTACAACGTCTCCGCCCGACAGGGCCATTGGCCGGGCGTCGAGTGGCTGCTGCACACGACCTACGAGCACGCGGTCGAGCTGCGCGCCCCGCCCGCCTCCGCCACGCCGGACCTCGGCTCTGCCGATCTCGTGGCACTCGGTGCGCGCCACTACGACAGCGCCTGCCGGCTCTGCCACGGTGCCCCGGGCGAACGGCAGCCCGCCACGATCCGCGCCATGGAGCCGGTGCCGCCGCCGATCACCGAAGCCGTGGCGGACTGGGAGCCGGAGGAGCTCTTCTGGATCGTCAAGAACGGCGTCAAGATGACCGGCATGCCGGCCTGGCCGACCCGGACACGCGACGACGACGTCTGGGCTGTGGTCGCTTTTCTCCGGCAGGTGGACGCCGCCGGTGCCGGCTATGCCGAGCTCGTCGCCGCCCCACCTGTATCCGAAATGCCGGACCTCGCCCGCTGCACCGCCTGCCATGGCAGCGATGGCGGCGGGCGCGGCAACCAGTTCGTGCCGCGCCTCGACATTCTGGGCGAGACCTACATGGCAGCCTCGCTGGAGGCCTATCGCGGCGGTGCCCGGCAAAGCGGCATCATGCACCAGGCGACCTCGACCCTCGACGACGCGGCGATCGCCCGCCTGGCGCGCCACTTCGCCGGGGCGGGCTCGGACCGGCCCGGCCATCCGGCCACGGCGGCAGCGGATCCGTTGCTGGTCGAGACCGGCCGCCGGCTCGCCATGGGCGATCCGGCCGACCCCGACGTCGCCGCCTGCCGCGCCTGCCACGGCCCCTGGCCGACCCGCCGCTCGCCACTCTTCCCGACCATCGCCGGCCAGTACGAGCCCTATCTCCGCACCCAGCTCCACCTCTGGCGCGACGGCGAGCGCGGCGGCACCAGCCGCGCCCACCTGATGCACGCCGTCGCCGCCGAGCTGATCGATGACGAGATCGACGCCCTCGCCGCCTTCTACGCCTCCCTGCCCCCCACACCCGCCGACACGCGTGGCCAGGCAGCGGATTGAGTTGGACCCCGCCACCCCCTGACCGCCTTCAGGCGTGCTGAACACTTCCCGTTTCGATATAAGTTTTCATCTCAAACACATGAATTTACGTGCAAAATTTGACAACTGGGAGTTTTGTACGACGAATTGACTATTCCCTGCCATTGATCTAATCCGGATCTGGGAGGTGGCTCAAAAGTGCTTGTTGCGCATATGCGGTTTGGCGGATTCGGCACCGCCGACCAGTGGAGTCTGGCGCGGATAGCCGCCACCATCTCTCCTCGTCGCGTGCCCATGCCCGGCATGCGGGCCCTCGTCCTGACCCGGCAGCGTGGATTGGGTGAAAGAGGCCCCATTCACATGCTGCGGCCCACATGACGTCGACGCCATCGACCGTGCTCGAGGTGAGCAATCTCAGAACCGTCTTCGGTTCGCATAACGATGTCTTGCCGGCCGTCGACGATGTCTCCTTCAACCTGGAGCGAGGCAGGACGCTTGGCGTGGTTGGTGAATCCGGCTGCGGGAAGAGCGTGACAGCGCTCTCCATCCTGCGTCTCGTCCCCGATCCGCCGGGACGGATCGTCGGCGGTGCCGTCCGGTTCGAGGGCGTCGATCTGCTGTCCCTCGACGACGCGGCGATGCAGCGGCTGCGCGGCAACCGCATCTCCATGATCTTCCAGGAGCCGATGACGTCGCTCAACCCGCTGCTGACCATTGGCCGCCAGATCGGCGAGACGCTGATGGTGCACCAGGGCCTGTCGCGGAAGGCGGCCCGGGAACGTGCCGTCGAGATGCTGCGCCTCGTGCATATCCCGGAAGCGGCGCGGCGCCTGGACGAGTATCCGCACCAGCTGTCCGGTGGGATGCGCCAGCGCGTGATGATCGCCATCGCCCTGGCATGCGACCCCAGGGTCCTGATCGCGGACGAGCCGACGACGGCACTGGATGTCACGATCCAGGCGCAGATCCTTGGCCTGATGCGCGAGTTGCAGGACAAACTCGGCACGGCCGTGCTGCTGATCACCCACGACATGGGCGTCATCGCCGAGATCGCCGAGCGCGTCGTCGTCATGTATGCCGGGAAGAAGGTCGAGGAGAGCGACGTCGACGAGCTCTTCGAAGCGCCCTGCCACCCCTATACGCGCGGCCTCCTCTCCTCCATCCCGCATCTGGCACTGGGGCCATGGGAGGGTCGCCGCGACCGCCTGAACGAGATCAAGGGCATGGTGCCCTCGCTCGACCAGCTGCCGCGAGGCTGCAGCTTCGCGCCGCGCTGCCCGCACGCGACCAACCTCTGCCGCAACGAGGCGCCGCCGCTCGAGGAGAAGCTGCCGGGTCATGTCGCCGCCTGCTGGCACAGCGACCGGGTGCTCGAGGCCCGCGTCTGATGCAGGCTGCCCCAACGAGCCCGGATAATGACGCCTACCGGCCCCTCTTCCAGGTGGACGACCTCAAGAAGCATTTCGCGGGACGCAACCGGCTGTTCTCCCGCCGGGCTTCGCGGGTCCTCGCCGTTGATGGCGTCTCCTTCGAGATCGGCCATGGCGAGACGCTGGGGCTCGTCGGCGAGAGCGGCTGCGGCAAGTCGACGGTGGGCAGGGCCGCGATGCGGCTCATCGAGCCGACCTCGGGCACGATCCGGCTGCATGGCGAGGACATCACCCGGATCAAGGGCGAGCGCCTGCGGGCCATCCGGCGCGAGATCCAGATCATCTTCCAGGATCCGTACTCGTCGCTCAGCCCGCGCATGACCGCGGGGCGTATCGTCGCGGAGCCGATGGCGCTGCATCGCACCGCTTCCGGCAAGGTGCGGGAGGAGCGCGCGGCAGCGCTCTTCAGGCGCGTCGGCCTGAACCCCGGGCGCATGGCCGACTACCCGCACGAGTTCTCCGGCGGCCAGCGCCAGCGCATCGGCATCGCGCGTGCGCTCGCCCTCAATCCAAGCCTCATCGTCTGTGACGAGGCGGTCTCGGCGCTCGACGTCTCGATCCAGGCCCAGGTGATCAACCTGCTCATGGACCTGCAGGACGAGTACCGTCTCTCCTATCTCTTCATCGCCCACGACCTCGCCGTCGTGCAGCATGTCAGCCGCCGCATCGCCGTCATGTATCTCGGACGCATCGTCGAGCTCGCCGACACGCAGACCCTGTTCGCCGCACCCGGGCATCCCTACACGGAAGCGCTGATCTCGGCCGTCCCCGTCCCGAGCCCGAAGCAGGCCCGGCACGGCCGGCGGATCGTCCTGACCGGCGACGTGCCGAGTCCCGTCAACCCGCCGCGCGGCTGCCACTTCCATACCCGGTGCCCCTACGTCATGCAGCGCTGCCGGACGGAGGAGCCGAAGCTGCGCGCCATCGAGCCGGGGCACCTTGCCGCCTGCCACCTGCACGAAGCAGGTTCTGCCAAGGACCAGCCCCGCCCGGACGTGCCGGGGGAGCAGGTCTACGGCCGGTTGAAGGTCGACCGGGCAGCCGGCCAGGCAAGTCGCCAGTGACTGAATCAACAAGCAATAAGGGGAGCTGAAGGAGATGGTACAGATAGGTGCGGCGCTGAGGAGATCCGGCGTAGCCTCCGCGATGGCGGCGCTGCTGCTGGCCGCCCCCATGACGGCAGGGGCGGTCGAGCGCGGCGGCAAGCTCGTGGCCACCAGCCAGGTCAAGGTCACCTCCATGGACCCCGTCAACGGCAATGCCTATGGCGGGACCGAAGGCGTCGTCTACCTCGCCGTCTACGAACGGCTCATCCGCCAGAACGAGGCCGGCGAGTTCGTGCCGGAACTGGCGGAGAGCTGGGAGCTGGCGCCGGACGGCAAGAGCATCACGTTCAAGCTGCGCGAGGGCGTGACCTTCCACGACGGCACGCCGTTCAATGCGGAGGCCGCGAAGTTCAACCTGGACCGCCTCCTGGATCCCGAGGACGCCACCCAGGCCTACCGGCTCTATCCCGACTATGCCGGCACGGACGTCATCGACGACTATACGATCCGGGTGAACCTCAAGAACCCGTCGTCCATCATGATGCCGGGCCTGACCTACAAGGGCGGCCTGATGATGTCGCCGACCGCCTATCAGGAGCTCGGCGAGGATATCACGCGACATCCGGTCGGCACCGGCCCCTTCGTCTTCGAGGACTGGGTGCCGGGCGACCACGTCTCGCTGAAGAAAAATCCGGACTACTGGCAGATGGGCGAGGATGGCGAGCCGCTGCCCTATCTCGACGAGATCGTCGTCCGCGTGATCGCCAAGGACTCCGTCGCCGTCGTCGAGCTGCAGACGGGTCGCTCGCAGCTCACCAAGCGCATCCCGGCCGAGAGCCTCGAGGACATCCGCGCCGATCCTGAGCTCGAGCTCATCGAAGCGCCATCGGCGACCATGTACCGGCTCTACCTGAACATGCGGCAACCGCCGTTCGACAACCTGAAGCTGCGCCAGGCGATCAATTATGCCCTCGACCGGCAGGCCATGGCCGAGGCTATCCTGCCCGGCGTCGGCTATGTGCAGCCGTTCATCCTCCTGCCGAGCGAGCCGTCCTACTGGGACTACACGCCCTATTCGTATGACCCGGAGAAGGCGCAGCAGCTGATGAACGAGGCGGGCCACGGCGATGGCCTCGATGTCGAGTTCATGATGATCAATCGGGAGCCCGACATCCAGATCGCTCCGGCGGTCCAGGCGTTCCTCCAGCAGATCGGCATCAACACAGAGATCGTCTCGCTCGAGCGGCTGATCTATGTCGACCGCGCGACCAGCGGCAATTTCGAGATCGCCATGGCGCAGACGAACCTGCCGCTGCCGACGGCCGTCACGTGGCTGCAGCAGCAGCTGGCCTCCGACGGGCCGGTGAACCGGGCCGCATGGAACAATGCGGACTTCGACGCGGCCGTGGCGAAGCTGGCGGCGGAAATGGATCCCGAGGCGCAGGAGCAACTGCTGCACGAGATCCAGCAGATCGTCCTCGACGATGCTGGCCAGACCTTCCTCTTCGCCGCGCAAAGCTATGACGGGGCGAGCGCGAGGCTGCATGGCCTGGAGTACCAGCACGAAGGCGTGTGGCGCCTGACCGACGCCTGGCTGGCAGACTAGGCAGTGCGGGCGGGGAGCGACCGAAACGTCGCTCCCCGCCGCACGCCGTCTCGCATCGCTTCGAGCCGACCGCAGTGACCGCTTTCCTGCTCCGACGTTTCCTCCAGACGCTGCTCGTGGCGTTCCTCGTCAGCGTGCTGGTGTTCTCGATCATCCTGCTGATTCCGGGCGACCCGGCCACGGCCATGCTGGGCGAGCTGGCGAATGAGGAGGACATCGCCCTCCTCAAGCGGAAGCTCGGCCTCGATCAGCCCCTCTACATGCAATACCTCCACTGGATCGGCAACGCGCTCCAGGGTGATCTCGGCCGGTCGATGCACACGCGCTTCCCGGTGACCGAGCTGATCGCCCGAGCCCTGCCCTACACGATCCAGCTGGCGCTCTGCGGCATGTTCCTCGCGGTCGTCGTCGGCATTCCCGCCGGACTGATCGCCGCGAGGCGCCATGGCCAGAGCCCGGACATGGTCATGCGTGGCCTCACCACCATCGGGATGGCGATGCCCAACTTCTGGCTCGGTATCCTGCTGATCCTCATCTTCGGCCTCTGGCTCGACTGGCTGCCGCCTTCGGGCATCGTGCCCATCAGCGAGAGCTTCTCGGGCTGGGCGAGCTCGATGGTCCTGCCGGCGGTGACCATTGCGGCAGGCTTCACGGCGGTCGTCGTGCGCCAGACCCGCTCGGCCTTCCTCGAGGTGCTGCGCACCGACTACATTCGCACGGCACGTGCCAAGGGGCTGCCCGAGTACATGGTCATCACCCCGCATGCGATGCGCAACGTGCTCATCCCGGTGCTGACCGTGGTCGGCCTGCAGACCGGGCGACTGCTCGGCGGTGCCGTCGTCACCGAGACGATCTTCTCCATTCCCGGCATGGGCAGCCTGATCGTCGAGGGCGTCAATGGCCGGGATTTCGTCGTCGTCCAGGCGGGCATCATGGTGGCGGCACTCGGCGTGCTCGGGATCAACCTGCTGGTCGACGTGCTCTACGGAGTCATCGATCCACGCATCCGGCTGGCGGGCAGGACCTGACATGGCTTTTCTCAATTCCCGGATCGAGGAACTGGCAGGTGCCGATGCCGCCGAGCTGCGCCGCGACCCGAAGAAGCGGCACCGGGCGCTCAGGCGATTCGTGCGCAATCCCTACAACATCGCCGGGGCCATACTGATCTCCGCCTTCTTCCTGGCAGCGCTGCTCGCCGATTTCATCTCCCCCTACCCGCCGAACCAGATCTCGCTCGCCAACACGTTCGACCCGCCGAACGCCGAATTCTGGTTCGGCACCGATCATCTCGGACGCGATATCCTGAGCCGCATCATCCACGGCAGCCGCGTGGCCTGCGCCGTGAGCTTCGGCGCCGTCGGCCTCGCCATGCTCTTCGGCGTCACGCTCGGCATGATCGCGGGCTACACCGACTCCTGGATCCGCGATGCGATCATGCGGGTGATGGATGCCTTATGGGCCTTCCCCTCCATCATTCTGGCATTGACGATCGCTGCCGTGCTCGGCCCCAGCCTCGGCAACATCATCCTCGCGGTCGGCATCACCTACACGCCTGCCTTTGCACGCGTGATGTTCGCCCAGGTGATATCCCTGCGCGAGGAAACCTTCGTCGAGGCGGCCCGTGCGGCCGGCGCTCGCGACCGGCAGATCCTGGCGGACCACATCTTTCCCAACACCGTGGCGGCGCTGACGGTCTATGGCTCCATCATGGCGGCCGAAGCGATCATCGCCGAAGCCGGGCTGAGCTTCCTCGGGGCCGGCGTGACCCCGCCACAGGCGGCATGGGGCTCCATGCTGCGGCTGGGCTACCCCTATCTCCAGCAGGCACCCTGGATCGCCATCTTCCCCGGATGCGCGATCTTCTTTCTGGTGCTGGCCTTCAACTTACTGGGTGACGGCATTCGCGACGCCATGGACGTGCGCCTCGCGGACAGCCAGCGACGATAGCAGCAGCGGGAGTGAGCAGATGAGCAGAACGGCAAACCGCGTCGAGATCAGGGCCTGTCGGCCGGCACAGGGGCTGCAGCCCTACAGCGGTCCAGCCGCCTGGATGGGCAGCGATATGGAGAACGACGAATCCTGGCTCTACGTCTTCGAGCTCGCGGAAATCGAGGAGATCGAGGCTGCCATGCGTGCCGTCCAGCAACGGCGGCTGCCACTCGCCGAGATCTCGCGGCAGGACTTTCCGCTGCCGAGCCTGGAGAGGACGTTCGCGCGGATGCGCAGCGATCTGCAGGATGGGCGGGGCTTCGTCCTGACCCGGGGCCTGCCGCTGCGGCGCTACACGTTCGACGAGGCGCAAATCATCTACTGGGGCCTCGGCACCCATATCGGCCGCGCCGTCTCGCAGAACGGCAAGGGCGAGCTGATGGGCCATGTGAAGGTGGTCGACAGCGCCCTGAGCGACCCCAACAAGCGCGGCTACATGAAGCCGAACGAGGCGCCCTTCCACACCGACACCTGTGACGTCGTCTCGCTCATGTGCTGGCGCAAAGCCAAACGCGGCGGCGAGAGCTTCGTCGCCAGCGCCATGACCGTTCACAACATCATGCTGGAGGAGCGGCTGGACCTGCTGGAGCAGCTCTACGAGCCGTTCTACCTGGACAAGAAGGAGGAGGAGCAGCCGGGCGACAAGCCCTACTACCGGCTGCCGGTCTTCAGCTGGAAGGACGGCCGCGTCTTCACGCGCTACAGCCGCGGACGCACCGAAACCGCACCGCGCCTGCCGGAGGTGCCACCTTTGTCGGCGAAACAGCTGGAGGCGCTCGACTACCTCGACACGACCCTGCGGCGCCCGGGCGTCGTCCTGGCGATGGACTTCCAGGTCGGCGACATCCAGTGGCTCAACAACTACGTGAGCTTCCACAGCCGAAACGCCTATGTCGACTACGCCAATCCGGCCGAGAAGCGCCACCTGCTCCGCCTGTGGCTCTCTGTTCGGGACGGGCAGGAACTGCCCGAGTCGTTCCTGGACGTGTATCACGGTGACCTGACACCCGGCGTGCGCGGCGGCATTCCGGCACTTCCGGACGCCGTGCACGCATGAGCCCCCGGCGGCGCACATCGCGTTGCGCCGCCTTGCGTCGACCGCCAGCCGCACCGGGCTGGCGGTGAGCGGACGCAACATGGTCGAAGAGAACGCCGCCTTGGTCAGTCGGCACCGGCTACCCACCGCCCAGCCAAAGGCACGATCGCATGTCATCCCGATCCGAACTGATCGACCGTACGGCCTGCTCCATCGTCGATGACCTCGGCCGTGGCGAGATCACGCCGCTCGATCTGCTCGAGGCGGTGGAAGCGCGCATCGCCGAGGTCGATCCCCTGGTCAACGCGCTGCCGACACTCTGCTTCGACCGCGCCCGCGATCATGCGAAGCGGCTCATGCAGCTTCCATCGGAGGAACGCGGGCTATTGGCCGGCCTGCCGCTGCCGATCAAGGATCTGGCCGAGGTCGAAGGCGTGCGCACCACCTGGGGCTCGCCGATCTACGCCGATCATGTTCCCACCCGCTCCAACATCCTCGTGCAGAACCTCGAGGCCGAGGGCGGCGTGGTCTATGGCAAGAGTGCCGTGCCGGAGTTCGGCGCCGGGGCGAACACCTTCAACGAGGTCTTCGGCGCCACGCTGAACCCATGGGACCGCACGCGCTCGGCGGCAGGCTCGTCCGGCGGGGCCGCGGTCTCGCTGGCGACCGGCATGGCCTGGGTCGCCCATGGCAGCGACATGGGCGGCTCCCTGCGCAACCCCGCCAGCTTCTGCGGTGTGGTTGGCTTCAGGCCAACGGCCGGCCGCGTGGCGCGCGATCCCGGCGTCCTGGTCGACAACCTGCTCGGCGCCGAAGGGCCCATGGCGCGCAACATCGCCGATACGGGGCTCCTGCTCGACGCCATGTGCGGCGAGGCCCCGGCCGATCCGCGCTCGCTGCCGCGCCTGCCGCTCAGCTATCGCGACCATGCCAGCAGCCCGAGAAAGCCGCTCCGCGTCGCCTTCAGCGCCGATCTCGGCATCACGCCGGTCGCCCCGGAAGTGGCGGCGATCTGCCGTGCGGCCGCCTCGAAGCTCGCCAAAGCGGGCGTCGGCGTCGAGGAAGCGCATCCCGACCTCTCCGAAGCGCACAGCGCCTTCCAGGTGCTGCGCGCCTTCAACTTCGCCGCCGCGCATGGCGCCAAGCTGCGGGACTTCCCGCATCTCCTGAAGCCGGAAATGGCGTGGAACATCGAAAAGGGACTGAAGCTCGACGCCGCCGAGCACCTCGAGGCCGAGGCGCAGCGTGCCAGGATGGTGGCACGCACGGTCGCCTTCTTCGAAACCTACGACCTGCTGCTGACGCCGGCGACCATCGTCGCCCCCTTCCCCGTCGAGCAGCGCTATGTCGAGAACTGCGCCGGCCACCAGTTCGAGACCTATATCGATTGGCTGGCGATCGCCTACGCCATCACCCTGACGACCGCCCCCGCCCTCTCGATGCCCTGCGGCTTCACGGCAGGCGGCCTGCCCGTCGGCCTCCAGGTCGTGGCAAGGCCACGCGCCGAGCACGACCTGCTCGCCTACGCGGCCTTCATCGAAGGTGAACTGGACGCGACGATCACGACGCCGATCGACCCGCGTTGAGACGGCAGCGCCGTCTGGCGGAGACGGGGGGATTCGAACCCCCGATACAGGTTCACCCTGTATAACGGTTTAGCAAACCGCCGCCTTCAGCCACTCGGCCACGTCTCCGGACCGGCGGGTTCTACAAGGTCAGCGGGCCGAGCGTCAATGATCGGCGCATGGTTCGGCCGGCTTTCGCTCAGGCTTCGGGCAGCGGGATGTACTCGCCGTCGCCCGGCACAACAGCGAAGCGGCCGGCCTGCCAGTCCGCCTTGGCCGCCTCGATCCGGTCCTTGCGCGACGAAACGAAGTTCCACCAGAGATAGCGGGGGCCATCGAGGGGGGCGCCGCCAAGGTACATGAGCCGGGCCGGCTCTAGCGCCTCGACGGTGAGCCGGTCGCCCGGGGCTAGCACCAGCAGCCGGCCGGCTTCATGCTCGTCCGGGCCGATGCGCAGCCGCCCGGCCACCAGATAGAGGGCCCGCTCCTCGACCACCGGATCGAGCGGCAGGCGGGCGCCGGCGGCGAGCGTGATGTCGGCATAGACCATCTCCGAGGCCGTCTCGACCGGCGAGACGGCGCCGAAGATCGCGCCGGTGATCACCCGCACGGATGCCCCGTCGCCCTCGACCATGGGCAGGCTCGGTGCCGCGTGGTGCGTAAAGGCCGGGTCGGTCTCCTCGAGGGCTGCCGGCAGCGTCACCCAGGCCTGGATGCCGAAGAGCCGGCTCGGCGCCGCCCGGTCCTCCGCCGGCGTGCGCTCCGAATGGGCGATGCCCCGGCCGGCCGTCATCCAGTTGACCGCCCCGGGCTCGATCGGCAGCGACGTGCCGAGGCTGTCCTTGTGCAGGATCCGGCCATGGAAGAGATAGGTCACGGTGGCGAGGCCGATATGCGGGTGCGGCCGCACGTCGAGCCCGCCGGCCGTCAGGAACTCGCCCGGCCCCATCTGGTCCAGGAAGACGAAGGGGCCGACTGTCCGCACCGCCCGCGACGGCAGGGCACGCCGCACCTCGAAGCCGCCGATATCGGCCGTGCGCGGCACGACGATCGTCGCTATCGAACCACTCTCCGGTCGGCTCATGGCCTCACCCTTCCCCTGCAAGCCGGCGGCGCTCGCCGATGGCCTGGGCCAGCGCCGCAAGCTGCCGGCCGACGATGTCGCGGGTCGCCGCGTCGGTCAGCCGCCCTGCCGCATCGAAGAGGGCGGCCGCACCACCGACCATCACTTCCGGCTTGTTGAGGACGCGGGCATCGAGAAAGACGAAGACCTGGCGCAGGTGGTACTGCATGCGGGCAGTGCCGAGGCGGCCGGGGCTCGCCCCCATGATCGCCACGGGCTTTTGCCGGAAGGGGCCGCGCTGGTCGCGCGACAGCCAGTCGATCGCGTTCTTGAGGCCGCCCGGGATCGAGTAGTTGTACTCCGGCGAGACGATCAGCACCCCGTCGGCCCCAAGGATCCGCTCCGCCAGCTCGCTGACCGCCGCCGGCATTGCGGCATCCTGGAGGTCCTGGTCGAAGACCGGAAAATCGCCGAACCCGGCCCGCTCGATGGTCATGTCGGGCGGAGCGAGTTCGATCGCTGCCTCGAGCAATCGGGTGTTCAGACTGGCCCGGCGGAGACTGCCGGAAAGACCGATGACGGTCGTCGTCATGTATGCTCCAGGCGCTGCAAATTCAGGTCAGGGGTTCGCCGATGTCGTCGCTGAGCCTGCCCTGCGTCAGGCGAACGAGCTCGGCAAGGTCCGTGGCGAAGACGCAGTGTGGGTGGCCGGCAGCCGCGAACAGCCGCCCGAAGCGGCCGAGGCTGCCGTCGATGACGGTCGGCAGCGGCGCCGGGTGGCCGACCGGGGCGACCCCGCCGATGGCGAAGCCGGTAAGATCCCGCACCCGCTCCGCATCGGCGCGCCGCACCTCGCCGGCGAGACCGAGGCTGACGCCCAGGCCGGCGGTGCGGCAGCGCCGGTCGCCCGCGACGAGTGCCATGACCGGCGTGTCGCCGACCAGGAACACGAGCGACTTGACGATGGCGCCGACCGGCACGCCGCAGGCCAGGGCCGCATCGGCGGCGGTCCGCGCCGTGGCGTCGAGCTCGACCACCCGCTCGCCGAGGCCGGTCCCGGCGAGAGCCTGGACGACCCGCTGCACGGACGGGCGATCGAGCGCGCTCACCTGTTGTCAGCCCGGCAGCGGAATGGCGTTGCCCCGGGCCGGCACGTCATAGCCGCGCTGCACGCCCGGCCGCCCGGCGAGGTCCAGATACCAGCGGCGGACATTGGGGAATTCGGCGAGGTCGATGCCCTGCCACTCGAAGCGGGAGAACCAGGGCCAGGTGGCGAAATCGGCGATGCTTGGATTGTCGCCGGCGAGATAGGCATGCGTGGCGAGCCGTCGGTCGGCGACGCCGTAGAGCCGCTTCGCCTCGTTGCCGTAGCGCTCCTCGGCATAGGGCGCCTTGCCGACATTGAAGCGGAGGAAGTGATGCGCCTGGCCGAGCATCGGGCCGACGCCGCCCATCTGCCACATCAGCCACTCGAGCACGGCGAGCCGCTCGGCCTCGTCAGCGCCGCCGAACTTGCCGGTCTTCTCGGCCAGATAGATGAGGATGGCGCCACTCTCGAAGACCGAACGGCCGTTCTCCCGATCAACGATCGCCGGGATCTTGTTGTTCGGGCTGATCGCCAGAAACTCGGGCGCGAATTGCTGGTCCTTGCCGATGTCGATCTCGTGCACCGTGTAGGGCAGCCCACACTCCTCCAGCATGATGGAGACCTTGCGGCCGTTCGGGGTGCTCCAGGTATAGAGGTCGATCAATGTGTTCTCCTTGTCTTTTCTCGCACCGGCGTACGCCGCGCGTGGCCCGCCCCGAAGGCGGCAAATGGGCGCTTCCGGGGTCGTATTCCCAAATTTCGGTGAATCGAATTCTGGACTTTCCTGACCCCATACCGCATATAGGGGCTTCGTCAGTTTTGCCCAATGCACAGCGGCACGCGCGGCGGCGGCATACTGGTCTACTTAACTCTAACGGGTTGGGGGATCGGCATGATCCAGTCCTACGGCGGCGTGGCCGCGATGATTCGCGTCTCCACTCCAGAGATTCCGGTGGTCGGCATTCGGCCACACCTCATCGAGCGACGCGCGAGCGACGTGCTCGCCGCGTTTCCGGGTGACGTGCTCTACGCGGTCAAGTGCAACGACCATCCGGTCGTCCTGCGCGCCCTCTTCGACGCCGGCGTGCGTCACTTCGACACCGCCTCGATCAAGGAGATCCGCCTCGTGCGCGGTCTCTTTCCGGAGGCGGCCTGCCACTTCATGCATCCGGTCAAGAGCCTCGAGGCGATCGCCGAGGCGTACTTCGCGCATGGCGTGCGCCGCTACGTGCTCGACCATCCGCGCGAGCTCGACAAGATCGTGGCCGCCACCGGCGCCGCCGAGGATCTCGAGCTCTTCGTCCGCGTCGCCGTCCCGGGCGACGGTGCGCTCCTGACGCTCACCGGCAAGTTCGGCGCAACGGTCGAGGAATCGATCGCACTTCTCAGGCAGTGCAAGACTGTGGCCCGGAGCACGGGCGTCACCTTCCACGTTGGCTCCCAGTGCCTCGCCCCGCAGGCCTTCGAGCGGGCGATCGGCATCGTCGCCGGCATCATCGACGAGGTGGGCGGCATCGACCATCTCGACGTGGGCGGCGGCTTCCCGGCCGCCTACACGGGTGACGAGCCGCCCTTCGAGGCCTTCGTCGCGGCCATCCTCCGGGCGGTCGGCGAGCACGGGCTCACTTGCGGCCTGCAGTGCGAGCCCGGCCGTCTCCTCGTCGCCGACGGCGCTTCCGTGTTCGCGCGGGTCGAGCTGCGCCGCGGCCAGGCGCTCTACCTGAACGACGGCGTCTACGGCAATCTCGCCGAGCTCAAGTGGGTCGGGCCGCAGTTCCCGACGCGCGCCCTCGGCGTGCACGGGCCACGCGGCGGCCGCCAGGTCAGCTTCGACCTCTTCGGCCCGACCTGCGACAGCATCGACAGCATGCCCGGGCCGCACTGGCTCGCGGCCGATGTCGCCGACGGCGACTGGATCGAGGTCGGCATGATGGGCGCCTATTCCTGCGCGCTCCGCACCGACTTCAACGGCTTCGCGGCGGCCCACACCGTGCTGCTGGACGACGAGGCCTGGTACGATGTGACCCGGCTCGGTACCGACAGGCTCGCCTGCGCGGCCTGAGCCGGGCGCAGCACCACCCCCGACGTCCGCTCGCGAGACACCCGCAAGGCCTCATCTCCACCTTGCGGGTGGTTTCGCGATCTTTGCCCCCCCTTCCCCGTCTTGAAAAAGAAGGGGGCGCCCGAGAGTTGTCTCGGGCGCCCTGAGCAGGACCACTGGCGATGGTCGAGGCGGCCGTGGGGTGCGGCCGCGACACCGGCGCGCCCCAAGGGGCGCGCCCGTGTTCCGGGGTGTCAGAAGCGGTAGTTGAAGCGGGCGGTGATGGCGTGGTCGGTCTCGACCCCGACCTGCTTGCTCAGCGCGTAGTCGGCGCTGAGCGAGAGCGCCTCGCCCATGTCGAGCACCGAGCCGAGCCTGAGCCCCACCGTCTCGTAGCCCTCGCGCTCGATCGTCTCGGTCTGGTCCAGGCCGCCCATCGCCTGCTCGCTGACCTGCACCTGGTAGTCGTCGAGGTGCAGGCTGCGCGTGTAGCTGAGCCCGCCCGTCAGGGTCAGGCCGAAGCGCCGGTCGAGGGCGATCCGGTCACCGGTGGCGTTCAGGCCGAGGCTCGCCACGGTGTCGTTCACCTCCGCCCCGGAATAGGTCAGGTCGGAGACATAGGGGTTGCTGATGGTGTAGCCGTCGATCTGCTGCTGGGTGTGGGTGATGTTGACCCAGGGCTGCAGCCAGGAGCTGCCGACGCGGTACGCCTTGCTGGCGGTCTGCGAGAGCGCCATGGTGCGGCCGCCATGGCTGGCCGCGTTGCGCTCGCCGACCAGGGTGTCGAAGCTGCTGTGGTCGTACTGGTCGTCGGCGAAGCTGGCCGTGGTCCGCAGGTCGATGCCGGCGACCTGGGTGTTGAGGTAGAGGCTGACGGCGTCGCTCTGGCTGTCGAGGCGGCTCGAGGTGACCCCGTTGGTGTAGTCGCTGTCGCTGCCGTAGCGGGACATGACGACGCCGAGCATGCTGCCATCACCGAGCGTGTAGTTCAGGCCGAGCCCGCTGTCGGGGCGCTGGCTCTGGGTCAGCCGCATGAAGCCCGACCGGCTCGGGTCGCTCGTGTCGAGCTCGTAGGCGTCGAGGGCGGCGGCGTCGCGGTCACCGACGAAGAAGGTGGTGAAGCCCTGCCGCTGGGCCGGGCCCTGGGCGTCGAGGGCGAGCAAGAGGCCGTCGGCGATGTCGTCCTGCAGCTGCTGGGTGGCGCCGCTGCCGGCGGCCAGCGTGTTGGCCCAGTCCCAGCCACGCGTCAGGTAGTGGTTGTAGACCTCGGCCAGGATCTCCTGGCCGCGGGCGCCGAAATGGCTGCCGTCGAAGTAGAGCGCCGTGCTGTCGGAGTTCGCCGCGTCCGCCGTCGTCACGTTGTCGAACCCGTAACGACCAGGGTCCGCCATGATCCGCTCGAACACCGTGAACATGTCGACAGCGACCACGTTGTCGCGCGCATTGACGATGTTCCGCAGATTGCTGTTCAGGACGTTCGTGCGGTTCGCAGCACCGGTCTTGGTGTCGGGCACGCTGCCCCAGTCGTGCACCAGGGTGACGAAGACCCGCCTTCCATCGCTCGCGGCCCCTGCGGCCCGCAGCTCGTCGAGCTGGTTCGTGTAGCCCGTGACGGCATCGGTGGCCCAGCCCGGCTTGGCGGCGATGATGTCGTTGTAGCCCATGTAGACGATGGTCAGGTCGTTGCCCTGCAGGACATGCGCGTCGGCCTTCCACTGGTCGACCTGGGCCTTGAGGGTGTTGTCACGCTCGTTGAAATTGCTGTCGATGCCGTCGCCGGCGACGCGGTCGTTCCCGATCCCGTCATCGTTGGCGCCGGCGGAGAGGAAATAGGGGTTGGTGCTGGCGGCCGAGGCCTTGCCGCGAGCATAGGAGAAGAGATCGCTGTCACTGCCACCGGCGGCGGCCACGAGGCGGTTCGACCAGAGGTCCTCAGGTGCCAGGCAGGTCGCCTTGGCCGTGCCGCTGCGCGGCTCGCAGGAGCGCTGCGGGTCGTAAGGATCGGAATAGCTGTCGCCGAAGACGAAGAGCCGGCCGAGCTTGTCCGGGCTCTCGCTGCCGGCCGTCGCATAGGGATTGGGGACGGCGAAGTCGACGACCGGCGGCGTGCCGCCACCCGTGCCACCCGTGCCGCCGGATGGGGTCGACGGCGTACCGCCCCCGCCACTCCCGCCGCCGCCGCTGCAGGCGGAGAGCGCCAGCAGCGCCATCGCGCTGAAACCCGAGATCGACCAGTGGTTCCTGTTAATCATTGCACCTATCCTGCGTTAGTCATCGCGGCTTGTGCCTGCCGCTATTTATTGATTTCGCAGGAACGAAGTCTATAAAAAGTCCGTATCAACAGAAGACGATCAGAATAATCCTACAGTTTATTTTTAACCATCTCGGCACTTGCGACCACACTTCGCCCGCCTGCGCAAGCAACTGGAACCATGACATTCTCGTGGTTAACCGGATCGACAGCATTAATATTGTGTTACGCCGGCCGACGCGGCGACGGCAGCGACAAAAACAGCATCGGGATAGGCGCAGATATTAAGATCGGGCGGCCTGCCCGGTTAATTTGCGGCGCGCCCGGCGGCCGTTGACGTTAACGCCCGGGCTGTGCGGGCGACCTTGGCAGGGCTTACCAGCGCTCCGGCTGCAGCACGGCGACCTGGCGCTGCGGCAGGGTCATGCGGGAATAGGCGAGGCTCGAGCCGCCGACCGTCACCACGTCCCAGTCCTCGCCCATGAGCGCCAGGAACCGGTCGAGCGAGGCCGTGCCGAAGAAATGCATCGGGATCACCACGGACGGCCGGATCTGCTCGATGACCTCCTTCATCGAAACCTGCGCGATCGTGTAGCTGCCGTCGACCGGCACGAGCAGGATGTCGATCACGCCGAGCTCGCCCAGATGCATGTCGGTGAGCATGTGATGCAGATGGCCGAGATGGGCGACGCACACGTCCTCCATCTCGAAGACGAAGATCGAGTTGCTGTTGCCCTGGGCCCCGCTCCGCCCGTGCACCGAGGTCGGCACGTTGCGGATCCTGAGGTCAGCGTATTCGAGATCGTGCTCGGCCACCCCGCCCAGCGGGTTCCAACCGCGCAGCACATGCAGGATCCCCGGGTCCGGCGCCGACGTGAAATGCGTCGAATGGGCGTTGTTCATGGTGACGATGTCGGGCAGCACCGGGCCCGTGTGGTAGCCGTTGTAGTCCGTGATCAGCGTCGTCCCGCCGGCCGTCTCGATCCAGAAGCTGGAATGGCCGAGATAGGTGATGCCGACCGTCGCACCGTCGGGCAGGCTGGCGAGCTGCACCCCGGGCAGCAGGCGCTCGGCGATCGGGAAACAGCCCCGCGCCTCGGCCGGCGGCGTCGCCAGGGCGAGGCCGAGAAGCGCCAGCAAGCCGCAGGCAAAACGGGTGAAGTCACGGGATTCGCGCATTTACCGTCTCCTCCTCATCCGACAACCCTTTCCGGACCCCCCGGGTCGCGGCTATGTACGGGCATTATGCTGCACCGCTCCCTCATTCGAAATGTCTCGATCCTGGCAACGTGCCAGGCCTTTTTCTTCATGGCCAACACGATCCAGATCACGACCTCGGCTCTGGTCGGACTGCAGATCGCCCCGAACCCAGCCCTCGCCACCATGCCGCTCGCGGCGCAGTTCCTCGGCAACATGCTCTCGACCATGCCGGCTTCGCTGCTCATGGCGCGCATCGGCCGGCGGCTGGGGCTCATGCTCGGCAGCCTCTTCGGCGTGATCTCGGGCCTGCTCGCGACCTGGGCGGTGGTGCAGGCGAGCTTCCCGCTCTTCATGGCGGCCGGCCTGCTCTACGGCGTCTTCAGCGCGTTCGGGCAGTATTTCCGCTTCACCGCAGCCGATGCGGCCGATGCCAGCGACGTCGCCGACAAGGTGGCGGCCAGGGCACGGGCCATAGCACTCGTCATGGCGGGCGGCCTCGTCGCCGCCGTGCTCGGCCCGGAGCTCGCCAAGGCGACGCAGGACCTGCTGCCGCCCTTCATCTTCGCCGGCTGCTACCTGATGATCGCCACCGTGGCGTTCTGCTGCGGCGTGGCGCTCGCCTTCCTCGACCTGCCGCACCGGGTGCCGGCGGCCAGCGACGCACCGGCACGGCCGCTTTTCGAGATCGTCCGCCGGCCCGAGGCGATCACCGCCTTCGCCGCGGCCCTCGTCGCCTATGTCACGATGAACATGCTGATGACCGCGACACCGCTCGCCATGCTCGCCTGCGGCTACGCCTTCGCCGACAGTGCCATGGTCATCCAGTGGCACGTGGTCGGGATGTTCGCGCCGAGCTTCTTCTCCGGCTCCCTGATCGCCCGGTTCGGCGCCGAGCGGATCATTGCGTTTGGCGGCGTGCTGATGCTCGCCTGCATCGGCACCAATCTCATGGGCATCGAGGTCCTCAACTTCGTCGTCGGCCTCCTGCTCCTCGGTCTCGGGTGGAACTTCATGTTTGTCGGCGGCACCACGCTGCTCACCCAGGTCCATCGGCAGTCGGAGAAGGCCAAGGTGCAGGGGTTCAATGATCTCTGCCTGTTCACCGCCGTCGCCGCCTCGGCCGCGGCCAGCGGTGCCCTGCACGATTGGCTCGGTTGGCAGCCGATGAACATCGCGGCCCTGCCGCTCCTGCTCGCCGTCATCGTCCTCGCGGTGATCCGCGCCGCCCGCCGGCCGCTCGCGGCCCCCGTCTGAAACCTCCAGCCCGTCAGGTCAGGAATCCCCTTGAGCGCGTTCGCCGACAATCTCCGCATCAGCAAGCACGCCGCCCGCGGCAAGCAGGGCGTGGTCGCCGCCCAGAATTTGAAGGCGGCGACGGTCGGCGCCGAGGTGCTGAAGGCCGGCGGCCATGCCATCGACGCCGCCGTCGCGGCCTCGCTGGCGCTGGCCGCCACCGAGCCCTGGATGAGCGGCCTCGGCGGCGGCTCGACCATGCTGATCCGCGACCAGGCGAGCGGCGAGGTCGAGGCCATCGACGCCGGCATGATCGCCCCGGCGGCACTCGATCCCGCCGCCTACCCGCTCGCCGGCGGCACGGCCGGCGACCTCTTCGCCTGGCCCGCCGTGGTCGAGGACCGCAACGTGCTGGGCCCCCTCTCCTTCGCCGTGCCGGGCCACCTCGCCGGGCTCGGCCTGGCGCACGAGCGCCACGGCCGCATGCCGTTTGCCGAGCTCGCAGCACCGGCCCGCAAGCTGGCGAAGGAAGGCCTCGAGATCGACTGGTACGCCGCCCTCCTGGTCGGCACTGCCGCCCGAGATCTTCGCCGCTTTCCCGCGAGCGCCGGGGTCTGGCTTCCCGACGGCCTGCCGCCGACCCCCGCCGTCGCCGGCGAGCCGACGCGGCTGCCGCTCGGCCGGCTGGCCGAGACGCTCGCACTCCTCGCCGAGGAGGGGCCGCAGACGCTCTACACGGGCGGCCTCGCCGAGCTGGTCGCGGCCGACGCGGCAGCACTCGGCAGCCCGCTCGCGGCAGCCGACCTCGCCGGCTACCGGGCCTCGGTGACGCCTGCTCTCCGCATCCCCTACGGCGAGGCCGAGGTCTTCGGTATGCCCGGCCTCTTCGCCGGGCCGACGCTGCGCCGCTGCCTCGAAGCCCTGGCCGGGCGCTCGCTGGGCGGCGATTCGCCGGACAGGGACACCTATCTCGCCTTCGCCGAGGTGCTGAAGAACGCCTATGCCAGAAGGCTCGCCGAGGACGGCCATGCCAGCGACGGCCCGGCCCCCTTCTGCACGAGCCACCTTTCGGTGATCGATGCCGACGGCAACATGGTCGCCCTCACCCAGACCCTGCTCTCGCTCTTCGGCAGCCGGGTCGTGCTGCCGTCCACCGGCATGCTCATGAACAACGGCATCATGTGGTTCGACCCCAGGCCCGGCCGCCCGAACTCCATCGCCCCCGGGGTCCGGCCGCTCTCCAACATGTGCCCGGTGATCGCCACCGACGCGACGCGCCATCTGGCGCTCGGCGCATCCGGCGGCCGGCGCATCCTGCCCGCCGTCCTGCAGCTCCTGAGCTTCATCCTCGACAACCACATGGCCCTGGAGGAAGCCTTCGCCGAGCCGCGCATCGACGTCTCGGGCGAGGAGCTGGTCACCATGAGCCGGGACCTGGACGAGGAGGTGCGCACCGCGCTCGCCGCGGCGCACGGGGCGGAAACGGTGCGGGCCGACGTCTATCCCATGCGCTTCGCCTGCCCGGTCGCGGTCCTGCACGACCTCCTGCTCGACGACCGCTATGGCACGGCCGAGGTGATCCATCCCTGGGCCGATGCCGTGGCGGTGGCGTGAGGCGGCTTGGCGCCGGGGGCCGCTTGTGCTGATCTCTGGCGCGCTGCAACGGAGGGGACGGTCGATGCGCAAGCTGGTTGAGCTGATCGGGATGGCAGGGCTCGCTCTGGGCCTGCAGCTCGCAATGGTCGGGGCAATGGTCGGGAACGCCAGGGCGGCCCAGGACCAGCTCGTCATGGGCATGGTGCTCGAGCCGCCGCATCTCGATCCCACGGCCGGGGCCGCGGCGGCGATCCGCGAGGTCGGCTACGCCAACATCTTCGAGGGTCTGACCCGGATCGACCGGAGCGGCACCGTGCAGCCGGCCCTGGCCCGGTCCTGGACGATCTCCGACGACGGGCTGACCTACACTTTCGAGCTCGCCGACGGCGTGACCTTCCACAACGGCGTGCCGCTCCTGGCGGAGCATGTCGTCTTCTCCTTCGAGCGGGCGATGGCCGAGGACAGCGTCAATGCGCAAAAGGGCCTGTTCGAGCCGATCGCCTCGGTCGAGGCCCCGGACGACAGCACCGTGGTGGTCACGCTCCAGCGGCCGACCGGCCACTTCCTCTTCAATCTCGGCTGGGGCGACATGGTGATCGTCGAGCCGGGCTCGGCCGACACCAACAAGAACGAGCCGGTCGGCACCGGCCCCTTCCGCTTCGTCCGCTGGGTCAAGGGCGACCGGGTCGAGATCGAGCGCAACCCCGACTACTGGGGCGAGGCGCCGGCCCTGGCGACGGCGACGTTCAAGTTCATCCCCGACCCGGCAGCGGCGACCGCCGCCATGCTGGCCGGCGACATTGACGCCTTCGCCAACTTCCCCGCACCCGAAGCGCTCATCCAGTTCGAGGCGGACCCGCGCTTCGTCGTCGTCATCGGCTCGACCGAGGGCGAGACCATCCTCGCCATCAACAACGCGAAGCCGCCGCTCGACGACATCCGCGTCCGCCGGGCGCTGGCCCATGCGATCGACCGGCAGGCGATCATCGACGGTGCCATGATGGGCTACGGCACGCCGATCGGCTCGCACTTCGCCCCGCACAACCCGGCCTATGTCGATCTCACCGGCACCTATCCCTACGATCCGGAAGCAGCGAAGGCGCTGCTCGCCGAGGCCGGGGCGGAGAACCTGGAGCTGACCCTCAAGCTGCCGCCGCCCTCCTACGCCCGCCGCGGCGGGGAGATCATCCAGGCGCAGCTCGCCGCCGTCGGCGTCGAGGCCGAGATCATCCCGATGGAATGGGCGCAGTGGCTCGAGCAGGTCTTCACGGGCAAGGACTACGACCTCACCATCGTCAGCCACACCGAGCCCATGGACATCGGCATCTACGCCCGCCCGGACTACTACTTCCAGTACCAGAGCGAGGCCTTCAACGAGGTCATGGACAAGCTGGCGGCCGAGACCGACGAAGCGGAGCGCGCGGCGCTTCTCGGCGAGGCGCAGGAGATCCTGGCCGAGGACAGCGTCAACGTCTTCCTCTTCCAGCTCGCCAAGCACGGTGTGTGGAAGGCCGGCATCGAGGGCCTCTGGCACGACAGCCCGATCCCCTCGAACGACCTGACGGAGGTCCACTGGACCGAGTAGGGCCCAGCTGACCACCATGCCGACACCCATCCAGATAGGCCCGCTCACCCTCGCCTCGCCCGTCCTCATGGCGCCGATGACGGGGATCAGCGACCTGCCGTTCCGCCGGCTGGTGGCGCGGTTTGGGGCCGGGCTGATCTTCTCGGAGATGATCGCGAGCCCGCAGCTCCTGGCCGAAACCGCTAAGACCCGGCGCCAGGCGCGCTTCGATGCAGCCTCACGGCCCTGGGCGGTGCAGCTCGCCGGCACCGAGCCTGCCGTGCTGGCGGAGGCCGCGCGGTACGTCGTCGATCGGGGCGCGGACCTCGTCGACCTCAATTTCGGCTGCCCGGCAAAGCTGGTCGTGGGCAAGGCCGCGGGCTCGGCCCTGATGCGCGATGAGGCGCTGGCCGGCCGCATCCTGGAGGCCGTGGTCCAGGCCGTGCCGGTGCCGGTCACGCTCAAGATGCGGCTCGGCTGGGACGACCACAGCCGCAACGTGGCGACGATCGCCCGCATCGCGGAAGAGGCCGGCATCCGGATGCTCACCGTGCATGGCCGCACCCGCTGCCAGCTTTTCAAGGGCGCCGCCGACTGGGCAGCGGTCGCCGAGGTGAAGGCCGCCGTCGGCCTGCCGGTCGTCGTCAACGGCGACATCACCGACGCCGCCACCGCCGCCCGGGCCCTTGCCCTCTCCGGCGCCGATGGCGTCATGGTCGGCCGCGGCGCCTGCGGCCGACCCTGGCTGCTCGACCGCATCCGGAGGGCGCTCGACGGTGCCGGCGAGCCGGCGGAGCCGACGCCGGACGAGATGCTGGCCATCGTCCTCGAACACCATGCCGCGATGCTCGAGCATTACGGGCATGATCTGGGGCTCCGCCATGCCCGCAAGCACCTCGCCTGGTACCTCGCGGCCCTGCCAGGGGGCGCCGGGCTGGCCCGCCGGGTCAACCAGCTGGACGATGCCGCCGCGGTCGTCGCCACCTTGCGCGAGATCTACGCCACCGCCGCGGAGACGGAGCCGGCGCTCGCCGCCTGAGGGCGCTCCCACCGCTTCGCCATTCGGCGCCATCGTAGTAGATCGTCCCTAGACATGCTCGCTGCTTGGAGTTGACAGGAATGCACGTCGCAAGAAGGGCCGCGGCTGCCCTTTCGGTTCTGCTGGCGCTGACCGCGGCCGAGGCAAGGGGCCAAGGCGAGGCGCCGCTCTTCGACCTCGACTTCGCCGACTATCGCCCTTCCGACGGCTCGGTACGCGACTGGCTCGCCGGCCGGGGCTTCGATTTCGGCAAGGCGGCCGACGACGAGCGGAAGATCGCCGTTTCCGTCAAGGACGGCATCCTCCAGGTCGACACGAAGAAGCAGGCCTTCGGCGTGATCTACCACGAGGGTGACGTGCCTGGCGCCACCCGGCTGCGCGTCACCTGGGGCGTGGACGCCTTTCCGAAGGACGTCGGCTACGAGAAGGGCGTCAACAACGAGGCGCTGATGATCTACGTCTTCTTCGGCCGGGAGAAGATGCCGTCGGGCTCGGTCTTCATTCCGGACGTCAGCTACTTCATCGGCTTCTATCTTTGCGACACCGACCGGATCGATCACCCGTACAAAGGCCGCTATCACCACGATAGCGGCCGCTTCGTCTGCCTCGCCCACCCCGGAACCGGCGAGACCGTCGTCTCGGAGGTCGATCTGGCCGAAGCCTTCAGGACCTATTTCAACAAGCCCGACATGCCGACGGTCTCCGGCATCAGCCTCGAGGTCGACACCTCCAATGCCGGCGATGGCGGCAAGGCCCGGGCGTTCCTCGAGAAGGTCGAGCTCCTGCCGTAGCGGCCGTCCGGGGTCAGGTGGCGACAACGGCGGCGTTGCCGGTCTCCAGCGTCCACTCGACCAACCGCTTGAGGACCTTGCCCAGCGCGTCATCGAAGGCGGCGACGATCGAGGGCAGATCGCCCGCCGCGGCCGGCACCGTCCGGCCGATCTCGGTCGTCCCCACCACGTCCCGCCGCGGCATGGCGATCAGCTTGGCCGAGATAACCACGCGCACCTCGGGCGGCCCCGATTCCGGCTGCTGCGCCTGGAAGGCGATGATGTCCGGCTGCAGCATGAAGTCGGGACGCACCTCCGAGCGCCGGTCGGTCACGACCGCGATGGCGCCCGAGTTCCGGAACGACTGGATGATCATCGGCTGGATCATCGGCGGCGGCCGGTCGACCCAGACCGCATCGGCGTAGAACTCGACCTCGACGCCATTCATGCGCGCGATGCGATCGGTGTCGATTGACCGGTCGATCGTCGGTCGGTCGACGGCCAGCGCCCAGTCGGCCTGCGGCAGCTCGTCGAACGTCGTCTTGGGCGTGACCCGGAACTGGCGGGGCGGTGCCGACTGGCCCGGCAGCTGGCAGGCGCCAAGGGCGAGAACCGGCAGTGCGGCGCCCATGATGATCAGCCCGCGTCGATCGACCCTGGCCCGGTTTCGCATGGCGTCCCCTCCTCCTCCTTGCTGATAGCCCCGGCCTGCCGACACGCGTCCCGCCTATTCCGCCAGCACGCCCCGGCTCCGGTTGCCGAACAGGAAGCGGGCAGGATCGCGCTCCAGATCCTCCATCACCCGCGTGATCTGGTCCACCATGCGCTCCGCATCCTGCGCCAGGCCGGTGATCTCGTAGAGCCCGGTGCGCGTGAAGTCGCGGATCCCCTCGCGGTTCTCTGCCACCATGTTGTTCACCTGGTCGGCCACCCGGCTCAGGGCAACCAGGCTCGCCTGCAGGTCCGTCACCGCCTGGGCGATGCCCGCCGCGTTGTCCTGCATCAGCGCATTCGCCGAATCCGCCGTGCGGGTCACCGCCGCGGCGGACCGCGTCGACTCGTCGACCAGGTCCGCCAGCTTCGGGGCGACGCTGCTCATGTCGCTGGCGATCTCGGCGACGCTGTTGATGATGCTGTCGATCCGGCCCTCGTTCTTCTCGGCGGCGGCGCTGAACCCGCCGAGCACGTCGTTCATGTTGTTCAGGGCCGAGGTCAGCTCCTTCGCGATCTCGCCCGCATTGGCCTGCAGGGCCTGCAGGTCCGACTGCATGGTCGGCACCTCGGGATAGGGCAGCTGGAACTCGCCCGAGTTGTGGAACGCCGCCGGCCCCGCGTTCGGGAAGAAGTCCAGATTGACCGAGAGCAGGCCCGTGACGACGCTCTCCAGCCCGAGCTGGGCCCGCAGGCCCTTCGCGATCAGGCTCTGGCGAAAGGTCTCGTTGTCGACGCTCCCGCCAGTGCCGACCTCGATGATCCGCTTGGGGTCCATTTCGAAGATCACGGGAATCCGCGCCTGCACGTTCTCCTGGTCGAACAGCACCTTGATGTCCGTGACCTGGCCGACGCTGACGCCGCGGAAATTGACCGACGCGCCGACCCTGAGCCCGGCGATCGAGCCCGGGAAGAAGGCCACGACCGCGGTGCGGTGCTGGAACCATTGCGCACCACCGAAGGCGACGATGCCGGCGGCGAGGAGCGCCATGCCGCCGAGCACGAAGGCGCCGATCACTCTCGGGCTGGCTTTGCTGCTCATGGCTGCTGCTTCTCCTGCGGTGGACGACCGTCATGCGCATCGCCGCCGCCACGGGTCAGGAATTCGTGAACCTTGGGCTCGCTCGTCTCGGCGAGCAGCCGCTTCGGATCGCCGGTGGCGAGCTGCGTGCGCGTCTCGGCGTCGAGGAAGACGGAATTGTTGGCGATGGCGAAGATGCTGGGCAGCTCGTGGGTGACCATGACGATGGTGGCACCCAGGCTCTCGCGCAGCTCGAGGATCAGGTCGTCCAGATGCCTCGAGCTGATCGGGTCGAGCCCGGCCGAGGGCTCGTCGAAGAAGAGCACTTCGGGGTCGAGCGCGATCGCCCGGGCGAGGCCGGCCCGCTTGCGCATGCCGCCGCTGATCTCCGAAGGGTAGTAGTCCTCGAAGCCGGCGAGCCCGACCAGCGCCAGCTTGAAGGAGACGAGGTCCCGGATTTCCGGGGCCGAACGATCGGTGTACTCGCCGATCGGCAGAGCCACGTTCTCGGCCAGCGTCATCGAGCTCCAGAGCGCTCCCTGCTGGTAGAGCACACCGAAGCGCTGCATCAGCCCGGCCCGGGTCGCCTCGTCGGTGCCCCAGAAGCTGGCCCCGCCATAGAGCACCTCGCCCTTCGCCGGCGCCTTCAGCCCGATCATCGCCCGCATCAGCGTGGTCTTGCCGCAGCCCGACCCGCCCATGATGACGAAGACGTCGCCCTTCCTGATCCTGAAGTCGATGTCACGCATCAGGACGAAGCTGCCATAGGCGATGGTCAGCCCGTGCACGGCGATGAACGGCGCCTCAGATGCCGAGGGCATCGTAGATCACCGTGAGTGCTGCCATGGAGAGGATGATGAAGACGATGCTGGTGACCACGGCCGAGGTCGTGGCGTTGCCTACCGCTGCGGCACTCCGGCCGCACTGCATGCCGCGCAGGCAGCCGCAGACCGCGACGACGATGCCGTAGACCGTGGCCTTGAGGAGGCCGCCCGCGAAGAAGAGGAGCGGCGTCGAGGCCTGGGTCTGCTGCATGTAGAGAACGGCCGGCAGGGCGAGCATGACCACGCCGACGAACATGCCCCCCAGGATGCCGAGCAGGTTGGCATAGAGGCAGAGCAGCGGCGTCATCAGGATCAGCGCCATCATCCTCGGCAGGACGAGGAACTCCATGGGCGAGAGGCCGAGCGTGCTGAGCGCGTCGATCTCCTCGTTGACCTGCATGGTGCCGAGCTGCGCCGCGAAGGCCGCCCCCGTCCGCCCGGCCAGGATGATGCCGACCATCATCGCCGCCATGTCGCGCGCCATGCCGATGGCGACGAGATCGGCGACGAAGATCTGGGCACCGAACTGCACGAGCTGGATGGCACCGAGAAACGCCAGGATGACGCCCACGAGGAAGCTGATGAGGCCGACGATCGGCAGGGCCTCCGCCCCTACCTCCTGCACGACCTGCCAGAAATCCGACCAGCGAAAGCGCGCCCGCCCGCGCAGCAGCCGGCCGAACGCGATGAGCGCCCCGCCGATGAAGTCGAGCGTCTCGCCGCCGGCCTCAAGACAGGCGAGCGTGCTCTTGCCCACCCGCTCGACGAAGGGTGTGCGCCCCGCGGCTTTCCGCGCCCCCGCCCGCTCCGGCACGCTGGCGGCGAGCCTCAGCAGCCGCGTCGCCCCCTCGGGCAGGCTGGTGGTGTCGAGCTTCGGCCCATCCGCCGCCGCCAGCCGGTCGAGCTTGCGCAGGAACGTCAGGAATGCCGTGTCCCAGGCGCCGAGCCGGGTCGTGTCGAGCCGCACGCGCGTCGCCCTGTCGCCCTTGAGCTCGGCATGCACGCTCTCGGCACTCGGCACGCCCTGGCGGGTCAGCCAGTCACCGACCAGAACGAGCCGCAGCGCCCCCTTGTCGCCGGGGTCCGGCACGACCTCGAAGGCCGCCGTCTCGTTCTTGTTCTGGATCGCCGCCGCCATGAGGCTTCCGAAAACTGCCGATCATCGTCAACTATGCCGATTGCCGTACTACGGACAGGCGGCGTGCAGAACATGACGAACGTCGACGGCCGGTCTTTTCCCCGCACTGTGACCCCGGCGCGGCCACGCCTCAGATCATGTAGTCGCCGCCGTTCATGTTCAGGCTGGCGCCGACGAAGAACGAGCCCTCCTCGGAGGCGAGGAGGAGGGCGGCGGGCGCCACCTCCTCGACCCGGCCGAAACGGCCGATCGGCAGCTCGCCCTTCTTCATGGCGAGCCACTCCTCCGGCAGCGCCTGCAGGAGCGGCGTGTCGACAGGCCCGGGATTGATCGTGTTGGCGGTGATGCCAAAGGGGGCGACCTCGTAGGCCAGCGACTTGGTGAAGCCCATGATCCCCGCCTTGGCGGCGCAGTAGTGGGCCATGGTGCGCCCGCCCTTGTGGGCCAGCTGCGAGCTGATGTTGATGATACGGCCCCAGCCCTTCGCCTTCATCGCCGGCAGGACCTCGCGCGTGCAGAGGAAGGTGCCCTTCATGTGCACGTTGACCATGCGGTCCCACATCTCGGTCGGCATGCCGTCGACCTCGTGGGTGGTGTCCATGCCGGCATTGTTGACGATGATGTCGATGGGTCCGAGCCGCTCGACGATCCGGGCAATGGCCGCCTTCACCGCCGGCTCGTCGCTCACATCCGCACCGGCACCGGCCGCCGCGGGACCGTGCGCCTCCACCTCCCGGGCGGTGGCCTCGGCCTTGCCGGCGTCGAGATCGATGATGCCGACCCGTGCCCCCTCGCGCGCGAAGAGATCGGCGACGGCGCGGCCGATGCCGCTGCAGCCGCCGGTGACGAGCGCCGTCCGGCCGTCCAGCTTACCCATGATCCACATTCCCTCTCTCTGACTCGTTCATCGGCTGGCCGGTCGACACCTGCGGCGGCATGCCGGCACCGAGTATCCGCTCGGCCTCGGCCTGGAACCGGGCGAAATAATCGACCGCGTCGCCGTCCCTGACCACCTCCTCGTGGCGATAGCAGCGCACGAGGTGGCCAGGCTCGACCGTCTCCACCTCCGGCATCCGCGTCCGGCAGCGCTCCTCGACCATGGGACAGCGGCTGGCAAGATAGCAGGCCTTGGGCAGGTCGATCGGGCTCGGGATCTCGCCGGCGAGGCTGATCCGGCTTTCCCGCCGGATGGTCGGGTTGGGCAGCAGCACGGCCGAGAGCAGCCCGACCGAATAGGGGTGGCTCGGCCGGGCGAAGAGCTTCGCCGCCGGCCCCTGCTCGACGATCATGCCGAGATAGAGCACCGCCACCCGGTGGCTGATCTGGCGGACCGCGGAGAGGTCGTGGCTGATGAAGAGATAGGCAGTGCCGAGGTCGCGCTGGATGCGGATCAAGAGGTCGATGATCTCGGCCCGGGCGGTCGGATCGAGTGCCGAGGTCGGCTCGTCGAGCACGACGATCTCGGGCTCGGAGATCATCGCCCGCGCGATGCCGACGCGCTGCTGCAGCCCCATGCTGATCTCGGCCGGATAGAGGCCGAGCATCGCCTCGCGGAGCCCGACCCGGGCCGCCGCCGCCCGGACCCGCTTCTCGCGGTCCGCCCGATTGACGCCGAGCGCCCGCAGGGGCTCGTCGATCTGCTCATACAACCGCTGGCGGGGATCGAGAGATTCGGCGGGCTCCTGGAAGACCAGCTGCAGCTTGCCGCGCAGCTCCGGCGAGCGGACGGTCCGGCGCCCGCCCATCTCCACGTCACGGTAACGGATGAGGCCGCCGGTCGGGCGGATGAGCCCCAGCACGCAGCGGCCGATGGTGGTCTTGCCGGAGCCGCTCTCGCCGACCAGCGCCAGGGTCTCGCCGGGCTCGAGGTCGAAGCTGACCGAGTTGACCGCGGCCACGACCTTCCGGCTGCCGGCGACGGGGAAATGCTGGACGAGGCCCTGGACGGTGAGCAGCGCCATCCCTCAGCGCTCCACCGGAAAGTGACAGCGGGCGAAATGCCCAGGCGCCATTTCCTCGAGCCGCGGATGCTCGGTGCGGCAGCGGTCCTGGGCCCGCACGCAGCGCCGGGCGAACGGGCAGCCGGTCGTGGCCGGCCCCTCGGCCGCGCCCGCCGTCGTGTCGCCGAGCCAATAGCGCCGCAGGCGTTCGTTCTGGGCATATGCTGCGAGCAGCAGGATGGCATAGGGATGTTTCGGATCGGCGAAGAAGGCGTGGCGCGGTCCGATCTCGACGATCTCGCCGGCGAAGAGCACCGCCACCCGATCGCAGAAATGCGCCGTGATGCCGATGTCGCGGGTGATGAAGAGCAGCGAGGTGCCGCGCTCGACGACGAGCTTGCGCATCAGCTCGAGGACCTGGGCCTGCACCGTGACGTCGAGGCCGCTGGTGGCGTCGTCGGAGATGATGAAGCGCGGCTGACAGGCGAGTGCTATGGCCATGACGACGCGCTGCGCCATGCCGCCCGAGAGTTCGTGCGGATAGGCGTTGATGCGGCGCTCGGGGTCGGGGATGCTGACCTGGCGCAGGAGCTCCAGCGAGCGCGCGCGGATGGCCGGCTTGTCGAGCGTCAGGTGGTGGCGCAGCACATTGCCGATCTGCTGGCCCACGGTCTCGAGCGGGTCGAGCTCGCTGCGCGGGTTGGCGATGATCATGGCAATATCGCGGCCGCGCAGCCGCCGCAGCGCTTCGCCGTCGAGCTGGCCCATGTCGCGGCCGTCGAAGCTGATGCGCCCGGCCTCGATCCGTCCGGGACGCGGCACGAGGCGCATGATGGCCCGCGCCAGCATGGTCTTGCCGGAGCCGGATTCGCCGACGACCCCCACCACCTCGCCCGGTGCGAGCGCGAGGTCGATGCCCTTGAGCACCCGCACGGGCTCGCCGCCATAACGGGGAAAGGCGACGGTGAGCCCCTCGAGAGCTATGACGGGGTCCTGTGGCTGCCGGTCGCTCATCGGGTGCGCGGATCGATGGCAAAGTAGATGAGGTCGACGATCAGGTAGATCACGAGCGAGAGGATCGCCGAATAGAGGACGAAGCCCATGACGGGGTTCAGGTCGGCGTTGAGCACGCCGCCCACCGCGTACTGGCCGGCGCCGCCCCAGGAGAACACGATCTCGACGAGCACGGCACCGCCGATGAGGAAGCCGTAGAGCACCGAGACGATGGTGACGACGGAGGGCAGCGCATTGCGCAGCGCCTTCCGCGCCACGACCCGCTCGGGCAGGCCGCACATCTCGGCATAGCGGCTGAAATCGCTCTCCAGCATGCGCTCCATGGTCGACTGGGTCATCTTCAGGATGGGCCCGGCATTGATCAGGCCCAGCGTCAGCACCGGCAGGACGAGGTGGCCGGCGGCGTTGCGCAGGGCCTGCCAGTTGCCGGCGAGCGTACTGTCGATCAGCAGCGAGCCCGTGATCTCCGGTGGCGGCAGGATCACGAAGTCGAGCCGGCCGAGCGGCGCCGGGACGAGCGCCCAGGTCGTGTAGAAGAGGAAGATGAGCACCAGCCCGAACCAGAAGTCAGGCAGCGCACCGGCGAAGAGGCCGTAATAGTCAGCGGTGGTGCGCAAGAGGCCCTTCTTGTAGCGGGCGCCGGCGACACCCAGCGGCACGCCGATGGCGAGCGCCAGCAGCAGCGCCAGGGTGACGAGCTCCAGCGTCGCCGGGAAGCGTTGGGCGAGATCGGTCGTGACCGGCAGCGTCGTCTGCCACGACGTGCCGAGATCGCCCTGGAGGACGTTGCCCAGATAGATCAGGAACTGCTCGAGGAGCGAGCGGTCGAGGCCGAGCTCGGCCCGCAGCCTGGCGAGCCCGTCATCGGTGGCGAACGGCCCGAGCATCATGACCGCGGGATCGCCGGGGATCAGCTTGAGGAGGAAGAACGAGACCAGGAGGATGCCGACGAGCTGGGGAGCCACGAAGAGCAGGCGCCGGCCGAGATAGGCAAGCAGCTGCATCAGGCCGTCGCCAGTCTGGCGCGTCGGCGCGCCTCGAGCTCGCCCGCCAGCGCCCGCCGGCGGGCGGGATCGGCCAGCACCTCGACGCTCGAACCGATGAGCGCGAAGCCGAAGACGGTGACGGCGAGCGCCAGGCCCGGGAAGATCGAGGGCCACCAGTGGCCCGTGATGATGCTCTGGAAGCCCATGGCGATCATGCTGCCCCATTCGGGGGTCGGCGCCTCGACGCCGGCACCGATGAAGCTGAGGGCGGCGGTGAGCAGGATCGCCCAGCCGATATTGACCGAGAGCTGCGCCAGCACCGGCGCCATGGCGTTGGGAATGACGTGGCGGCGGATGATGCCGAAGTCGGAGACGCCGGCGATATAGGCCGCCTCGACGTAGCGCATGCGGCGAATCGAGAGGACCTGACCGCGCATCAGCCGAAGGTAGATGGGCGTGTTGACGAAGGCGACGGCGATCACCACCGACTGCAGGCTCTGTCCGAGCACGGCCACGACCGCGATCGCGAAGACGAAGACGGGAAACGCCTGCAGCACGTCGGCGGCGCGCATGACGAAGCCGGCGGCAAACGTGCCGATGCCGCGCTGCGCCTCGTAGTAGCCGGCGGCCGCACCCAGCGCCGAGCCGACGACCGCCGAGATCAGCGTGCCGGCGAGGGCGATGGCGAGGTCGATGCGCGGGGCGTAGATGACGCGCGAGAAGATATCCATGCCCGTCGCGTCGGTGCCCATCACATGCGGCCAGCCGGGCGGCTTGAGGAAGTCCACCGGGCTCGCCTGCACCGGGTTGTAGGGGGCCACCCAGGGCGCCAGCACCGCCAGCACGACGACGGTCGCGACGATGACGTAGCCCAGCGCATAGGCCGGGCGCGCCCGGAGCAGCGCCAGGAAGAACGCGATGCCGCCCGAGCCGCCGGCTGTCGCCGACGACCCGGGAGGAGCACCGTCACCCTTGGCGGGTGCTTCGGCCATGGCCTCTGACAACCCGCCGCTCAGGCGCGATGGAAGTCCTGGAAGCGGATGTTGTTGGACGTGTAGTAGGTGAAGCCCTCGAGTTCGGCCTTCCGCGCCATCGTGTAGTTGGGATAGGCGATGAAGGTCCAGGGGGCCTCGCTCATGATGATGCCCTGCGCTTCCTTCATCATGTCGAGCCGCGCTGCCTCGTCCGCCGTCGCCGCCGTCTCGGCGATCAGCCGGTCGACCTCGGCATTCTCGTAATTGCTGTAGTTCACGTAGGACGCGCTGTCGAAATAGAGCGTCAGCGAATAGCCGGGATCGGGGCACCACGGGCTGTCGACGTAGAAGATCATCGGCTGGCCGCGCTCGGTGACGGCATTGTAGAAGGAGCCCGCCGGGATCTTCTTGAGCTCGAGCTCAACGCCGACCTCGCGCAGCGCTGTCTGGTAGATGATGGCGATGGGCTCCTGCACGGGGTCGCCGGCATTGTAGGCGAGCGACGTGGTGAAGCCGTCGCCGAAGCCGGCGCCCGCCAGCAGCTCCTTGGCCTTCGCCGGATCGTAGCTGTACTCGAAGAACTCGTCCGAGAAGCCCGGATAGATGTTGGGCATGCACCCGTTCAGCGGCGTGGCGAGGCCCTGGTAGACGGCGTCCAGCACCTGCTGCTGCGGGAACGCGAAGTTCATCGCCCGGCGCACGTCGACATTGTCGAAGGGCGGCGTCTTGGCGTTGAGCTCGATCCAGATCATGAACGATGCCGGCACCGTCTCGACCACCACATTGGGCACGTTCTGCAGGCTGATGATCTCGAGCGGCTGCAGGTACTGGGCGATATCGACAGCACCGCCCTGCAGCAGCTGGACACGCGCCGCCGAGGTCGGCACCTCGCGGAAGACCACGGTGTCGATGGCGGGCTTGCCGCCCCAGTAGTCCTCGCGCGCGGCGAAGACGGCCTGCTGGCCGCGGGTGAGCTGCTGCAGACGGTAGGGGCCGAAGCCGGCGCTGTCGTTCTCGATGAACTTGCGCGCCCAGGGATCGTCCGTGCCACCGACCTCCTTGCACTTCGTGCTGTCGTAGACCGGGGTGTAGAGATTGGTCTGGATCTTGAGCAGCAGCGGGTTGGGCTCGGCGGTATTGAAGGAGACGACGTACTTGTCCTCGACCCGCACGTCGTCCGGGCTCTTGAGGCCGGAAACCGCCGTGTAGAAGGCGCCGAGGGCACCCAGCTCGAACGCGCGGTTCCAGGTCCAGCGCACGTCCTCGGCAGTGAGCTCGTTGCCCCAGTTGCTCATCACCCCTTCGCGCAGCTTGAAGACGACGCGCGTGCCGGAGGGATCGAGCTCCCAGCTCTCGGCGAGCTTGCCCACCATGTTGACGCCGCCGGGCAGGTCGGCGTGGAACGAGATGTCCTCGCGGCTCGCACTCGGCACGCCGGGATCGGGGATCTTCTCGAAGCCGAGCAGGCCGTCATAGAGGGCCCCGATGGCCTCGAACGTGCCGAGGCTGACATCGAAATTGCAGTCCAGGCTCTGCGGCGTCGCCGGGGCGGCGATGACCATGGTCGAGCCGGCCTGGGCATGGGCGCTCGGGATCGAGAGGATGCGCGGCATGACGGCAGCGCCGGCGATGGCCGAGGTGGTGCGGAAGAAGGAGCGACGATCGAGGAACGGCAGCCGAGGGTCCGACATGAGGGCCTCCATTTGTAGGCAGTGGCGGAAGCGGTCGTCCGTTGGGTGGTCAGACCACCCGAGGCGTCATTGACGAACCATCATCGACGACCAACCGCTCGCGTCAAGTAGCAAATTCCTTGCCATCTGAACCGATCAGGGCAATTCTGCCGGTCATCGTGAGGAGAGCCGGCCCAGGCCGACGATTGATCTGCTGGTCGGAACAATATGGATTCTTCAGACCAATATCCGACATCAATGGCGGATCCGGCCGCGACGGCGCCCGTCACGCAGCGCGCCCTGGCCCGCATCCAGGACATGCTGCGCTCCGGCGCCTTCCCGCCGGGCTCCAGCCTGCCGCCGCAGCGCCGGCTCGCGGACGAGCTGCAGGTCAGCCGCGCGTCGCTGCGCGAGGCGCTCTCGATCCTCGGCACGCTCGGCATCATCCGGGTCGAGCACGGCCGCGGCACCTTCGTCGCCGCCAGGGGCGACGACGATCAGGCAAGCGGACCGGCGCCAACGGTCCGGCGCTTCAAGGGGCGCTACTCGGAGGCGGAGGTCTACCAGTTCCGCTGCATCGTCGAGCCCCGCGCCGCCGCCCTCGCCGCCCTGCGCCTGACGCCTGAGGAGATCGGCCGCCTGGAGGCCACCAACCGGGCCTTTGCCCGGGCAACCCGCGAGCTCGACCTCGTCGCCAGCGCCGAGACCGACTGGGAATTCCACGACCTGCTCATGCAGTTCTCGCACAACCGGCTGCTGGTCGATATCTATCACGGCTACCGGCCGGTCATGATCGAGAGCCAGCGGCTGCCGCTGGCCAGGCGCAGCCGGCTGCTGGAGCCGATCGGCGAGCACGAGCGCCTGCTCAGGGCGCTGAAGATGCACGACCCGGATGGCGCCAGCTACTACATGCGGGTGCATATCGGCCGCGCTGCCGACCGCATCGGCCTGAGCTTTGTCGACGTCGGCTGACCAGACAGGGGTACGAGGGAGGACTGAAGGCATGACAACGATCGAGCGGGTGGCGGCGGGCTCGGCGGCGGCCATCGGGCGCGCCATCGCGGCCGGCGAGGTCGATCCGGTAGCACTGACCGAGCATCTGCTCGAGCGCATCGGCGCCACTGACGAGCCGGTCTTCATCACCGTCACCGCCGCCCGTGCCAGGGCCGAGGCCGAGGCGGCCCGCGCGCGCCAGGCCGCCGGCCGGCCGCTCTCGCCGCTCGACGGCGTGCCGATCGCCTGGAAGGACCTCGTCGACATCGCGACGAGCCCGACCACGGCCGGCTCCTCGCTCTACCGCGACAGCGCCCCCAAGGCCGCCGACGCGCCCTGCGCCGCCAATCTCGCCGCGGCCGGCATGGTGACGCTCGGCAAGGTGAACCTCACCGAGTTCGCCTATTCCGGCCTCGGCCTCAACCCGCATTTCGGCACGCCCACGAACCCGCACGACCGGACCACGCGCCGCGCCCCGGGCGGCTCGTCCTCGGGCTCGGCCGTCGCGGTGGCTGCGGGCCTCGCACCCGTCGCCATCGGCACCGACACGGGCGGCTCGGTGCGCATCCCTGCCGCCTTCAACGGCCTCGTCGGCTACAAGAGCTCCGAAGGCCGGATCGACAAGCGTGGCGTCTTCCCCCTCTCCGAGACGCTCGACAGCATCGGCCCCATCGGCCGCACGGTCGAGGATTGCATCCTCGTCGAGACCCTGCTGCGCGGTGCTGCGACCAGCGCCGTGCGCCGGGCACCTCTGGCTGGCCAGCGCTTCGTCATGGCGACCAACGTCGTGCTCGACGAAATCGAGGCCGACGTCGCCACCGCGCTCGAGGCGGCCATCGACGACCTGGCGAAGGCCGGGGCCCGGATCGAGTCCCGCCCGGTGCCGGTGCTGGACGAGGTGATGCGGGTCACCGCCGAGCACGGCACGCTCACCGCGGCTGAGGCCTACACCGTCCACCAGGCCCTGGTCGACGGCCCCGAGGCCGAGCGCATCGACCGCCGCGTGGTGTCGCGCATCATGAACGGCAAGCGGATGTCGGCCGCCGACGTGCTGATCATCCAGAGCGAGCGCCGGCGCCTTAAGGCCGAGCTCGCGGCCGATCTCGACGGTGCGGCCCTCGTCATGCCGACGACCGTCCACGTCGCCCCGCCGATCGCCCCGCTCGAGGCCGACGAGGCCCTCTTCCACAGCACCAACCTGCGCACGCTCCGCAACACCATGCTCGGCAACTTCCTCGACCTCTGCGGCCTCGCCATCCCGAGCGGCCGCACGCCGGCGGGCATGCCGGCCAGCATTCTCTTCAACCTGCCGGCGGGCGAGGATGACCGGCTCCTCTCGCTCGGTCTCGAACTCGACCGCGTGCTCCTGCCTAGGCGACTCTGATGGCCGGCTTCACCTTCACGTTCGACCATAAGCAGGGAGGAAAATGAACATGAGCAGGAAGCGGGTCGTCGCCGCCGCCCAGATGGGCCCGATCGCTAGGTCGGAGAGCCGCGAACAGGTCGTCCGCCGCCTCCTCGCACTCCTCGCCGAGGCGAAGGGCAAGGGTGTCGAGTTCATCACCTTCCCGGAGCTCGCCCTCACCACCTTCTTCCCGCGCTGGATGATGGAGGACGAGGCCGAGCTCGACAGCTTCTACGAGGGCAAGCTACCTGGTCCTGCCGCGGCCCCGCTCTTCGAGGCGGCGAAGGCCGCCGGCATCGGCTTCTATCTCGGCTATGCCGAGCGCTTCGTCGAGGCCGGCCGGGTGCGCCGCTTCAATGCCGCGATCACCGTGGCACCCTCGGGCGAAATCGTCGGCAAGTATCGCAAGGTCCACCTGCCGGGCCATGCGGAGCCGCAGCCGGACCGCGCCTTCCAGCACTTGGAGAAGCGCTATTTCGAGCCGGGCGACCTCGGCTTTCCCGTGTTCGAGGCGTTGGGCGGCCGGGTCGGCATGCTGATCTGCAACGACCGCCGCTGGCCCGAGGCCTACCGGGTCATGGGCCTGCAGGACGTCGAGCTCGTCTGCCTCGGCTACAACACGCCGCTCGACCATGCCGGCCACGAGCCGATCAACGTGCTGACCGGCTTCCACAATGCCCTCTCGATGCAGGCCGGTGCCTACCAGAACGCCAGCTGGGTGATCGGCACCGCCAAGTGCGGCCGCGAGGAAGGCTCGCTCATGCTCGCCGACAGCATGATCATCGCCCCCTCCGGTGAAATCGTCGCGAAAGCGACCACCATGGAGGACGAGCTGGTCACCGCCACAATCGATCTCGACATGGGCCGGCCCTACAAGGAAACCTTCTTCGACTTCGCCCGCCACCGCGAGCCTGCGAGCTACCGCCTCCTCACCGAGCGCAAGGGGGCCGGCGACATGCTGCCGCCGGTACGGGGTGCCGGAATCGACTAGTCCCGCTCCCCGCTGAACTCATGCCCTTCGCTCGCGGCCGGCTCCCGACCCTCGACCAGGCGCTCGTCGGCGTCGCCCTCGTCGCCCTGATCGGCGGCGGGCTCGCCTGGTGGCTGGTCGATCCGACCCTGGCCAGCTGGTTCTGGCGGATCGGCACCGTCGTCGTGCTCGCCGCCCTGGTGGTCGAGATCGGCCGCAACCTGCTGCGCGGCGAGACCGGTGTGGACATCTTGGCGGCCCTCTCGATGACGGGTGCGCTGCTGCTGGGCGAGAATCTCGCCGGCAATATCGTGGCGCTGATGCTCAGCGGCGGCACGATGCTCGAAGCGGTGGCCGACCGCCGGGCGCGGCGCGAGCTTACCGGTCTGCTCGGCCGCACGCCGCGCACGGCGCACCGCGACACGGGCCAGGGCCTCGAAGACGTCGCGATCGAGGCGGTCCAGCCGGGCGACCGGTTGCTGGTCAAGACCGGCGAGGTCCTGCCGGTCGACGGCATGCTCGAGGCGGCGCCGGCGCTCCTCGACGAATCGGCGCTCACCGGCGAGGCGCTGCCGGTCGAGCGGCCGGTCGGCGACACGCTCGCCAGCGGCACGCTCAATGCCGGCCCACCCCTGCGGTTGCGCGCCAGTG
>JAUIID010000251.1 GCA_030431615.1 Alphaproteobacteria bacterium
GTAGAAGCCCTCGCCGGTCTTGCGGCCGCTCGAGCCCGCCGACGAGGCGGAGCAGCGTGGACTTGCCGCAGCCGGAGGGGCCGATGATAGCGACGATCTCGCCGTCGCCCACGGTGAACGAGATGTCGTCCAGGACCTCCGTTGTGCCGTAGCGGTGACTGACGCCCTGGACGATCAGCTCCATGGCCTGGCGGCCCGGCCGCTCAGTAGGTGTCGACGAAGCTCGTGTCGACCAGCGTCTCGACCGTCGCGGTCTCCGGTACCAGGCCCTCGGACTTGAACCATTCGAGCTGATCCGTGACGCTGGTGAGGTTGAGCCGGCCCTTCTCGTTGATCCGCATGGCACCGGCGCGGATGGCGGGATCGGCGGCCTCGAGCGGGCGGTCGGTGTAGACGTATTCGTGGATCATGGCGACGATGGCGGCGGTCTCCTCCTCGCCCATCGTCTTGTCGACGAGCGCCGCATTGTAGTCGTTGACACCCCTGGCGAAGCCCGCGAGGAAGCGCTGGACCAGCTCCGGGCGGTCGTTGACGATGGCTGTCGAGGTGAAGATCACGGTCACCTGATAGTCGTCGATATAGTCCGCGACGCTGCCGATCTCGACCACCTCGCCGCCCTTGACGAGGCCGCCGGCGATATTGGGAACGATGCTCCAGGCGTCGACCTGGCCGCTCTTCAAAGACGCGATCACGGTCGGCACGGCGTTCAGCGGCACGAGCTCGATGGAATCCCTGGGAATGCCGGCGCCGTCGGCGATCTTGTGGGCCATGTAGTGGAAGGAGGAGCCGGCCGTGGTGATGCCGAAGCGCTTGCCCTCGAGGTCGGCGGGGGTGGCGAGGCCGGCGTCGTGGGCAGCCTTGCTGGCCAGGATCTTCTGCCCGGTGACGCCCTCGGTCTCCTGCAGGGCACCGCCGATCACCTTGATGACGCCCCGCTCGGCGAGGCTGATCAGGCTGCCGGAGATAGCGGTGATGCCGAAATCGACATCGCCCGAGGCGATCGCCACGGCCATGGGCTGGGCCGCCTGGAAGGAGACGAAGCTGACGTCGAGGTCCTCGTCCGCGAAATAGCCCTTGCCGGCGGCGATGATACTCGGTGCGTGGGACGTGAGCGAGAGCAGGCCGACCCGCACCGAATCGGCGGCGGCAGCGGGCATCGGGCTGCCGGCGAGGCCGGCCATGGCGAGCGTGGCGAGGGCGAGTGCCGTGCGACGGGTCGTGGTGGTCATGCTATCCTCCCTTGATCGCCCCTTATTGTGGCAAGGACCGGATCCGGGCAAGTCGCGGCGCAGCGCAGGCACCCGACACCCATCGTCCGCGGTTTCGAGCGGTGCGGCATTTGGGGGTAATGGCGGTATGGTCGATCGATCGCCCGAGTCGGTCGCCGGAACCGCACGGTCTCTTCGGCGGTTGAGCGGCCATACCGAAAAGGAGGCACCGTGACCGACCCTGATGCGCCCGCGCTGGCGGGGGAGAGCGGCGGGGAACGGCCGCTCGTCCGGCTGTCGAACCAGTCGGTGCCGCGCTGGGCGGTGATTGGCATCTTCCTGCTGCTGCTGACCGCCGGCATTGCCTATGCCCGCGATTTCCTGATGCCGGTGGCGCTCGCCTTCCTGCTGGCGCTGGTCTTCAGCCCGGTCAGGCGCTTCCTCGAGCGGCGGCGCATCCCCGCTGAAGTGTCCGCCGTGGTGATCGTGGGCTCGCTCGTTGCCGTGCTCGCTTCCGGAGTGATGCTGCTCGCCGCGCCGGTGCAGGGCTGGATCGCGGATGCGCCGGAGATCGTGCGCGAGCTCGAGTGGAAGACCCGCAGCCTCTTCGGTGGGGCGCAGGCGGTGATCGAGGCCAGCGAGACCGTGGAGAAGGTCACCACCGGCGCCACCGACCCGGCGGTGCAGGAGGTGGTGGTCAAGGAGCCGGGCATGTTCACCAGCATGGCCTGGGTGGCGCCGGCCTATCTGGCGCAGACTGTCTTCACGCTGGTGCTGCTGCTCTTCCTCCTGGCGTCGGGCGACATGTTCTACGAGAAGATCGTCCACGTCCTGCCGACCTTCAGCGACAAGCGCCAGGCGATGCGGATCGCCCACGATATCGAGCGCAAGCTCTCGCGCTATCTCTTCACCATCACGGCGATCAACGCGGGGCTGGGTGTTGCCGTCGGCACGGCCATGGCCCTGCTCGGCATGCCGAACCCGCTGCTCTTCGGGGTCATCGCCTTCGCCTTCAACTTCGTGCCCTATATCGGGGCTCTCGCCGGCATCGCCATCGCCCTCGTGGCCGGCCTCCTCGCCTTCAACGAGCCCGGCACCGCCATGCTGCCCGGCCTTGCCTATCTTGTCCTCACGACCATCGAGGGCCAGTTCGTCACGCCCTATTTCGTCGGCCGCCGGCTCGAGATGAACACGGTCGTGATCTTCCTCTCGATCACCTTCTGGGCCTGGCTCTGGTCGGCCATGGGCATGCTGCTCGCCGTGCCGCTGCTCGTCACCATCCGCGCCTTCTGCGAGCACATCCCCGAGCTCGTCCCCGTCGGCAAGTTCCTGGCTGCCCGGGGCAGCGAGGCCGAGGACGTGGAGGCGGAGCGGGCGGAAGCCTGAAGATGAAATCACCTTGAGCCTCGCCATCACGGTCTTCCTGGCCGTTTCGATCCTCGTGCCGCTCTCCTGCTGCATTCGCCTCCTTCGGCTCGACGCGGGCTCGAAGGCAATTTGGCTGCTCGTCGCCGGAGACGCCTCGGTGCTCACAGCACTCGTCTTCCTCGTCGGGCGCTGGGACATCGCCGGCTACTACACGCGTCTCGGGCTCCTCGGCCTCTTCACGGCGTCACTGCTCTGGTCGGGGAGGGCTCACCTCGGGCTGCCCTGGCGACCTGCCGCCGGGGCATGGCGCGGGCAGCGAACGACGATCCTGACCCTCGTGCTGCTCACGGCAGCCCTGCTCCACGTGCTCTACGGGATGTTGCAGCCGCCCGCGACACGTCCCCTGGCCTTCCCCCTCGAGGGCGGCCGGTTCATGGCAGCGCAGGCCGGCGGCGTGACGCTGCTCAATCACCATGTGGGCCACCCTGAGCAACGCTTCGCCGTGGACCTCACGGCACTCGATCGCGGGGGCTGGCGGGCGAAAGGGATCCTGCCGGCCAGGATGGAAGACTACGCGATCTTCGGTGCCACCGTGGTCAGCCCCTGCGCCGGCGAGGTGGCCGCCGCGCGGGGCGACCTTCCCGATCTCGTCCCGCCGGAGCGGGACCCGGAGAACGCCGCAGGCAACCACGTGGTGCTCGCCTGTGGCGAGATCAGGGTCGAGCTCGCGCATTTCATGCGAGGCAGCGTCGCCGTCGAGCCCGGGGACACGGTGGCCATCGGCGATGCGCTCGGCCGGGTCGGCAACTCGGGCAACACGACCGAGCCGCATCTGCACATCCACGCCTTCGATCCGGCTACGGGCAACGGTGTCCCGATGATCTTCGATGGGAGGTTTCCGGTTCGCAACAGCGTGTTCGAGCGGTGACGCAGACGTGTACGTCAGGCGAAGAGGCGATCGTCCCACCAGATCGGTGTCTCGAGGCCGGGGGTGATGGCCCGGGCGTCTGGGTGATCGGGATTGATGAGGATGTTGCGCTCCATGCGGGCCACCACCGACGGGACGAGGAGGATGGCCGTGCGGCGTTCGGCGAGCCAGGCGTGGCCGAAGCGCCGTGCCACCTCGCCGCCCGGTGCGTGCCAGCCCGGCAGGCGATCGGGGTTCAGCACCTCATAGCTGGTGCCGGCGGGGATCCCGATCTCGATGAAGTGCTGGTTTGGCGGGAGGCTGCCGTTCCAATGGACGAGCTTTTCCAGCATGGCGGTGGAATAGTGCTCGGCGGCGTAGATCACGGCATCACCGGCCTCGTGCCAGCGACCCTGGACACGCTTCGCCCCCTCGCCGCTATAGACCGGATAGTCACCCATGGGGTCGCCGATACGCCAAGCGGTGAGGCAATCTCTGAGCCGGCGATGCGTCGTCAAAGGGCGATGCCGGCCTCGGCGCGACGGATCAGGGCCAGGACCGCGTCAGCACCCGCCGTGCTGGAGCACGCCATGTCGATGGGGCTCTGGCCGGCAAGGAGCGGGTGCGGCCGGTCGAGAAAGGCAAGCGTGGCGGCGTGGTCGCCATGCCACGCCCGGGCCGCGGCATCGACTACCCGGCTGATCGCGTAGAGCCGCTCGCTGTGCTCGCGTGGCAGCTTCGTGCGGCTCTTCACGTGTCGCCGCAAGGTGGCTTCCGGAATGATCGGACCAACCACGCGCGTGCGGCCGAGCACGTCGATCAGCGCCATGGCAGCCCGCGTCGGCAAGCCCTCGCCTACCTCCCGTGCCAACGCCACCTCGTCCACGCCGGCCCCCTCGTCGAGGGTCAGGAGCGATGCCAGCCGCCCGGACTCGCCCGACGGCATGTTGTGCGGTGTTGTGTAGGATTTGAGGTTCTGCATCGGTTTGGGCCCGCAGCGTCAGATGACGGCAATTTGGGCGTCAAGCGACGATGATGCAATCAATCCGGTACGTTGCTGACGAATGTGATGCCGACAAACCGGCAACGGTGCCAGCACGGAGCGTGCCACGGGACACGCCGGGCGCTCAGACTGTCTCCAGCACCGGCACCTCGGCGAGGATCGTCTGGCCACGTTCCTGCTCGGTGGTAGCGAGATCGTGCTGGGCCTGGAGCGCCATCCAGAACTGGGCGGTGGGGCCGAGGAGACGGGCGAGGCGGAGGGCGGTGTCGGCGGTGATGCCGCGCTTGCCGGCGAGGATCTGGCTCAGGCGGTTCGGCGGGATACGCATCAGGAGGGCAGCGCGGTGGGGGGTGATGCCGCGCGACCGAAGCTCCGCTGCGATGGTTTGGCCGGGGTGGACGGGCAAGAGCGGGATGCCGTCCGGGTAGGCGAATACGGCGGCGTCATCGTCAGTGGGGGTCATGGATGTGCACTTCGTAGGCATTGCCGTTCTCGAAGCTGAAGAGGATGCGCCAGGGACCGTTGACGTCGATGGACCAGTAGGCTCGAAGGTTGCCTTTCAGCTTGTGGAGGCCCACGGAATTGAGGCGGCCGAGGTCGTCGAGGGTGGTTGCGGCATTGAGCTCCATCAGGCGTTGACGAGCCTGAGCCTCGTCCAGACCCGAGAATTTCGACCGTCCTTTCTCGATGAAGCGGCGGGTGGCCGAACCCTTGACGCTCTTGATCATACGACAAGCATATGACGGCAAGCGTCATGAGACAAGTCGATTGTCAGGATGACGCCCAGCCAAACTACCGGTGGGGTCCCAGGGGAGGATCATCCTCCCCTGGTCTTCCCTATTCTGCAGTTCAGTCCTTCGTGCCTGCGACCAGCTTGTTGGCGCCGATCCAGGGCATCATGGCGCGGAGCTTGGCGCCGATTTCCTCGACGGGGTGCTCGGCGTGGCGGCGGCGGGTGGCCTTGAAGTGGGCCTGGTCGGCTTTGTTCTCCAGCACCCAGTCGCGGGCGAAGCGGCCTTCCTGGATGTCGGCGAGGATGCGCTTCATCTCGGCCTTGGTCTCTTCGGTGACGATGCGCGGGCCGGTCTTGTAGTCGCCGTACTCGGCGGTGTTGGAGATGGAGTAGCGCATGTTGGCGAGGCCGCCCTCGTAGATGAGGTCGACGATCAGCTTCACCTCGTGGACGGTCTCGAAATAGGCCATCTCGGGGGCGTAGCCGGCCTCGGTCAGGGTCTCGAAGCCGGCCTGGATGAGGGCGCAGAGGCCGCCGCAGAGGACGACCTGCTCACCGAAGAGGTCGGTCTCGACCTCCTCCTTGAAGCTCGTCTCGATGATGCCGGCACGGCCGCCGCCGATGGCGGCACCGTAGGAGAGACCGACATCGTGGGCGCCGCCGGTGGCGTCCTGGTGGATGGCGAGGAGGCAGGGCACGCCCGCACCCTTGGTGTACTCGGCGCGGACCAGGTGGCCGGGGCCCTTGGGGGCGATCATCAGCACGTCGAGGTCGGGGCGCGGCTCGATCAGGTTGAAGTGGATGTTGAAGCCGTGGGCGAACATGAGGGCGGCGCCCTCCTTCATGTTGTCCTTCAGCTCGTTCCGGTAGAGGTCGGCCTGGAGCTCGTCGGGGACGAGGACCATGACGATGTCGGCCCACTTGGCGGCTTCGCTGGCGGTCATGCACTTGAAGCCGGCGCGCTCGGCCTTGGCCCGGCTGGCACTGCCTTCCTTGAGGGCGACGACGACGTCGGCGACGCCGCTGTCCTTCATGTTGTTGGCATGGCCGAAGCCCTGGCTGCCGTAGCCAACGACAGCCACCTTCTTCGACTTGACCAGATTGAGATCGGCGTCGGTGTCATAGTAGACGCGCATCGGGGTCCCCCTTCGTTCGTGCGTATCGGTTCGGTTTTGGAGTTCGGTCGGCTCAGCGCTCGCGCGGGCGCAGGATGGAATCGCCGCGGCCGATGGCGACCACGCCGGCGCGGCTCACCTCGATCGGCTCGACGAGGTGGATGAACGCGTCGACCTCACCGGACGTGCCGGTGACCTCGAAGACGAAGCTTTCGGGCGTGCTGTCGACGAGCCGGGCGTGCATGAAGTCGGCGATGCGGAGCGCCTGGACGAGGTTCTCGCGGCCGCCGACCACCTTGACCAGGGCCAGCTCGCGCTCGATGTGCGGGCCTTCCACGGTGAGGTCGAGCACCGAGTGGACCGGCACGAGCTTGGCCAGGAGGTTCTTGATCTGCTCGATGACGAAGGGCGTGCCGGTGGTCACGATGTTGATGCGCGACTGCGACTTGTCGGCGTCGATCTCGGCTACCGTCAGGCTTTCAATATTGTAGCCGCGGCCGGAGAAGAGGCCGATGACCCGGGCGA
>JAUIID010000252.1 GCA_030431615.1 Alphaproteobacteria bacterium
GATTCGATCCTTCATGGTGTCCATCGGCACGTTCTCGTACGAGCTCTGGGCAGCCTTCAGGTCGACGCCTGCCTTGGGCGGCTTGACCTTGATGATGGTGGCGCCGAGCAGGGCCGCCATGTGGGCGGCATATGCCACGATATCGAGCGCCGTCTCGCCCTCCTTGGTGACGTTGCCGCCACGCGGATAGGCCCAGAGCACCGAGACGAGGCCATTCGCCTTGGCCTCGGCGGAGAGCTCGCGGAACTCCTCCATCATGCCGTAATTGGCATCCGAGCCCGGGTAGATGGTGAAGCCGACGCCGACGCAGCCGAGGCGCAGCGCATCCTTGACCGAGCCGTGGATGGCCTGGTCGCCGACGCCGGCATGCAGGCTGTTGGCGCTGTTCAGCTTGAGGATGGTCGGGACCTGGCCGGCGAAGGTGTCGGCTCCCTGTTCGAGCGGCCCGAGCGGTGCGGCATAGCCGGAGAGGCCGGCATCGATGGCGAGCTGGTAGAGGTAGTGGGGATCATAGGCTGCCGGGTTCTTCGCGAAGCTGCGGGCGGGGCCATGCTCGTAGCCCTGGTCGACCGGCAGGATGACGAGCTTGCCGGTGCCGGCGAGGCGGCCCTGCATCAGGAGGCGATAGAGGTTGCCCTTCACGCCCGGGTTCTCGCCTTCGTACCAGGAGAGGATGGTCTTCACGCGGTCGCTCATGGGTCAGTCCCTTTGGCCAGCGGGGGATCGGTCGGCGCGGAACTTACACAATGGGCCGGGGTCATCCAAGAGCCGGCGCGGCCCGGAACGACGAGCGGGCCGGGCGGCGAGGCCAGCACCTCCGCGCCGCGTTCGGCCGCCATGCCCGCGAGCCTCTGGCGGGTGGTTTCCGGGCCGCTGAAGACGAGCCGCCGCAGGCCGGCGCGAAGGCCCGCCATGACTAGGCCCGGCTCGTCGTCACAGAGCACGGTCAGCCTGAACTGCAGGACCTCCTCCAGCGCCTTGACGAAAGCCGGGCCGGCGAGGCCGGCGGGGATGCACAGCTCGATCGCCTCGCCGTGCTCCCTGGCCTGCTCGATCGCGGCCGTGGCCTCGCGGCGGTCGTGGACGAGCACGGCGAGCGGCGGGGCCGGCGACCCCACGGCCATGGTCTCAGCCGGATTCGAGTGCGGCCACGCCCGGCAGGGTCTTGCCCTCGAGCCATTCGAGGAAGGCGCCGCCGGCGGTGGAGACGTAGGTGAAGCGCTCGAGCACGCCGGCATGGGCGAGGGCGGCCACGGTGTCGCCGCCGCCGGCGACGGTCTTGAGCTTGCCCGCCTGGGTCAGCACGGCGGCGGCCTTCGCCACCTCGGTCGTGCCGGCGTCGAAGGGCGGAACCTCGAAGGCGCCCATCGGCCCGTTCCAGAGCAGCACCTTCACGGCGGCGAGCCGGTCCTTGATGTCGGTGACCGAGCCCGGGCCAATATCGAGGATCATGTCGGCTTCGCCGACGTCGGCAATCGGCACGGTGCGGCAGTCTGCGTCGGGCTCGAAGGTCTGGGCGACGACGCCATCGATCGGCAGCACGATCGTCACACCGGCGGCCTCGGCCTTCGCCATGATCTGGCGCGCGTCGTCGAGGAGATCGGGCTCGCTCAGCGACTTGCCGATGTTCACACCCCTGGCCGCGAGGAAGGTATTGGCCATGGCGCCGCCGATGATCAGGAGGTCGACCTTGCCGAGCAGCTCGCCCAGGACCATGAGCTTGGACGAGATCTTCGCCCCGCCGATCAGTGCCGCCGCCGGCCGTTCGCCGCCGCCGAGGGCCGTGGAGAGCGCCTCGAGCTCGGCCTGCATCAGCCGGCCCGCGAAGCTCGGCAGCTGCTCCGGCAACCCGGTGACGCTCGCATGGGCGCGGTGCGAGCAGGAGAACGCATCGTTGACATAGGCGTCGCCGAGCTGCGCCAGGGCCGCGGCGAAGGCCGGGTCGTTCTTCTCCTCGCCACTGTGGAAGCGGAGGTTCTCGAGGAGGGCGATGCCACCCGGCTGGAGCCCGTCGACGACGCGCGCCGCCGGGTCGCCGATGCAGTCGGTGGCGAACGCCACCTCGCGGCCGAGCACGCTGGCGAGGGCGTCGGCGACCGGTTCCAGGGACATCGACGGCTCGTTGCGGCCCTTCGGCCGGCCGAAATGGGACAGGGCCACCACGCGGGCACCCTTGTCCGCAAGCTCGGTCAGCGTGCGCGCGGCGCGCTCGATGCGCGTCGCATCGGTCACCTCGCCATCCTGCATCGGCACGTTGAAGTCGACGCGCACGAGCACGCGCTTGTCCCTGGCGTCCAGGGCATCGAGGGTCTTGAAGGTCACGCTATCCTCTCTCCCAGGCTTGGGCCTTGGTGGCCATTCGGTTCGATATGGTCGCGCGCGCCGCCGCCGGGTGGCCCGGCGCCGGCCGGTCTCAGCCGCGCACCGCGTCCTCGATCAGCTGCTCGAGCTCGCCGCTCGTGGCGCAGCGCGCGTCGAAGCGGAGATTGTCGAAGCGGTTGAGATAGTTGCCGGAGGCCAAGGTGCGCCAGGTGACGGCGCTGCCGAGCGGCCCCGGGTTGATGCGGATATTGGCCGTGATCCGGGTGCTGTCGGGCGAGGCGAAGCTGCCGCGCGGCGAGCTGCTGCTGCTGCTCCGTTCCTGCACCCAGATGGTGTCGCAAAGCGTGAAGCGTGCATTGGTGCCGGTGGCCGTGAGCCCGCCCGGTGCCCGATCGATGCTCAGACCGTTCTGGCCGAGCGCCGCGATCAGCGCCTCTGTCGCCGCCTCGGGCGACAGGCTCGATTCCACGCCCGCGGGCGGCGGTGGGCTGGGGCGCGGTGTCGGCGCGCAGGCTGCCAGCAGCAGGCCGAGAGCCAGCATGGGCAACAGCGGGCGAGGGACAAAACCATGTCGCCAAATGGTCATCAATTGCTCCGGGCAGTCAGGATGACCAAGGGAGATAGGGCCGCGGCACGCGGCTGTCGACCGACACTCGGCGCGCCGCTCCGGGTCAACCCGACACTGCCGTCACGAGCAATGCCTCTAGCGCGCCGGTGGGTTCGCAGTCTCTGGTGAAGTGGTCGTTGCGGATGATGTTGTAGTAGCGGCCGCTGTAGCTGGTGTCCCAGTCGACGCGGGTGCCGCCGTCGCTTCCCGTGAAATGCACGATCGCGGTGGCGCTGCGCTCGTCCACCCTGACCATCTTGCGGCTGCTCTCGCTGCCGCTGGAGCCGCCGACCAAGACCGGAACGCACTTGGTGAAACGCTCTGCATCCGAGGTCGCGCGGAGCCCGTCGGCCGTCTCCTGCACGTCGAAGCCCTCGCGCTCCAGGGCCGCCATCACCTTGCCGCTGACGGTGTCGACCGATGCCGTGGACGAGGCCGTGAGTGGCGGCGGCGGGCCCGCCTGGCAGCCGGCAAGCAGGCCGGCGAGGACGAGACTGCCCGTCAGCCGGGCTCTCGGCATCCGGCGAGCAGGAGAAATGGCGAGGACGTGCATGGCGCTTTATCGGCCCGACTCAATGGCTCAGGAAGCTGCGCTGCGGGCTCACCCGTCCACGGCCTTCTGGATGAGCTCCTCCAAAGCGCCCGTGCCTTCGCAGGCCCGCTCGAACGGCTCGTTGTTCTCGCGATTGAGATAGTTGCCGCTGTAGCTGGTCTGCCAGGTCGCTTCCGTGCCGCTGCCGCTGGGCGTGAAGGTGATGTCGGCCGTGGCGCTGACCGATTCCGGCGGGGTGAACTGCCGGGCACTGCTGCTGTCGCCGCCACCCACCTCGACCGCGTCGCAGCGGGCGAAGCGGTCCGAGATCGAGGTGGCGCGCAACCCGTTGGCCGTCTCCTCGACGGTGAGGCCGTTGCCGCGGAGCGCCGTCTCGACGCGGCTTTCGACGCTTTGCTCGGGTGCAGCGGAAGCCGCCGATTCGGGCGGGGGAGGGCCTTCCTGGCAACCGGCGAGGAGCACGGCCAGGATTGCCGCAACGAGACCGTTCCTGTGCATCGACATGAAGCCTCTCCCGGATGAATGCCGCCCGCGCGGCTCCAGTTGATATAGGCGGCCGGCCCCGTAGCGACAGGGGCAGGGCTCCGACGGATATGCTGCCGCTCAGGCCTCGAGGCGCAGGCGATCGAGCAGCCCGGTGCTCACCGCGCCGGTGACGGGCAGGCCGCGTGCCTGCTCGAACTGCTCGACCGCGGCCTTCGTGCGCGGCCCGTAGAAGCCGTCGATGGGCCCGGGGTCATAGCCCTGCTGGGCCAGCAGCTCCTGTGCCCGGCGCACATCCTCGCGGCTCATGGCCGGCATCTCGACCCGGGTGCTCATCCAGCTCTCGAAATAGAGCTGCTGGTCGCGGTCGTCAGCGAGCTGGGTGCGGCGTTCCTCGACCAGCCGGTCGAACGCCAGCTGGCGGCGGGCGTCGCGGTCGAGGGACGTGTCGTCGGTGATCACGACCGGCCCGGCGGCAGGCTCGATATCGCCCTCACGGGTGAGCCGTTCGGCCGCGATGCCGCCAACCAGCAGGTTGCCGACGAGCACGGAGCTGTTGAGGATCACGGCCTCGTTGCCGGCCGAGGCCTCCGGGCCGGCGCCCGGCTCGATGTTCATGGGCAGGTAGTAGGGTTGGTCGGCCGTGCTGGTGCAGGCGGCCAGGAGGGCGACGGCAAGGCTGGCGGCGAGCGGCCCGGCGGCGCGGATCTTGGTTGTCATCATTCGGCTCCGATAGGCTCGGCGAGGAGCTCGTCGATGGTGAGAGCACCATCCTGGTTCCGGTCGGCAGCGTTGAACGCGGCGAGCTTCGAGAGACGCAGCTCCTCGAGCTCGATGCGGCCATCGGCATTGGCGTCGATGGTGGCGAACTGCTCGGGCGTGACCCCGACCAGCTCGTCGATGGTCCGCCCGTTGTCGCCCGTGGCGTTCAGGGCGACGAACGCGGCCACCGCATCCGCGGCGAGCTCCGCCTCGTCGATGGCGCCGTCGCCGTTGAGGTCGGCGGCGCTGAAGACCGCGCGCTGCAGCTGATCGGTGACCTGCAGGCTGGCAGCGCCGGCCGGCCCGGTGAGCACAATTCCGGCCAAGGCGAGGCCGGCCAGGGTGACACCGGCAGGAACGTTACCGGCGACAAACGCCGGCAGGGACAGGCGGTAGTGGCGGCGGCCGGACATCCGATTCCTCCTCGAGCCTCTTCTGACCACGGCGAATGCCACAAACCGTTGCACTGGTCCACGCACTCGCCTGTAGGAGAAGCATTTTCGGCAGAACAGTGGCGGACATGGTACCCGACTTGTCAAGAGGCGGTCGAGGCTGCACTAGGTACCCAACGGACGACTGTCGCTCAGAGGGTGAAACGGTGGCGCTGCTTTTCTACAGCCAGGATGACGACCCGGAAGCTTGGGGGGCGGCCCTCAGGGCGGAACTGCCGGGGCTGGACCTGCGCATCTGGCCGGAGACGGGCGATCGCGACGAGATCGAGGCGGCGCTGGTCTGGCTGCCGCCGCCGGGCCTGCTGGCCTCCCTGCCGAGGTTGCGCGCGATCTTCTCGCTCGGTGCCGGGGTCGATGCCATGCTGCGCCAGGCGGACCTGCCGGACGTGCCGCTCTGCCGCCTCGTGGACCCGTCGCTCACCCGGACGATGGCCGAGTTCGTCCTGGCCCAGGTTCTCTTTTATCACCGCGACCTCGACCTCTATGCGGCGCAGCAGCAGGCAGCACGCTGGCGGTTGCGGCTGCCGCTGGCGGCGTCGTCGCGCACCGTGGGCGTGATGGGCCTTGGCGAGCTCGGCGGGGCCACGGCCCGGCTGCTTGCCGGGCATGGCTTCAATGTCGTCGGCTGGAGCCGGTCGCCCCGGACCATCGACGGGGTCGAGACCTTCGCCGGCAGTGCCGGGCTCGCCCCGTTCCTCGCCCGATCCGAGATGCTGGTCTGCCTCCTGCCACTCACCGCCGAGACCGAGGGATTGCTCGGTGCCACGCTCTTCGCCGACCTGCCGAAAGGGGCGGTGCTGGTGCATGTCGGCCGGGGCAGGCAGCTCGTGCCGGCCGACTTGATGGCAGCGCTGGACACCGGGCAGCTGCGCGGGGCGGCGATCGACGTCACGCCCGAGGAGCCGCTGCCGGCCGACGACCCGCTCTGGCGGCATCCGGGCGTGCGGCTGACTCCGCATGTGGCGTCCTACGCGCAGCCGGCGACCGCCGCGGCGACCGTCGTCGAGAATCTCCAGCGGCTGCGGCGGGGCGAGCCGCTGCTCGCCGTGGTCGACCGCAGCCGCGGTTATTGAGGCTCTGAGTCGAGCCGGAAGGAGCAACGCCCATGCAGGCTGCCATCGTCACCATCGCCCAGCAGAAGGGCGGCGCCGGCAAGACGACGCTGGCGATCCAGCTCGCCACAGCGATGCGCCAGGCGGGCAGGAGCGTCGCCGTGGTCGATATCGACCCGCAGGGGAGCCTGACCGCCTGGGTGCGCCTTCGGGAGCACGAGGCCAGGGACGCCGCCGAGCTGCGCTTCTCGATGGTCGGCGGCTGGCGGCTCGGGGTCAAGCTCGACCGGCTCAAGCGCGAGGTTGAGCGGATCGTGGTCGACAGCCCGCCGCATGCCGAGAGCGACGCCAAGGGGGCGATCAAGGCGGCCGACCTCGTGCTCGTGCCCTGCCAGCCGAGCCCGCTCGACATCTGGGCGAGCAAGGGCACGCTGGACATCGCCATGAGCGAGGGCCGGCACCACGCGCTCGTGCTGAACCGCGTGCCGCCGCGCGGGCGGAGCTTCGAGGAGGCGCTGCAGTCCCTTGCGGAGCGCGGCTATGCGGCGCTATCTGCGCGCCTCGGCAACCGCCAGGCCTTCGTCGCCAGCCTGGGGCGCGGGCTCGGTGTGG
>JAUIID010000253.1 GCA_030431615.1 Alphaproteobacteria bacterium
AACCAATAACGCGGGGTGGAGCAGCCCGGTAGCTCGTCAGGCTCATAACCTGAAGGTCGCAGGTTCAAATCCTGCCCCCGCAACCAGTCAAAAAGCCCGCCACACACAAATGTGGCGGGCTTCTTGCTTTTTCGGACACCGGCAGCCGGTGCTGGCTAAAGTGGGCCACATTCGGCCACCGCTCGCGTATCCCGAGGAGAACAGTCCCGGGGGTTCCGCCGAAGTCGATCCAGAGTTCGCGCAACAGCGCATGATCGCCGCCACGATAGGTTGTTTTGGACGCGTCGAGGAATGTTGACGCGTCGGACCCATTGCGAAATCGCTCATCCTCCACGTCGAGAAGGCCGATAGTGGAGAATGCATAGAGTAGCCGCGACAGGCGATCGGGATCCACTGCGAGCATGACCCCTAGCCTGTCCGAGGTCACCGCTCCATCACCGATCTTTGGTGAAGACATCGAGCTTGGGACTCGCGCGCATCGCCAGGGCGGGAGACACTGCCGCGGACCGCTTATCGATCCTGTCAAGACTGCCCACTACTCATAGTCTCCACATTGAGCGGCCCTCCGGCAGGTGCCGCGGCTAGGCGTTGGGATCGGAACCGGTCGTTCTTGCCCACACCCGCCCTGGCTTCCTTGCGCTTCCGGCCTTGCTCGACATCGGATTCATGCAGGTATGTTCCTGCTCTTGACATGCAGGCAAATGACTGCATTATTGCATCCATGACCAGCGCAACAGAACCAACTGATGCAGACAGGGTATTCAAGGCCCTTGGTGATCCCACACGACGAAAGCTGCTCGATCTCCTCGTTGAGCGGAACGGGCAAACACTCGGCCAGCTATGTGAGAACCTCGACATGGCCCGGCAGTCGGCTACGCAGCACCTCGGCATTCTGGAAGACGCCAATCTGATCAGCACCGTGAGGCGCGGTCGCGAGAAGCTTCACTTCATCAATCCGGTGCCGCTGCACGAGGTCTATGTGCGCTGGGTCCACAAATTTGAACAGCAGCGGCTTGCCCTGCTGCACGACCTCAAGAACGAACTCGAAGGAGACAAGAATTGAGCAGGGACATGACCAGCTTCGTTTATGTAAGCTATATCCGTTCGACCCGTGAGAAGGTATTCGAGGCCATTACGCGGCCCGAGCTTGCTCGGCGTTACTGGGGTCATGAAAACGTGTCCGACTGGCAAGTCGGTTCCCAGTGGCAACACGTCCGCGACAATGACGAGCGTACGGTGGAACTCGTCGGCGAGGTTGTCGAGATCGCCCCGCCCTCCCGCCTCATCATCACCTGGGCCAATGCCTCCGAGTCAGACCGGCCCGACGCCTACAGCCGGGTGACATTCGACGTCGAGGACTACAATGACATGGTCAGGCTGACCGTTTCGCACGACGAGCTCGAAGCCGGGAGCGGTATGGCAAGAGCCGTGAGCAAGGGCTGGCCGGCGGTTCTTTCCAGCCTCAAATCCTTCCTTGAGACCGGCAGTGGGCTAGACATCATCAACCGGTCCTAGGCTCCCACGGCGTGCGTGACCGCGCACGCGATGTCTTCCCAGCGAGGTTTCTCGACATGAAGATCGGTGTCATAGGCGTTGGAGAAATTGGGGGCACTCTCGCTGCCAAATGGAGCGCGAGCGGCCACGATGTCTCGATCGCGAACTCACGAGGGCCGGAGGCTGTCCGAGCGTTGGCCACCAAGATCGGAGCGACCCCAGGAGACGTCTTCACAGCTGTTGAAGGCGCTGAAGTCGTGCTCCTCTCAATGCCCTTTCCCGCTGTGTCACGGTTGCCCAAGCACCTGTTTGGACGCGCCTCCAGCGATGTGGTGATCATAGACACAGCGAACTACTATCCTGAAGTTCGCGATCCCAGCATAGCAGAAATCGACGCCGGCATGCCGGAAAGCGTCTGGGTGTCAGAGCAACTCGGTCGACCAATCTTCAAGGCGTTCAACAGCATCATGTTTTTCTCGCTGTCCGAAAAGGGAAAGCCGCGCGGCTCCCCTGATCGATTGGCGGTCCCCATTGCCGGCGATGACCCCGCACACAAGCAGACCGTCATGCAACTTGTCGATGAAGCGGGCTTTGATCCGGTCGATGGTGGCGCACTTGCGGAGTCGTGGCGGCAGCAGCCATCGACGCCGGCCTATTGCTGCGACTATGGCGCGGCCATGACCCTGAAGGGAATTGCGGCTGCCATCAAAGGCAAGGCCGAGACAGTTCGCGACACGGCCTGGCGGGCGAACTATCTCAAGCTTTTTGAGGACAAACCCGATTATGCGGATGTGCATCATGCGGTCATTGCGCTGAACCGGTCACTCAATCCATTAAGTGCCGACGCGCTGTCGGGCACAACCTAGCCTTCACAGTCACTCAACTCAGGAGAATAGCCTTGTCGGCCGGTCCCATGGGCCAGCCGCCCGGAGGCAGGTCATGATGGACGCGTCCTCCCGCAACCTATGTGCAGATTGACCTTGCCCCCGTTCTTAGCTGGACTCTGTTCTCCATGTGGCCCCTCCGGGACCGGGTTGCGAACTCGTTCGGAGTGAGGCCGCCGAGGCTCGTATGCGGGCGGCAGGCGTTGTAATCGATTCTCCAGACTTCGAGCAGCCGGCGGGCCGCCGGCAGGTTGCGGAACAGATGCTCGTTGAGGCATCCGTCGCGGAAGCGCCCGTTCAGGCTTTCGACGAAGCCGTTCTGCATCGGCTTGCCCCTCCGGCACCTGCTGGCGCCGTTCCCTTCGGCAATCGGATCGGTGTCGATAGAACTCGTCGAGATTGGGGCGGACAGGGATGTCGGGCCGGGCAGGCAGGGCGTCGCGCAACATCTCCAGCCGGACCTTCTCGGTGACCAGCTCGTCAGCCGCTGCTTCATTGGAGGCTGGATGGATACTGGTCGACTGGTCGCCGTGCGAGATGCCCGGCTTCGGTCCGCGTCGGGGATCTGATCTCAGGACGCGACGGTCATCGGCACGTCACGTCGGTGTGCTCTCCAATGCCCGGACCACCGCGGTGGCGAAGGTTTCCGTGGTCGAGTTGCCGCCCAGGTCGGGCGTGCGTTCGTGGGTTTCGGCGAGGGTCCGATCGATGGCTGTTTCCACGGCTCTTGCGGCCGTGCTGTAGCTCGCGAGGCGGCGCTTCTCGCCGAGGAATGCCAGCATCATCGAGGCGGACAGGATCAGCGAGGTGGGATTGGCGATGCCGCGGCCGGCGATGTCGGGGGCGGAGCCGTGCTGTGCCTGCGCCGCGCAGCGTTCGTCGTTGGCGTTGATGGCGCCGGCGAGGCCGAGGCCGCCGGCCAGCTCCGAGGCGAGGTCGGAGAGGATGTCGCCGTGGAAGTTGCTCGTGCAGATCACGTCGAAGCGGCCTGCATCGCGCACGAGATGGGCGGCCATGGCGTCGACGATGATCTCGCTGGCCTCGACGTCGGGATAGTCGCCCGCGACCGCCCGCACGGCTTCGAGGAAGAGCCCGTCGGTCATGACGAAATTGTTGGCCTTGTGCACCGTCGTGACCCGGCGCCGCCTGCGGCGGGCGAGCTCGAATGCCACCCTGGCGATGCGGGTCGAGGCCCGGCGGGTGATCTTGCGCACCGACAGCGCCATGTCCGGGTCCGGCATGAACTCGCCGATGCCGCGGGCCATGTTGCGGTCGGGGTACATGCCCTCGGTGCATTCGCGAACGATGACGAGGTCCATGTCGCTGCCGCGATGCGGCACGCCGGGCCGTGTCCGTGCGGGGCGGATATTGGCGAAGAGGTCGAGCCCGGTGCGGAAGGCGGCCGAGACGTTGACGCCACCCTGGTCGCGCGGCGGGTACGCCATATGGTCGATCGGCCCGAGCAGAATGCCGTCGGCAGCGCGCGCCCGTTTCGGCACCTCGTCGGGCAGTGTGGTGCCCGAGGCCTCGAGTGCCGCGAAGCCGATATCGGCGGTCTCGAAGCGCAAGCCGAGGGCGAAGCGCCGGTCGGCGGCCTCGAGCACCTGCAAGGTTGCCCGGGTGATCTCGGGGCCGATGCCGTCGCCGGGCAGGACGAGGATGTTCAAGGTCGGCCGCCGGCGCCGAGCGCATAGATGGCCTCGGCGGCGGCCAGGATGGCGAGATGGGCCTCGGGCGGCGTCTCGAACGGCCCGTCGCCCGTCAGCGCGGCGGCGAACTGGGCGATCGCGGCGTCGTAGGAGGCCTGGTAGTCGGCCTCGAAATCGATCTCGAGATGCCGCGTTCGGCCGTCGGCGCCGTTGATCCGGATGCCGGCCTCGTCGAGACGCAAGGCGCCGCCGTCGCCGATGACGAGGAGATCGTCGCCGCGCCTGGGCGGGGCGCCGGCCACGGCCTGCGAGGCGAAGAGCGTGCCGCGGGCGCTGCCGGCGCGGAGCGTGACGAGTGCCGTGTCCTCGCCACGCACATGCGGCGAGAGCCGCTGCAGGCTTGCTGCCTCGATCTCGAGCGGGCCGAAGAGGAAGCCCAGCGTGTCCAGGTGATGGATCAGCATCTCCCAGACGATCAGCCGCTCGAGACCTGCCATGAACGGCTGTCGGGCCAGGGCCGGGGGCGTGCCGCCGCCCGCCGGGGTCAGCATGCCGGCGCTCAGGCTCTGCATCGCGAACTGGCGAGGCGTGCCGATCGCACCTTCGCCGATCGCCTGCAGGATGGCGCGGTAGTGCGGGCGAAAGCGCCAGTTCTCGTGCACCGCCAGTCGGATGCGGCCCTCGGCCGCGTCGGCTATCGCCCGCGCCTCGGCCAGGGTCGGCGCCAGCGGCTTCTGGCAGAGCACCGGCAGGCCGGCCCGGGCGGCGGCAGCGACGATGGCGCCGTGCACGCCCATCGGTGCCGCCACGTCGAGGGCGTCCGGCTGCACCCGCTCCAGCATCTCCTCGACGCCGGCGAAGGTGGCGCCGATACCGAACTCCTGCGCCCGCCGGCGGGCGGCCTCGGCGTCTGGATCGGCGATGGCGATCACCTCGGCACCGGCCAGCCTCGACCAGGCGATGAGGTGATGACGGCTCACCATGCCGGCGCCGGCCAGCGCGACGCGAAGCTCAGTCGACAAATCGGACGTCCGGCCCGGCGAGCAGGTCGTCGAGCCAGGCGGGCTTCGCGGCACCGGCGGCGATCGCCTCCTCCATCGCCTTCTCCTTGGCGAGGATCGCCTGGACGGCCTCGATCGTGGCCTCGAGCCGCGCCTTCGGCACCACCGCGACGCCGTCCTGGTCGGCGACGATCACGTCGCCGGGGGCGATGGCGACGGGGCCCATGGCGACCGTGCACCCGACCTCGCCCGGGCCGTTCTTGAAGGGCGAGTTGGGTGTCAGGCCGCGGGCGAAGACCGGGATGCCGACGGCGTTCAGGCCGTCGAGGTCGCGCACCAGGCCGTTGGTGACGACGCCCATAATGCCGGCATTGCGCGCCATGCCGATGGCGAGGTCGCCGAGGATGGCGCACTCGTCGTCGCCGGCGCAGGCCACCACCAGCACGTCGCCGGGCCGGGCGATGGCCAGGGCCGCGTAGGGGGCGAGGTTGTCACGCGGCGGGGTGGAGACGGTCAGCGCCGTGCCGACCATCCGCCTCGCGGCAGTGAGCGGGCGGATGTCGCGGTCGAGGGCACCCCGGCGGCCCATGGCGTCGACCACCGGCCCGGTCGGAACGTTGCGCAGCCGGTCGAGCAGGCCGGGCGACGGGCGGTCGAAGTTGCGGTGGATGACGAGCTTGGTCTCGGGCACGTTTTCTTCCTTGGGGCGAGGGGGCTTCGTCAGTCGGTCAGGCTGCGGCCGGTCTCGACGTCGAAGAGGCGGATGGCGTCGAGGTCGAGGCGGATGTCGAACCGATCGCCCGCCTTCGCCACCGCGTCGCGGGCGATGCGGGCGATCACCTCGGTTCGGGTGCCGGCGACCGCGAGCACCAGGAGCGTCTCCGCACCCAGGGGCTCGATCGCCAGCACCTCGGCCGGCAGCCTGGCGGTCCTTGTGTCGCCCGGCTCGCGGCCAGGCTCGTAGAGATCCTCGGGCCGGATGCCGAGCACGACGTGCCGGCCGTCGGCGGGTATATCAGCGGGGATCGGCAGCTCGATCTCGCCGAGCCGGATGCCGCCCGGCGTCGGCGACGCATCGGCGATCAGATTCATGCCGGGGCTGCCGAGGAAGCGGGCGACGAAGGTGTCTGCCGGGCGGCGGTAGACGTCGAGCGGGGCACCGACCTGAACCACCCGGCCCTGGTTCATGATGCAGATGCGGCTGCCCATGGTCATCGCCTCGACCTGATCGTGGGTGACGTAGATCATGGTCGTGCCGAGCCGCCGGTGCAGGCGGATCAGCTCGCCGCGGGTCGAGACGCGCAGGGCCGCGTCGAGGTTGGAGAGCGGCTCGTCGAGCAGGAACACCTTGGGATCGCGGACGATCGCCCGGCCCAGGGCCACGCGTTGGCGCTGGCCACCGGAGAGCGCGTGCGGCTTGCGCTCGAGATAGGGGGTGAGCTCCAGCGTCGCCGCGGTCGCCGTCACCCGGCGGTCGATCTCGTCCCTCGGCACGGCGCGGCGGCGCAGGCCGAAGGCCATGTTGGCGCGCACGGTCATGTGCGGGTAGAGGGCGTAGGACTGGAACACCATGGCGATGTCCCGGTCCTTGGCCGCCACGCGGTTCATCTGCCGGCCGTCGATCGTAAGCTCGCCCTCGGAGATGGATTCGAGGCCGGCGACCATCCGCAGCGTCGTCGACTTGCCGCAGCCGGACGGCCCGAGCAGGACCATGAACTCGCCGTCCTCGATGGTCAGCGAGACATTGTCGACCGCGAGCGGCCGGCCCTGGTCGTAGCGCTTGCACAGCTCCCGGAGCTTCAC
>JAUIID010000254.1 GCA_030431615.1 Alphaproteobacteria bacterium
GCATGATCATGAGCTTCAGGCTCTGCAGCGGATCGACGGTGATCGGCACGTAGCCCGAGGGCGGCAGCCAGCGCAGGGTCAGCGAGAACAGCATGATCAGCAGGATGCCGGCCCAGAAATAGGGCAGCGCCACGCCGACGATGGCGACCGAGCTGGCACTGACATCGACCCACGAGTTTCGCTTGAGCGCCGCCGCCACACCGGCCGGCACGCCGATGATGACGGAGAGCATGATGGACATGATGGTGAGCTGCAGCGTGACCGGCACGCGGGCGGCCAGCATGTCGGCGACGGGCTCCTGGGTGCGCAGCGAGCGGCCGAAATCGCCGCTCGCGACATTGCCGAGCCAGCGGACGTATTGCAGCGGAATCGGCTGGTCGAGGCCCATGCGCTCGCGCATCTGCTCGCGCTCCTCCTGGCTCGCCTGGTCGCCGAGGACGGCGAGCGTGGGATCGCCGGGGAGCAGGAGCACGATGGAGAAGACGAGGAAGCTCGTGATGAAGAGGACGGGCACCAAGTGCACGAGCCGGCGGAGGACATAGAGATGGATCGGCATTGCGCTGCTACCCGGTCTCGCTGGTGGTCTGGTCGCCCGGCGCCTGCCCGGCGAGGCGCTCGGCGACGGCGATGAGGTCGGTGGCCCGCGCCGTGAAGTGCTTTTCCATGATGCGCCGGGCACGGCGGGGGTCGCCGTCGCGGATCGCCTCGAACAGCTCGCAGTGCCGGAGATAGGCCTGCTTCAGGCCGCTGCGCTGGCGGTGGATCCGCAAGAGCTGCTGCATGCGCGTCACCTGCGGCTTCAGCGCCGTGAACAGGCGGACGAGCAGCTGGTTGTCGGCCGCCTCGATGATCAGGGCATGGAACTGCCAGTCCACCTCGGTGCCGCGCGAGGTCGGGCCCCGGTTGTGGCCGAGCTCTTCCAGCAGGGCCTCCAGCTGGGTGACCTGCGCTTCGCTGCGGCGCTCGGCCGCCAGAGCTGCGGCCTCGCATTCGATCGCCCGGCGGAACTCGATCAGGTCGCGAAAGCCGAGCTCGTGCGAACGGGCGGCGGCGGCAAGGAGCAGGTCGAAAGGCTGGCTGTCGAAGGCCCGCACCTCGGTCGCCCTGCCCTGCCGGATCGCCACGAGCCCGAGCCCGGCGAGCTCGCGCAGGCCTTCACGGATGACGGTCTTGCTGACCTTGAGCTCCTGGGCGAGCTCGCCCTCGGACGGCAGGGCATCGCCCGCCGTCAGCTCGCCGCCCATGATGCGCGCCACCAGATGCTCGCGCACCATGTCCGTGAGACGCGCCCGCCCCGGACGCCCCTCGGGGTCCGCGCTCATGGCCGCCGTGCCGTCGTCATTCTGGTCATCCGCCTCCCTCGCGCCGCTGATAAGGGCCGTCTTTTTTCGTCTTGGTCAACTCTTATGATATGTGATAACCGCTTCGGCCAACGGTAGCGTTGAGGCTGCCGATTCGGCACGCCAGGTCACACCCCTGGTTGTGCGCCAATGGAAACGCGCCTTACCAGGGAGGCCAAGAATGAAGCTCGGACACTGGCTTTGCGCCGCATTGTCCGCTGCCATCGTGGCGGCGGCTCCGGCCGTCGATCTGCGGGCGGCGGACGTCCAGACCGGCGGCACGCTGCAGGTCGCGGTCGACCTCGAGCCCGCAAGCCTCGATCCCATCTTCGGCAATGCGCCGGGCTCGGACCGGCGGTTCTACAATCTCTTCGCCGAGAACCTGATCTATCAGGACGCCAATGGCGATTTCCAGCCGATGCTGGCCGAGAGCTGGGACTACGCCGAGGACGGCAAGTCGATCACCTTCAAGCTGCGCGAGGACGTCGTCTTCCAGGACGGCACGCCCTTCGACGCCGAGGCCGCGAAGTTCAACCTCGACCGGGTGTCGGACCCGGAGGTCGGTGCCAGGGCCCTGCAGTTCGTCGGCAATCTCGAGTCCGCCGAGGTCATCGACCCCTACACGCTTCGGGTGAACATGAAGGAGCCTTCGGCCGCCTTCATGTCGGTGCTCGCGATCGAGCCGGGCTCGATGCTCTCGCCGACCGCGATCGAGGCCATGGGCGATGACTTCCATCGCCAGCCGGTCGGCACGGGGCCGTTCAAGATCACTTCCTGGACCAGCAACAAGATCGAGGCGGAACGCTTCGCGGACTACTGGGGCAAGGACGACGAGGGGCGCCAGCTGCCCTATCTGGACGGCGTCGTCGCCCGCGTGATCTCGAACACGGCCGTCAAGATCGTCGAGCTGCGCGGCGGCAGCCTGCATCTCGGCGATTCGATCCAGATCAAGGACTATTCCCAGGTCGAGAGCGATCCGCAGCTCGTGCTGATGCCGACCACCCAGGGCACGACGCAGTACATGGCCTTCAACCTGACGCGCCCGCCCTTCGACAACATGGACCTGCGCGCAGCCGTCGCCCATGCGATCAACCGGGAGGCGCTCGAGCGCGCCATCTCGCGCGGCGAGGGCATCGTGCTGACCGGCCTGAAGCCGCCGGCTTCGTTGGCCTACAGCCCGGACGTGGTCGGCCACAGCTACGATCCGGACAAGGCGCGGGAGCTCTATGCCGCCTCCGGTCACAGCGGCACGCTGACGCTCAGCGTGATCCAGCGCGACCCGGACACGCAGATCGCGCAGATCCTGCAGTCGATGCTGGGCGAGGTCGGCATCGATCTGCGGATCGAGGTCTTGGAGCGCCAGGCCTGGCTCGACAAGGTGCTCGGCCGCACTTACGAGCTCGGCATCCTGCGCGCCACCCTGCCGCGGCCCGATCCGGACATCAGCTTCAGCACCTATTGGGGTCGCGAGGCGCGGCAGGACTTCTCCGGCATCAACAGCCCGGTGCTGCACGATCTCATCGACGAGGCACGGGTCGAGCGCGACGTCGAGAAGCGCCGCGCGCTCTACGGGCAGGCGCAGCAGTACATCAACGACAACTACTTCCAGACCTACTTCCTCTGGCGGCCGGCCGCCGAGGTGCGCCGGGTCGAGCTGCAGGGCATGGACAGCGAGTACAGTGGTTCCTGGCGCTACGCGGAGATGTGGCTGGAAGAGTAGCCGCCCCTCGAGCAGCAACCGCCGCGGCCGGGCCACCGCCGGCCGCGGCACCCCGGTAGGACGAACGCACCAGCGGAGTGCATGTGCAATGAACGACATCCTGAGACAGCCCGTGACCGATGCGAGCGCCTGGGGTCCCGCCGACCTCGAGCGGGATCGCTCGTGGGATGTCGAGCTCGGCGCCGAGCATCGCGAGGAGCTCGAGCGCGGGCTCAAGGCCGTTCGCCAGAAGGGCCTCGACGTCGCGCGGATGACCGCCCAGGACTTCCCCACGGGCCCGGCGCTGCGCCAGCTCGCCACCCGGATGGTCCAGGACTGCCGCGACGGCCGCGGCTTCATCGTGATCCGCGGGTTTCCGGTGCAGGACCATTCGGCCGACGACGTCCGGCTCATGTACTGGGGCCTCGCACAGCAGCTCGGCACCTGCGTCAGCCAGGACAAGCACGCCGCCCTGGTGGCGGACGTCATCGATCGCGGCCAGAAGAAGGAGCCGCTGACCCGCGCCTATGGCAGCAAGAAGGAATCGAAGCTGCACGTCGACCTCTCCGACATAGTCGGGCTGCTCTGCGTCCGCCAGGCGCTCTCCTCCCCGCCCAGCGTGCTGGGCAGCTCGATGGCCGTCTACAATGCGTTCGTCGAGGAGCATCCCGAGTGGCTGGAGCGGCTCTACGAGGGCTATCCCTGGGACCGGTTCGGCGAGCAGGCTTCCTGGGAGCAGCCGACGACGGCGCGGATCCCGATCTTCAGCCACGCGGACGGCCAGGTCTCCTGCCGCTACAACCGCAACTGGATCACCGGTGCCGCGGTGCGGATGGAGCGGCCGTTCTCCGACGACGAGACCGCCATGTTCGATTTCTTCGACGCCGCGGCGCGGAAGAACTCGATCAGCCTGCAGCTCCGGCCCGGCGACATGTACTTCGCCAGCAACTACACGGTGCTGCACGGCAAGGCGGCGCACGAGGACGAGCCGGACGTCGAGGACGTCAAGCGCCTGCTCCTGCGCGTCTGGATCAACGTGCCGGGCTTCCGCCGCTTCAGCGACGAGCCGACGGTCCGCTACGGGCTGACGGGCCACGGCAATATCGGCTGGACCGGCGACGAGCTGCTGGGCGGGCACAATTTGAAGCCCGGCCACACGCGCCAGCTCTGTCGCGAAGACGACGGGATCGCGGCCTGACGGGCGTCGGGCCGGTGGCGGTCTCCGGATGACCGGGGGCCGCCTGCCGGCCGGGCGCGATCGTCTCTTCGGAAGGCGCCGATGGCTGCGACGGGACTCATGAGCGAAGCGCGATCCCTGCCCGGATCGGACGCGCGACCGGCCGCGGACCCGCTGCTCGAGGTCCAGGGGCTCGTGGTCGAGTTCGCGACCGAGGACGGCGTGGTGCGGGCCGTCGATGGCGTGTCGCTGGCCATCGAGCCCGGCCGGACCCTGGCGCTGGTCGGCGAGTCCGGCTGCGGCAAGTCGGTCTCGAGCTTCGCCATCCTGCGGCTGCTGCCGGGCTCGGCCAGGGTTTTGGCGGGCAGCGTCCTCCTGCGCGATGCCGGCGGGCCGGCGCGTGACCTCCTGACGCTCGACCGCAAGGCGCTGCGCCGGCTGCGCGGCAACGACGTCGCCATCATCTTCCAGGAGCCCATGAGCTCGCTCAACCCGGTCCAGCGGGTCGGCGACCAGATCGCCGAGGCGATCCGGATGCACCGCCCGGTCGGCCGCCGCGAGGCGCTCGAGGCGGCTGCGCGCATGCTCGAGCGGGTCGGCATCCCCGAGCCGGACAAGCGCCTGCGCAGCTTTCCGCACGAGCTCTCGGGCGGCATGCGCCAGCGCGTCATGATCGCCATGGCCCTGATCTGCGGGCCGAGCCTGCTCATCGCCGACGAGCCGACGACGGCGCTGGACGTGACCATCCAGGCGCAGATCCTCGATCTCCTGCGCGAGCTCCAGGCGTCGATGGGAATGGCGATGCTGTTCATCACCCATGACCTCGGCGTCGTCGCCGAGATCGCCCATGACGTGGCCGTGATGTATGCCGGCCAGATCGTCGAGCAGGGCAGTGTCGTCGCCGTGCTGAAGGCCCCGCGCCACCCCTACACCCGAGGCCTCCTCGCCTCCGTGCCGCGCACCGACCGGCCGCGCAGCCAGCAGCGGCGGATGGCGGCCATTCCGGGCATCGTGCCGGACCTCGCACATCTGCCGCCGGGCTGCCGCTTCCAGCCGCGCTGTGCCATGGCCGAGCCCGGGGTCTGCGACGTCGGGCAGCCGCCATTGGAGGTAGGGAGCGACGGCCATGCGGTCCGGTGCTGGCGCTGGCGCGAGCTTGCGGCCGTGACCGATGCGTGAGCCCGCTCCGCTCCTTGCCGTCGAGGGCCTGCGCAAGTGGTTTCCGGTTCGCGAGGGGTTCCCGCAGCGCACGGTGGGGCAGATCCAGGCGGTGGAGGACGTGTCCTTCACCATTGCCCGCGGCGAGGTGCTGGCGCTGGTCGGCGAATCGGGCTCGGGCAAGACGACCCTGGGCCGGCTGCTGCTCAGGTTGATCGAGCCCTCCGCCGGCAGCATGCGATTCGCCGGCACCGAGCTCACGCAGCTCGGCCGGACGGAGCTCCGCCGCTTTCGCCGGCGCATGCAGATCATCTTCCAGGACCCCTACTCTTCCCTCAACCCGCACATGCGCGTCGGCGAGATGCTCGAGGAGGCGCTGGTCATCCACGACCTCGGCAGCAACTGGGCGGCGCGGAGGGAGCGCGTGCATGCGCTGCTCGACCTGGTCGGGCTGCAGGCGCGGCATGCCGACCGGTTCCCGCACGAGTTCTCCGGCGGCCAGCGGCAGCGCATCGGCATCGCCCGGGCGCTGGCGGTCGAGCCCGAGTTCATCGTCGCCGACGAGGCCGTCTCCGCACTCGACGTGTCGATCCAGGCGCAGATCATCAATCTGCTGCGCGACCTGCAGGAAGAGCTCGGCCTGACCATGCTCTTCATCGCCCACGACCTCGCGGTCGTCCGCCAGGTCGCCGACCGCGTTGCCGTCATGTATCTCGGACGAATCGTCGAGCTCGCGGATTCCGAGGTGCTGTTCGACCAGCCGCACCATCCCTACACCATGGCCCTCCTCTCGGCAGCACCCGTGCCCGACCCGGAGACCAACCGGACCCGCATCGTCCTCGAGGGCGACGTCCCGAGCCCGCTCAACCCGCCGTCGGGATGCGTGTTCCGCACGCGATGCCGCTTCGCCCTGCCCACCTGCGGCGAGACGCAGCCACCCTTGCGCCAGGTCGCCCCGGGCCAGTACAGCGCCTGCATTCGCGACGACGTGCAGGGCGCCGTCTGAAAGTTCGTTTCCAAATATTGACAAATCTCTATGCAAGGCGCTATAGGCTCGGCATACCGGCGCACAAACCCCGATCATGGAGGAGCAGGCGATGACGTCGCTCAAGCCCGAAACCCGACGAACGCTGGCGAGCGTCAGCACCGCGACGCTGACCACAGCGATGTTCAAGCGCGGCTTTCGCAACGTCTTTTTGCAGGGGCCGCAGCGGCTGCGCCCCGGGGCCAACATGGTCGGCTTCGCCTACACGCTGCGCTACATCCCGGCGCGCGAGGACCTGGACGTCATCGAGTCCTTCGCCGATCGCGAGAATGCCCAGCGCAAGGGCGTGGAGGAATGCCCGGAGGGGGCCGTCTTCGTCATCGACTCGCGCGGTGACGCCACTGCCGCCTCGGCCGGCTGCATCCTAGCGACGCGGCTGATGAACCGGGGCTGTG
>JAUIID010000255.1 GCA_030431615.1 Alphaproteobacteria bacterium
ACTGGAACGCCGACAGCACGGCGATGCCGTACATGATGCACAGCTTCTACCTGCGCTGCATGTACCAGGAGAACCTGCTGACCAGGCCCGGCGGCATCACCCTCGACGGCGTGCCGATCGATCTCGCCCAGGTGCGCCAGCCGGCCTTCTTCGTCTCGACCAGGGACGACCACATCGCCCCCTGGCGCTCGACCTTCCGGGGCAGCCGCCTGCTCGGCGGGCCGGTGCGCTTCGTGCTCGGCGGCTCGGGTCACATCGCCGGCATCGTCAATCCCGCCGATTCGACCAAGTACGGCTACTGGACGGGCACCAGCCGGAGCGCCGACCCCGACACCTGGCTGGCGCGCGCCGAGCACCACGAGGGGTCCTGGTGGCCGGCCTGGCGGCGCTGGCTGGAACGGCACGGGGGCGGGACGGTGGCCGCGCGTGATCCGGCGACTGGCAACCTCAAGTTGATCGAGCCGGCGCCAGGTCGCTATGTGCGTGTGCGAAGCATCGATTGAGCCGACGACTTCCGTCGCGCGGCGGCGAATTCTTGGAATAATCCTGACGGACTGGCGTCCATTGTACGTGTCTTGACCGACATCGAGCCGGCCCTCACGCCGGTCCGATCCCGGTCAATGGCTTTTACCGCCCACGATTGGTCCGTCGGCCTCCGGCCGACGGACATTTTCTTCCTCCGCCGTGCTACCCGGCGGCCAGAAAATTCCGACTCGAGCCAGCACTCCGGTATTAACTTCGCTTCCGTCGCAAGATGGACTAATGGGGATGGGACAGAGTTTCAACTGGAATGCGCATGATCTGGCAGCGTGGCAAGATGCGGTCGGAGGCGGCGAGTCAGGCGATCGCCGAGGAACTGGTGGTGCATGTGGCGGCGCTGCGCCGTTATGCCCTCCTCCTGCTCGGCGACTCCGCGGACGCCGACGATGCCGTCCAGGAAACCCTGACGCGGGTGCTCGCCCGCGCCAAGAGCTGGCACACAATCGGCGATCTGCGCCCCTATCTCTTCTCGACGCTGCACAATGTCTTCGTCGATTCGACGCGGCGCGAGAAGCGCATGGCCACGGATTTCCTTTCCGAGGACATCCTGGCTTCACTCGTCACACCACCCAGCCAGCAGCAGCGTGTCGAGCTGCGGGACACCGTCGTGGCCCTGGCGAAGCTGCCGAACGAGCAGCGCGAGGTGGTGTTGCTCGTTGGTCTGGAGGGGCTGAGCTACCTGGAGGCGGCAGAAGCCTTGGGTATACCTGTGGGAACCGTGATGTCGCGGTTGTCGCGTGGCCGGGAAGTGCTGCGCTCGATGACCAGCCGTGAGACGTCGCGCAAGCTTCGAGTGGTGAAATGACGCAAGACCAGACGCGCGTCGATGACGCGCTCGACAATGACCGCCTGCTCCGCTTCGTCGACGGTGCGCTCGACGACGACCAGCGCGTGCAGGTGCTGACGGCGCTTTCCTCGCGCCCGGAGACCGTGGCGAGGGTCGAGGCCTATCTGCACCAGAACGCGCGCCTGCGGGCGCTCGGGCAGCATCTGCCGATGCATGACAGCCGCACCTTCCGGGCGGATCTGCAGGCGGAGATCGTGCGCCGGCTGGCCGGCCGGCGGACCCGCATCGCATCTTTCCGCTATGCCGCCGCGGCGGCGGTGGCGCTGACCGTGCTCGCCGGTGGGACGGCGCTGACGCTGGACCGCCTCGCGGGCACGGGCGCCAGCCTCGGCCTGCGGGCATCGTCGGGTGCCCCGGAGATCTACTTTCCGTTCGGGACGACGCAGCTGGCGGCGAGCGAGCCGACCGGCATCGCCACCCAGGCCGACGCCACGCCGACCGACCTCGCCTCGATCACCTGGCTCGCCGGCCAGGTGCCGGGCCTCACGCTCAGTGCCCCGGAGCTCGACGGGATCGGCCTGCATCTGGTCCGTGGCGAGACCCTCGACGCCAACCGGGCGCCGGCGATCCGCCTGATCTACGCCGACGAGGTCGGCAGCCGGGTGGTGCTCTATGCCGGCGTCGCCCGCTCCAACGCCGACCATGTGTTCCGCCTCGTGCCGGAGGGCCATCTCTCCCTGCAGTGGCGCCGCGGGCCGATGATCTTCGCGCTCGTGGCACCGACCGACAGCCCCCAGCTCTCGTCGATCGTCGAGCTGGTCGGCAAGGGTGTGGCGCAGGCGCAGCCGCGCGACGTGGCCGAGCCGGTGCCGGCCGCGGCACCGGTCGAGGGCGGACCGATCCAGTCGATCGCCGTGCCCGCGGCCAGGCCCGTCCCCGAAGTGCCGAAGGCGGCGCCCGATCCGGTCCCCGCAACGACCGCGACGACCGCCACGACCACCGGCGACGGCGTGATCACGCCGCCGGCGCTGCCCGCCGCGACCAAGGCCAACGAGCCCAAGCCGCTCTAGCCGGACCGCCATCCCGGCCGGTCTTGACCTGCATCAAGACCGGCCGCCTCATCTGCGACTAGCCTCGCTCCCCTGAAGTGAACGTTGCGCCGGCCAGCCTTGCCGGCTGGGGGATGTCCATGGCCGCACCCGCCCTGATGTCCGTTCGGCCAGCCGACGGGCCGCCCGACCTGTCCATCGGGCAGCTGGGGCGGCTCTTCGAGGCCGACCGCGTGCCGCGCTACACGAGCTACCCGACGGCCCCGCATTTCCGTACCGACATCGGGCCGGGGCGGGCGGCGGACTGGCTCGCCGGCGTGCCCATGGATGAGCCTGCCTCGCTCTACCTGCACGTGCCGTTCTGCCGCCAGCTCTGCTGGTATTGCGGCTGCACCACCCACATCACCCGGCATGCCGGCCGGATCAATGCCTATGCGCAGACCCTGGCGCGCGAGCTCGACCTCGTTGCCGGCTACCTGCAAGGGCCCGTCCCGCTCGCCCACCTGCACTGGGGCGGCGGCACGCCGTCGAGCCTGGGTACCGCCGATCTCGCCATGCTGATGCGGCGGATCGACGAGCGCTTCGGCTTCACTGCCGATGCCGAGCGCGCCATCGAGCTCGATCCGCGCTTCGTCTCCAAGGAGCTCGCCGAGTGCCTTGCCAGGATCGGCATCAACCGTGCGAGCTTCGGCATCCAGTCCTTCGACCCGGCGGTGCAGCGCGCCATCAATCGCATCCAGAGCGTCGAAACGACCGGGCTCGCCCTCGAGCGGCTGCGTGGCGCCGGGATCGGTGCGGTCTCGTTCGACATCCTCTACGGCCTGCCGCACCAGGATGTCGCGAGCGTGCTCGACACGGTCGACAGCGTGGCAGCACTGGCGCCCGGCCGGGTCGCCGTCTTCGGCTACGCCCACCTGCCGGCCCTGAAGAAGCACCAGGCGATGATTCCGGACGAGCTCCTGCCGGACGCCGCACAGCGCCTCGCCCAGTTCGCGGCCATCACCGGGCGGCTCGAGGCGCATGGCTACGTGGCGATCGGCCTCGACCATTTCGCCAGGCCTGACGACCCGATGGCGCAGGCCCACCAGGCCGGCCGGCTGGAGCGCAACTTCCAAGGCTACACCACGGACCGGGCGACCACGCTCATCGGCGTCGGCGCCTCGGCCATCGGCAGCTTCAGGGAAGGCTATTTGCAGAACCATGTCGACCTGAAGGCCTGGCGGGCGGCGATCGCCGAGGGCCATCTGCCGACCGCGCGCGGCCTCAGGCTCGGTGCGGACGACCGCCATCGCCGGGCGATCATCAACCGGCTGATGTGCGAGGGCCAAGCCGACCTCAGGGCGATCGCCGACGCGCATGGTGCGGCTGTGTTGGCGCCGGAGCCGGAGCGTTTCGCCCGGCTGGTCGAGCTCGGCATCGCCCGCCGCGTGGGTGACCTGATCCGGGTGCCGGCCCGCTATCGGCCGCTGCTGCGCCTCGTCGCCGCCTGCTTCGACCGCTATCTGGCACCCGGCCAGGCCCGGCATTCACTGGCGGTCTAGGCGCTGGCGGTCTGGGCGCTGGCGCCTCCGCGGATCACCGCCAGAAGGGCTTGTCGCTTTCCCGGCGCGCTTCCGCCCGGGACACGCCGATGTCGCGCAGCAGGCGATCGTCGAGCTCGGTGAGGCTGCTCCGGCCGCGTGACCGCAGCATGATTCGGCCGAGCCAGGCCAGAAGTTCCGCGAACCCGGCCGGGCGGTTGCCCGCTTCCCTGCCGGGACGGTGACCGATCGAGACGAACTGAACGCTCTTCATGGCGAATCCCCGTACGCCGCATCGACGAGCACCGGCTCCAGCAGGCGCCCAGCGGCAATGACGCGCCTCTACTGCGCCGCCGCGCGGCCGGGAGCAGTGAGAATTGCCACAAACGCGCAAGTTGCCTCAGCGCCAGAACGGAACCACGCTCTCGCGCCGGGCCTCGGCGGCGGTGACCCCGATATCGCGCAGCAGGCGGTCGTCGAGCGCCGCCAGCTCCCGCCGGCCGCGCGCCTTCGCCAGCCACGCCCGAAGCGTCCTCGCCAGCGGGGCGAGGCCCCGCGTCCGCGCGCCCAGAGGCCGGTCCGCTGCTTGCATCCACATCGCCGTCTCCTCGTCCGCTGCATGTCGCCGTGCCGGACAGCACCGCTCGTTCTGCGGATCATCGACCGGCCGTGCGGCGAAGTCGTGCCGCATCGGTTCGGCCGATACCGAAGCGTTGCGGGCTGACAGGGGGCGGCCACGGGGTTAGCCTCGGGCGATGAGCACCTCACCGGGCGAGGCATCGCTGGCCGAGATCGCTGCCGTCATTGGCGATCCGGGCCGCGCGCGGATGCTGGTCGCGCTTCTGGGCGGGGAGGCGCTGCCGGCGGGGGAGCTCGCCTGGCAGGCCGGGGTCAGGCCGTCGACCGCGAGCGGCCACCTGGCGCAGCTGGTGGGCTGCGGCCTGCTGACCGTGCTGCGCCAGGGCCGGCATCGCTACTACCGGCTGGCGACGCCGGATGTCGCCCGCCTGCTCGAGGCGATGCTGGCGGTCGCGGCGCTGCAGACGGCCCCGCGCCATCGGCCGGAGTCGCCGCGCGATGCGGCGCTCAGGCATGCGCGCACCTGCTACGACCACCTTGCCGGGCGGCTGGGCGTGGCCATCGCCGACGGCCTGGTGGCGGCCGGCCATCTCGCGCTCGGCGACGGGGCGGCCATGCTGCAGCCGAGCGGGCGGCGGCTGCTCCAGGATCTGGGGATCGATCTCGGTCGTTCGGCGGCCTGCCGGGCCTGCCTCGACTGGAGCGAGCGGCGGCACCACCTCGGTGGTGCCGTGGGCACGGCGATGACCCGTCAGTTCTTTGCGCTCGGCTGGCTCGAGCGCGTGCCGGAGAGCCGGGCCGTCCGGCTGACGCCGGCCGGCGGTGCCGGGCTCGGCCGGGCAGTCGGGCTCGATCCGGCACCTTTCCTCGTGGCGCCGGCGCTTACGTGCGGCGGTCAGTCGGCGGTGGCCACCACCTCGAGCTCGAGCAGGACTTCGTGACCGACGGCGGTCGCACTCGCCCAGTCGCCCTGGCCCACGCCGAAGGTGGTCCGGTCCAGCTCGAGCGTGCCCGTGGCCACGGCACGGTCGCCGTCGATGGTGATGGTCATCGGCAGCACGACCGGCTCGGTGACGTCCCGGATGGTGAGCTCGCCCGCGACGTCGTAGCCGTCGCCGCCGGTGGCGGTGAAGCCGGTGCTGACGAAGCGGGCCGTCGGGTAGGTGGCGGAATCGAACCAGTCAGCCCCTTCGATCCCCGCGTCCCGCTCGGTATTGCCGGTGTCCACGCTCGGGATCTCGATCACCGCCTCGACCGAGGCCGCATCCAGCGCTGCCGGATCGAAGCTGATGTCGGCCGTGAACGCCTCGAAGCTGCCGGTCACGGCCGAGCCCATCTGGCGGAAGGTGAAGGCGAGGCTGCTCTCCTCCTCGATCATCCGCCAGTCCCGGGCGGCGGCCGGCAGGGCCGTCAGGCAGATCAGGAGGGCGACGGGCAGGCGCATCTCTTCAGTTCCTTCGTGGCAGCAGCATGCGTTTGAGGACGGTGTCGCGGCTGATGAAATGGTGCTTGAGGGCACCGAGGACATGGAGGGCGAGGCAGAGCATCAAGAGCTTGCCGGCGATGTCATGCACCGCCCGCAGCACCTTGGCCGCGGTCTCGTTGGCGCCGATCAGGTTCGGCACGGTGAAGTAGCCGAACCAGTTGGCCGGGCTCGCGGCGGCCCCGGAATAGAGCCACCCGCTGAGCGGGATCACCACCAGGAGCCCGTAGATGCCGTGATGCACCGCGGTGGCGACCACGCTCTCGAGCCGGCCCATGCCCTCCGGCAGCGCCGGCACGCCGTTCAGCCGGCGCCAGGCGAGCCGGGCCAGGACCAGCACCAGCACGGTGAGCCCGAGCGACTTGTGCAGCGCATAGGCCTCGAACATCTGCGGGCTGAGCGGCAGCTCGACCATGGTAAGGCCGAGCCAGAAGAGCCAGAAGATCAGTACCGCCATGCCCCAGTGCAGGGCCCAGTGGACGAGGCCGTAGCCATCCGGCGAGTTGGTCAGGCGCATGGTCGGTCCCCGTCCGCTGGAGTGTCGTTCAGTCGACGAGCGGCTTCGGCCGCAGGAGCTCCGCCTCGATCACCAGCTCGACCTCGTCGCTGATCATCGGCACCAGCATGTCCATACCGAAGGCGGAGCGCAGGACCGTGCCGCGCGCAGAGAAACCGGCCACCTCCGTGTCCGCGTAGTCGGGCACGAATTCACCGAGCTGATGATCGCCAAGATAGTTGAGGGTGACGTCGAGCACGACCGGCACCGTCGTCTCCCTGATGGTCAGGTCGCCGGTAACC
>JAUIID010000023.1 GCA_030431615.1 Alphaproteobacteria bacterium
CGGACGTCTTCGTTCACATTTCGGCCGTCGAGCGGGCCGGGATGAGCAGCCTGAACGAAGGCCAGCGGGTCTCCTATGAGGAGCAACTCGATCCGCGGCGCGGCAAGAAGTCGGCCGAAAACCTGAAGCCGGCCTGACCGCCGCGCCGAGGTAAGCAGGTTCCGAAGGCACCGGGCAACCGGTGCCTTCTTTTCTGGTGGCCCAGCCTTTTCTGGTGGGCCAACGCTCAGGCGCGCGCCAGGCGGTGATCGGCCATCGGCCGATCGAGCGTTTGCGGCAGGAGCTGCAGCAGCAGCTCCTCCAGCTCTGCCGTGCGCAGCGCATGCAGGGTCTCGGCGGTGAGCTCGGGGCCGAAGAAGGCGGGCGCCTCCTCGGCGAGGCCCGGCATGCCCGAGCCCGGCTCGCGCAGCACGTAGCCCTGCCCCCAGACGGTCTCGATGCCGCGGGCATCGCCCGCGACCGCAGCGATCTTTTTCCTGAGCTTGCAGATGAAGACGTCGATGATCTTCTGCTCGGGCTCGTCGCGACCGCCATAGAGGTGATCGAGGAAGGTCTCCTTGCTCAGGGTCGTGCCGCGGCGCAGGGCCAGAAGCTCGAGGATGCCGTATTCCTTGGCGGTCACCTTGAGCGGCACGTCGTCGACCGAAACCGTGCGGGCGGCAAGATCCAGGGTCAGCCGGCCAACCGTGATCTGCGACGTGGCGTGGCCCTTCGCCCGCCGCACCACGACCCGCAGCCGGGCCAGGAGCTCGTGCTTGTCGAAGGGCTTGGTCAGGTAGTCGTCGGCGCCGTCGACCAGCGCCTGGATCTTCTGCGCCCGGTCGTCCTGGCTCGAGAGGATGAGGACCGGCACGCTCGAGCCCGCGGCGCGCAGGCGGCGCAGCACCTGGCCGCCGCTGATATCGGGCAATTGCAGGTCGAGGATCACCGCGTCGAATTCGTAGTGGCGGGCGAGCTCCAGCGCCTCGGCGCCGAGGTCGGTGCTCTCCACGATGCAGTCCTCGCGCCCGAGAACGGCCTCCAGGAGCGAGGTGGAAACCGGGTCATCGTCCACAACGAGCACGCGCATCGGCCTCTCCAGTCAAGTCATCTTCATGCCCCGAAACAACCTTAGCGCGAATTTTCAGTTAGAACATCTCTTTATGCGAGAATTTTGCCGAGCCGGCCGGCAGCGGGGCGGCTCAGGGGTTCCCGGCGCCGGCCGGCGCGAAACCGCTCGACCGGTCAGGGCAAGGCTGGTAACGCGGAATCGGCCGCGATACTGGCGCGCCCCAAGGGAGACATCGAGTGCTCAAGGAATTCAGAGAGTTCGCCCTGAAGGGCAATGTACTCGACATGGCTGTCGGCATCATCATCGGCGCCGCGTTCACGACCGTCGTGAGCTCGCTCGTCGACGACGTGCTGATGCCGCCGATCGGGGTCATGATGGGCGGCATCGACTTCAGCGACTACTACATCCAGCTCACCAATTTCGATCAGGACTACGCCTCGCTGCAGGCCGCGCGCGACGCCGGGGTCACGGTGATCGGCTACGGCAACTTCCTCAACGCGGTGATCAAGTTCGTGATCGTCGCCTTCGCGCTCTTCGTCATCGTCAAGAACATCAACCGCGTGAAGAAGGCGATGGAGCGGGAAGAGGAGAAGAAGGCCAACGTGGCGCCGCCGGCCCGCCAGGAGGTGCTGCTCGCGGAGATCCGCGACGCCCTGCTCGAGCGCCCGAACAAGACCTGAGAGCCCGGCGCGCCGGGCGTGCCCTCAGCGGCGATCGGATGATCCGGCGGCGGTGCGATAGGCCGGGAAAAAGCCCTGAAGCGCGAGTTCGGCCGGCGTCATGCCGAGCTCGGCCGCCCGGGCTGCCGTGAGCGCCGCGCAGGCCCTGGCGTCGAGAACGGCACGAATCGTGCGGTAGGACTGCGTCAGGCTGGAAAAGCCGGTCTTGAAGCGCATCACCGCGTCGTCGCCGCCGCCGACGCCGCCACCGAGGTGCAGCACGCGGTTGCCGCGCGCCTTGGCCCAGAGCCTGACATGGTGGAGCAGCAGGCTGAACGGGGACTGGCGGATGAATTGGCTGTCGGTGCCGCCCAGATGGGCCTGGACGATGCCGTCGCATTCGAAAAGGAGGCAGGCGGCGGCGACCTCGCCCGATTCGACCCGGACGAGGGCGATGTGCAGGTTCGCGGCCAGCCGGCCGAGCCCCTCGAAATAGGTCGTATCGAAATGGTACTGCTGGTCGGCCGCAGTTCGCGCGAGGGTGGCGGCATAGATCGGCAGGAGGTGCGGCAGGCCCTCGGCGTAGGCGACGATGGTCGCCACCTGGCCAAGCCTCTGGCACTTGTTGATCGTGCTCTGATGGCCGCGCCGCGTGCCCGACCAGAGCTTCTCGGTCGGCAGCGTCAGATCGACCGCGACGGTCGGGCTGGTGGACTGGGTGATGTCGGGTCCGGGCAGGTAGGCCGGCAAGGGGTCGAGCAACGGATGGGTGCGCAGAAAGAGCGAGCAGGCGCCGAGACCCCGCAGGCCGGCGCGGAGTGCCGCCAGCGAGGCACCGAGAAAGGCGGGATCGGCACGCCCGGCCGGGCTGGCGACCGGTCCGGGATAGCCATAGGGCGACACGGCATCCATGTGCCCGAGGCCGCTGCCGCCGAGCGGCGGGCAGTGGCGCAGCAGGATCGGCACGAAGAAGGCACGGTCGCGCGCGCGTGCCCAGAAGCCCATGGCTTCGGCGCCGATCCGCCGGGCCTCCACGGCGACGTAGTCGGGCAGCTGGTAGAGGTCGTGCGGCAGCCGGCCGAGCAGATCGGGCCAGGCCGGGTCGCCGGGTGCGAGGAAACCCCAGTCCAGGCTGGGGCGGGCGTCGACGACGGCGGCGGTCACGGCCGTGCGCCGCCCGGCCAGAGCTCGGGGAACGGCACCGGATCGCAGAAGTCCGGGTCACCGTTCGGCAGCCGCCGGCATAGCAGCTCGTCGGCGATGCGCACCGGCTTGCCCTTGGGATCGAGATAGCGGCGATAGCGATTAGCCGCATCCTGCAGATGCACAGCGAGGGCGAGCCGTGGCTGCGGCGACCGGTTCGGCAGGCTGCCGTGCAGCGCCCAGCAGTGATGGAAGCTGATCTGCCCCTTCTTGAGCGTGATCGGCACGCGCTCCACCACATGGCCCTGCGCGCGAAAACGCGCCTCCACGGCGTCGAGATCGGGATCGTTGAAGAACCGGGTGTGCTCGAGATCGCCCCACCGATGGCTGCCGTCAATGACGACGAGTGGACTGCGATCGAGCTCGACATCGTGGAACGGGATCCAGGCGGTCAGCATGTTGTCTGAGCTGCAGGTGCCCCAGTAGGCGTGGTCGGCATGCCAGCCGACCGCGGTGGCCCGCCCCGGCTCGGCGGCGTTCGGTGGCGCGGGCGCCTTGTAGACGAGCTGGTCGTCGAGCAGGCGAATGCTCGAGGTGCGGGCGAGCCGGGCGGCGATCGCACCGATCGGCGGCGCCTGGACGAGGGCCCGGATGGCATCGTTCTGCAGGGACACGAACTCGTTGTTGCGGATCGGGGCACCCTCGCCCGGTTGCCAGTCCCTGAACGCGCCCTGGGCCGGCAGCGCCCGGTCGCGTTCGCCGGCGTAGAAGCGCTCCGCGCCGGCGGCAGCTTCATCCAGGAGTGCCTCGGGCAGGACGACGGGCGAGATGTACCAGCCATGCCGCTCGTAGAAGGCGACATCCGCATCACCTGGCACGAAGCAGGCGGGCGAAGTGAATCGGGCATCGTCGTCATGCGCTGGCGAGCTGAACATGAAAGGTTCTTTCGAGGGCGGCGGGCCGACTGCAGGAGCGGACCGGCTGGCAGGGTGTTTGCTCTCACAAGGAGACGCAACGGCTTGCGACTTGGAAAGGACCTAGCAGCAGAAGTCTTCGCGTCATCTGTCGGTATCTCTTACATTTTGTTGCGATCCTGGGAGAGTGAGGCGAAGTTGCCTGGATTCCGGCGACAATCTCCGCGCGAGCGAGGCGCTACCGGGGCGGCAGCGGCCGCGCGGCTCGCGCGATCGTGTACGGGCGGCACCACATTTGTTCCGGTCATTGCCGGGCCGTACCGGTGTTGGCACCCGTCGCTTCCGCAGACGGCTCCGCCCGATAGGCCGGGAAATAGCCGGTCTGCTCCAGGGTCCGGACGTCGACCCCGAGCGAGGCCGCCCGGGCCTGCGTGAGCGCGGCATAGCGGTCGGGGTCGAGCACCGCGCGGACGGTACGGAACCGGGCGCGGCCGGGCCCGAAGCTCGACTTGAAGCAGAGCACGCCGTCGTCCCGGCCACCGACGCCGCCGCCCAGATGCACCGCCCGGGCGCCCGATGCATGGGCAGAGACGAGCAGCCGATCCGGCGAACGCGGCAGGGCCGCCGTGCTCGTGCCACCGACCAGCGTCTGCACCAGCCCGCCGCAGCGACTGACCAGGGTCGCCGCCACGGGCACTCCCTGCAACTCGACGAGCCAGACCTCCAGATGCGCGGCGAGAGGGTCGAGGGCCCGGAAATAGGCGGCATTGAAACGCTCATGCCCGCCGACGCCGACCCGCTCCATGGTTTCGTCGTAGATGCGCCGGAGCCAGGGCAGCCCGTCCGCGAAGGCCAGTCGCCGGGCGCACATGCCCGCCCGCCTGGCGCAGGCGATCTGCTGGCGCCGCCGTCGGCTGACGCCGCTCCAGACCACGTCCAGGTCGGCATCGAGCTCGATCAGCACCGTCGCCCAGGCGCGCTCGGTAATGTCCGGCGACCCGGCGATCGGTGGCAGGGCGTCGAGGCAGGGATGGCTGCGCAGGAAGGCGCTGACGGCGCCCCGCTGGCGCAGCGCGGCGAGGAAGGCGGCGAAAGCGCGCTCGCAGAAACCCGAGGCTGCCGATCCGGCCGTGGCCACCGGGCCTGGATAGCCATAGGGCGAGACCATATCGAGCACGTGACCGGCCGCCTCGATACCGGGCAGCCGGGCACGGCGCATGATGCAGGGCGCGAACCAGAAGTCCTCGCCCTCGGCATAGACGAAGGCTTCAGGCCGGCCGCCCTGCCATCGGGCCTCGGCGTGCAGGTAGGCGGGCTGATGATAGATGTCGTGGGGCAGCCCCGCCAGCATGGCAGGCCAGAGCGGGTCGTCGTGGCGCAACCAGCGCCCACCCGGGTCGCCTTTCATCGCCGGGTCGATGCTGCGCAATTCGCCTCGCTCCGTCGTCGCCGTTCGAACGCACGGTCAACTCTGCCATGCCAACGGCGCAGAATTCTTAAGACGCAGCGATATTCGTCGAAGTCCCGGCGGCTCACACCCTCCGCTACGCCCGCCGTTAACCTTTCGGCGGCGGCCGCAGGGTGCCTTCGCCTTCAGGCGGTGCCGGTCAGCCCCATGCCCTGTTCCGCTCCAGTACACGTGCATGATGCGGCGGCCCGGCCGCATCGTCGTCGCCTGCACCCGGCGAGGCCGGGCTTCCCATGAATGTCGAGACGTCCTTGCCGCCGGTCGGCACGGTCGCCGAAGTGTCGCCGAGGCCGCAGAGCGTGCGCCAGAGGATCCAGCAGTCGAGCCCGAGGCCGATGTCGCGCACATAGGTGACGTCGTGCTCGAAGCGCGCCTCCCAGGAGAGCAGGTTGCGGCCGGCGACCTGGGCGAGCCCGGTGATCCCGGGCATGACCTTGTGGCGGCAGCGCTGCCGGGCGTTGTAGCGGGGCAGATACTCGACCAGGAGCGGCCGCGGGCCGATCAGGCTCATCTCGCCCCTGAGCACGTTCCAGAGCTGCGGCAGCTCATCGAGGCTGGTCTTGCGCAGGAAGAGCCCGAGCGGAGTCAGCCGGTCGCCGTCAGGCAGGAGGGCGCCCGAGGCATCGCGCCGGTCGGTCATGGTGCGAAACTTGGCGAGGCGGAAGATTGCGTCAGCCTTGCCGATGCGTTCCTGACGAAACAGGACCGGTGCCCCCAGCCGCCCCCGCACGAGGATGGCGACGATCAGCATCAACGGCATCAGGACCACAGCCAGCGGCACGGCGATGGCCAGGTCCAGGATCCGTTTGCCGAAGCGTACATAGAGGGTCCGGGGCGGGTTGATCTCTTCCATCATATTGCGCCCTTTGGTAGAGCTTCGGAAAGGCGCAGCGGGCGCCGAGGGTCGGGGCTTCCCGGATGCGAGGTGCACGTTGGTTGCGGAGCGAGGATGCCGGGTGGGCTGAGCTGCTCGCCACGGCCGGTCCGCACGACGTCTATCACCTGCCGGGCTACCACCGGGTCGCCGAGGCGTCCGGCTGGGGCGAGGCCTGGCTGCACGTGGCGGGTGACGGTCGGGGCTGGATCGCCCTGCCGCTGTTGCTGCGGCCGATCGAGGATGCGCCGGGACGCACCGATGCGACGTCGGTCTATGGCTATGCCGGGCCGATCACGTCCGCCGCCCCGGTCGACCCCGACCTCGTGGCCGACTTCGGCCGGACGCTGCGCGAGGGGCTGGTCGAGCGCGGTGCGGTCACCCTCTTCGCGCGCCTGCACCCGCTCCTGGAGCAACCGCAGTTCCTGACCGGGCTGGGCGTGCTCGAGCGGTTGGGCGATACGGTCTCGATCGACCTGCGGCAGCCGCCGGAAGCCCAGCTCGCCGCCTATCGCAGCAACCACCGGCGCGACCTGGCACGGCTGGAGCGCAAGGGCTATCGCACCACGGTCATCGACGGCGCGGGCGAGCTCGAAGCGTTCGTGGCGCTCTATCACGAGAACATGCGGCGCGTGCATGCCGGGCCGCAGTACTTCTTCGACGCTGCCTATTTCGGGCGTCTGGCAGAAACGCTCGGGCCGTCCCTGACCCTCGCCTCCTGCCATCAGGACGAGCAACTCGTCGGCGCCGGCCTCTTCATGCGCCATGGGCCGCTTGCGCAGTACCATCTGGGTGCCGTCTGCGACCGCCATGTCGCCGCGGCCCCGGCGAAGCAGCTGATCGATGCGGCCCGCCGCCATTTCCAGGCAGCCGGTGCCGAGGTCCTGCATCTCGGCGGCGGCCGGGGTGCTTCCGAGGATTCGCTCTTCCACTTCAAGGCGGGCTTCTCGCCCCGCCGCCACACCTTCAGGGTCTGGCGCTGGATCATCGATGCGAGCGCCTACGCCACGCTCGCCGAAGGCAAGCCGGCGACAGATTTCTTCCCGGCCTATCGCGGCTGAGCCGGACGCGTCGCCAGCCGGGCCGGCGACGCCCCTCGCCCCACTCTGAACCTGCCCGCTCACAGCCGCATGGTCTCGAGAATGGTGCCGTTGACCTCGCGGTCATCGAAGCGTGCCTCGACCAGCCGCCGGCTGGCGAGGCCCATCGGCACGGCCAGTTCGGGTGCGGCCGCGAAGCGGCGCATGGCGGCGACCAGCCCATCGATATCATGCTTGGCGACCAGATAGCCGTTCTCGCCGTGGCGGACGGTTTCGCGGCAGCCGGGCGAGTCGGTGGTGATGATCGGCCGGCCCATGGCCATCGCCTCCAGGGTCGAGCGCGGCACCCCTTCCCGGTAGGTCGACGGCAGGACGAAGACATTGGCGTCCCTGATCACCGGGCGGACATCGCGGACGGTGCCGAGATAGTCGATGATGCCCTCACGCTGCCATGCCTCGACCTGGCCCGGCACCAGGCCACCGGGGGAGTCCTCGAAGGGGCCGAGGAGCGAGAAACGGGCGGCGGGGAACTCGGCCTTGACCCGGCGTGCCGCCTCGGCATAGGCGACCACCCCCTTGTCGCGGATCAGCCGGCCGACGAACAGGAAGCTCGGTCGCTCGACCGGCGGCGGGGCATAGGCGAAATGGTCGAGATCGATGCCGATGCCGTTGAGGAGGATAAGCTCGTGCCGGCGCGGCGCCAGCCGCCGCTGCCGCAGGAGATCGCGGTCGTCCGGGTTGAGGACGAAAGTGGCGTTGGAGAGCGAGAAGGCGAGCCGGTAGAGCGGCTGCTGGACGGCGCGGACCAGGCGACGGCGCCGCTCGCTGCCGTCGGCGAAGGCGTAGCCCATGCCCTCGACCATGGTGAAGATACGCCCGACCCGGGCGAGCCGGGCGGCCAGGGAACCGTAGACCATCGGCTTCATCGTGTAGGCGAGCAGCATGTCGGGGCGCAGGTCGTCGAAGACCCGCCGCAGGCCCATGACACTGCTCATGTCGCGCAACGGGTTGAGCCCCGTCCGGTCGAGCGGCACCTGCCGGAATCTCGCGCCACGTGCCGCGAGCTCCGCGACCACGCGCGGGTCGTGGTCGGCGGCGCAGCCGATGACCTCATGGCCGCGGGCGACCATGGCGTCGATCAGCCGGCCGCGAAACTGGGTCAGGCTGACCCCGACACACCCGAGCAGGGCAACACGCAAGTTGGTATCTCCGAGGTGAAGGACCGATCCCGCGGCCACCTTGGTCAGGCCGCGGGTGGTGCTCAGGCGGTGTAGTAGGCGCTGGCCGCGTTGCCCGGCGTCGCCGCGACCTGCAGGACGGTGCCGATCAGCGGTGCGCGGGCGAGATCGAGCCGGCCGAGCACGTCCAGCAGCTCGTCGCGCCGCGTCTTGCCGAGCCGGGCGACGAGCACCGTGGCGTCGACCATCGGGGCCAGCGACTGGGCGTCGGAGACCGCGAGCACCGGCGGCGCGTCGACGACGACGAGCTCGAAGCGGGTGCGGAGCGCCGTCAGCACGTCGGCCATGACATTCGACTGGAGGATGCGCTGCGGATCGATCTCCGGCCCCGCCAGCTCGGTGAGGATGCGCAGGCGGGTGCGCGGATCGAGCAGGAGACGACCGGGGCCCCTGCCCGGCTCGGTGGCGAGATCGACCAGTCCCCAGCGCGCCTCCATGCCCGGGTCGACGGCGAACAGCGAGCGCCGCATGTCGGCATCGAGGAAGAGCGTGCGCAGGCCGCTGGCCGCGGCCAGGGTGGCGAGCCCGAGAGCGATCGTGCTCTTGCCCTCGCCCGGCAGGCTGGAGGTGACCATCACCACCCGGCTCGTGCCGATCGGCGCCGTCTCGCCGAGCGTGGCGACGAGGAGGCCCTTCAGCCGTTCCGCCGGCATCGAGAGCGGCCGGTCGCGGAGGTAGTCCAGCGGCCGCGCGTGGCGCCGGCTCGCCGGGATCTGGGGCATGAGCGCCAGCGTGGCGAGGCCGGTCGCCGACTCGACGTCGCGGGGGCTGCGGAAGGTGTTGGCGCGGTGCTCCACCAGATGCGCCGCGGCCGCGCCGAGGAGGAGCCCGGCAATGCCGCCGATCACCAGCATGACCTTGACGTTGGGGGAGCTCGGCCGGGTCGGAACGGCGGCGCGCTGCACCAGCCGCACGCCCGAGTCGACCATGGAGAGGCGGGCGGTGGTCGCCATCGAGCCGCGCAGGAACTCCTCGTAGAGGGCCCGGCTGGCGGCGGCACGGCGCTCCAGCTCGGCGAGCTCGAGCCGCGCCTCGCTGGCATCCACTGCCTTGCTCTCGAGCGACGCGAGCAGCTCGACGAGGGTCCGGCGCTCGTCGTCGAGCAGCGCCAGCTGGTCGCGCTCGAGCGCCACGCGGCGGGAGAGTTCGGTGCGCAGCCGGCCCCGGACCGCCTCGGCCTCGTTGTGGAGCGCCACCAGCTCCGGGTGACGATCACCCAGCGTCGCCGACAGCTGGGTAATCTGCTGGCGCAGGGTGGTTTCCTCGTCGAGCAACCGCTGGACGGCCATCGAATCCTCCAGCTCGGCAACCAGGGCCGCGGTCTCGCCCTCGGCCATGATTCGGGTCAGCCGTTCGACCTTGCGGGCCTGGGTGGCCCGGGCTGCGGCATTGTCGAGCAGGCGCTGCTGCAACACGGCGAGACGCTGGTCAGCGGCCGATACGCCATTGAGGCCGGAGCGTCGCAGATAGGCGGTGATCGCGTCCTCGGCGGTGCGCAGCTCGTCGCGGAGCATGGCCGCCCGGTCCTGGAGATGGGCGGCCGCCTGCTCGACGTCGGAGCGTCGGTCGGCGGTCTGCTCGGCGATGAACTGCTCGACCACGCGATTGGCGATGGTGGCCGCCTTCAGGGGCTCGTTCGAGCGGAAGGCGACGGCGAGGATCGAGGAGGTGCCCTGCGGGCTCACCTGGAGACGCTGGTCGAAGGCCTCGATCGCCTTTTCATTGTCCAGCACGCGCTTCGCGTCATCGCTCGGCGCGGTCGTCGGCCGCAGCCCGCTCAACCCCTCGGTCAGAGGCTCGAGCCAGGTGACCGCCTCGGCCCGCCGCAGGAACCAGTCGCCGAGCCTGGCGATGAAGCCGTCGCCGGCATTCTCCGGCGGAACGAACTCCGTATCCACATGCAGGTCGAGCGTGTCGACCAGCCGCTGGGCCAGCGGCCGGGAGGTGAGGTACTCGATCTGGTCGTCGAGCCGCCGCGGCAGCTGCGCCGCACCCATGGCACCCTGCCCCGCGTCCGCCGACGAGCTGAGCACGGCGAGCTTGGCCACGGCCACGAACTGCCGTTCGGCGGTGAAGGCCAGGGCGGCGCTGATCGCCGTCGCCGCCAGCACGATGGCGGCGACCAGCCAGCGGTGCCACCAGAGCGGCATGAGGAGCAGGGCGAGGCTGGTTTCCGCTGCCGGCGGCTCGCCACCGAGCGGCCGGCGCAGCCGTTCCGCCTGACGCGCGGATGCCAGGTAGGGGCCGGGCAGGCCCTGTACGAGGACAGCTGGTTCAGACATCGGCGGTGACCTCAAGCGAGAGTCGAAGACATGCCTCTGACACGCAGGCGGCGGTTCCGGCGCTCATGCGCCGAGCCGTACCATGCCGGAGGAAGCCAGCACCGGCTGGCCCTGGGGCGCGAGCGCCGGCCGGCCCTGGACAGCGATCGCAGGTGGTTCCCGGCCTTTCCCGTCTGCCTCCATGCTCGGCACGAGCTCGGCGACCAGTTGCCGCGCCGCGGCCTCGTCATGGCGGCTGGCGGCTTCGATCAGGAGGTCGAGCCGGCGACAGAGCCCGGGCAGCGGCAGCGGCTGCGAGAGTGCGGCCAGCACGCCCTCGGCCGGTGTCGGGACCAGGGCCTCGTCCGGGTAGAACAGCTCCTCGTAGAGCTTCTCGCCCGGCCTGAGGCCGGTGAACTCGATCTCGATGTCGCGCTCCGGCTCCAGCCCGGCGAGACGGATGACCTGCCGGGCGACATCGATGATGCGCACCGGCTCGCCCATATCGAGCACGAAGATCCGGCCACGGTCGGAGCGTTCGGCCTGCAGGCCGGCGGCCGAGGCGCGCAGCACGAGGCCGACCGCCTCCTTGATCGACATGAAGTATCGGGTGACCGCAGCGTGGGTGACGGTCACCGGTCCACCGGCCAGCACCTGGCGGCGGAAGAGGGGCACGACCGAGCCGCTGGAGCCGAGGACGTTGCCGAAACGCACGATCATGAAGCGGGTGACCGTGACGCCCGTCCGGGCCATCGCCCAGTCGAGGCTCTGGCAGTAGAGCTCGGCGATCCGCTTGGTGGCGCCCATCATGTTGGTCGGGTTGACGGCCTTGTCGGTCGAGACATGGACCATGGCGAGCGCGCCGACCGCCGCTGCAGCGTCGGCGACGTTGCGGGTGCCGTGCACGTTGTTGAGGATGGTCTCGACCGGGTTGAGCTCGCAGAGCGGCACGTGCTTGAGCGCTGCCGCGTGGAACACGACCTCGGGACGATAGGCGGCGAACACGCGGCGCAGGGCCGCCGTGTCGCGGATGTCGACGATTCGCGGCACCAGCCGCACGCCATTGGCCCCGGCCTCGGCGGCGACCTCGTGCTCGATGGCGTAGAGGTTGTACTCGCCGCGATCGACCATCACGACGGTCGCCGCGCGCAGGCCGACGATCTGGCGGACCAGCTCGCTGCCGATGCTGCCGCCCGCGCCGGTCACCAGCACCCGGCGGCCGACGACCAGGCCAACCACCGATTCGTCGTCCAGCGTGATCGGCTGGCGCCGGGTGATCCGCTCGACGCTGAAGAGGTCGTCGAGCCCGTCGGTCGGCACCTCGACCCGCCGCGGGATCTGCACGACACCGAGGCCCACCCCGCTCGCCTGCTCCAGGAGCCGGCGCCGCTGCCGCTGGTCGAGCGCCCGGCTGGCGACCAGGAACTTCGGCGAGGCGCCCCGGCGGCCGAGGCGGGCGACGATGGCCGGGAGGTCAGTAGAGGTGCCGAGGACCGGCACGCCGTGCAGGTTGCGCCCGTGGAAGGCACCGGTGTCGTCGATCACGCCGACCGGCTGGAAGGGTGCCCGGCTGTCGGAGAGCAGGGAATGCAGGTAGGTCGCGGCGTCCCGGTCCGCCCCCCAGATCAGCACCGGCGATGGCGCCGCAAGGCGTTCGAAGGCGCCCAGGCGGAGGCCGCGCCGGCGGGCCGCCTGATAGGTCAGGCGCGCGGCGCACAGCAGGACGACCAGGACCAGCGCCTGGATGATCGGCACGGAGCGCGGCACGGCCGCGGCCCGATCGATGACGAACATGACGATCAGGAACAGCAGCGAAGCGAAGGCCACCGCCCGGGCGAGCTCGCCGAATTCGCGCCAGGCGGCAAACCGCCAGATCTGCGTATGGGTGCGGCCGAGGAGAAAGGCGACGCCGGCGGTGAGCATCGCCACCGTCGCCGCGATGCCGAGATCGGCGAGCCCCCAGTCCGCCAGGCTCTCCGCGCCCAGGCGCAGGAACATCGCGGCCATGAAGGCGAGGCCGGCGAGCGCCACGTCGACCGCCAGGCTGACGAGGGGCTTCGAGCGTGCCGGCGCGAAACCGCCGGCACCCCGCAGCACGTCGCCCACCGACGCCCGTAGAAGTGACCTGCTCAGCATAGGCGACCTCGACCCACTTCTTCTCCCACTCCTAAATCACTGGTTAACAAACAGCGCATGACGCGCTTGTATAACGGGCGATACGTCGGAAATTCTTACATACTTAACAGAGCATCCGAACCCCATCGAAGGGCATGGCATTTCCTTCGTTTTTAACGCTTCGTTCATACACAATGGCGTATTCAAGCGGGCAGCGAGTTGGTTGGTCGCGAGCACTATGGTGCACCAGGAATCGTAGAGGAATTGACCATACGGGGTACGGCCCGACAAAAGCGCAGCCGCTCCGCACGCGCTATCGGGGGTCGGGCCGCCACCCCCAGCTGATCGGGCCACCGTCATGACCGCAGCCGCAGACCAGGGCCTGCTCGCCCCATCTATCGACCGGCCTCGCACGGCAGCGACGCTCGCCAGGATCTTCCTGTCGCCACCGCACATGACCGGCGACGAGCTGGCGCTGCTGGAGGGCGTCTTCGCCACCAACTACGTCGCTCCGGCCGGCCCGATGCTCGGGCGGTTCGAAGCCGCGATGGCCGAAGTGACGGGCTTTCGTCACTGCCTCGCCGTCGTCAGCGGCACGGCAGCCCTGCATCTGGCGCTGCGCCATCTCGGGATCGGCCCGGGCGACAGCGTGGTGGCCGCCGACCTCACCTTCATCGGCGGCGTGGCGCCGATCGCCCAGCTCGGTGCCGAGCCGCTTTTCGTCGATGCCGATCCCGGAACCTGGTGCATGGATCCGAGCCTGCTCGCCGAGGCACTGGCGAGCGGCGCCCGACAGGGCCGGCTGCCGAAGGCGGTGGTCCCCTGCGACCTCTATGGCCAGACCTGCGACCTGGATGCCCTGCGCGCGGTGACGGATGCCTACGAGATTCCGCTCATCGCCGATTCCGCCGAGGCGCTCGGCGCCACCTACCGGGGTCGGCATGCCGGCAAGGGTGCCAGGGCTGCCCTCTTCTCCTTCAACGGCAACAAGATCATCACTGCCGGCGGCGGCGGGATGCTCGCCTCGGACGACGCCACGCTGATCGAGCACGCACGCGGCCTCTCGCAGCAGGCGCGCCAGCCGGTGCCGCATTACGAGCACATCGAGCTCGGCTACAATTACCGGTTGAGCAATGTGCTGGCGGCGATCGGGGTCGGGCAGCTGGCCGCGCTCGACGATCGCGTCCGGCGGCGGCGCGCCATCTTCGCCGGCTACCAGCAGCGCCTGGGTGACCTAGAAGGAATCACCTTCATGCCCGAGGCCGGCTACGGCCGGGCCAATCGCTGGCTCACCTGCATCCTGATCGAGCCAATGAAGTTCGGCGCCGACCGCGAGGTCGTGCGGCTCGCACTCGAGGCGCAGGCGATCGAGGCCCGCCCGATCTGGCGGCCGATGCACCTGCAGCCGGTGTTCGCCGGCGCCACCTGCTTCGGCGGCGCGGTCGGCGAAGCCCTGTTCGGCCAGGGCCTCTGCCTGCCCTCGGGCTCCGGACTGGGGGAGGTCGACCTGGACCGCATCTGCGAGGTCATCCGCGGGTGCGCCCGGCTGTGATCCTGAGCAAGGACGAACTGCCCACAGCACCACCTGTCCTCGCGGCAGGAAGGCCCACCCGTGCGCTCCCCACCACAGCCCCGCGACCGGCGCCGCTCGCCGCCACAGTCGTGCATGTCGCAACCAATCTCGAACTCGGCGGCGCCCAGCGCATGCTGCTGAAGCTGGTCGAGGCTCAGGTGAGCGAGGCGGCGACCACGCATGTGGTCACGCTCATGCCGGCCGGCGCGCTGGGCCCGGCGCTCGCAGCCACCGGCGCCCGGCTGCACAGCCTCGACCTCGGGCGGGGCGGCGTCTCGCCGATGGCCGCCATGCGCCTCGGCAGGCTCCTCGGCCGACTTGGGCCCGATCTCGTCCAAGGATGGATGTATCACGGCAATCTCGCGGCCAGCATCGGCCTCGCCATGACACGCGGCCTCGGTCGTCCGCGTGTCCGGCCGGCCCTTCTCTGGAACATTCGGGGTGCCCTGGACGCGCTGGAACGCGAGCGCTGGCTCACGCGGCAGATCGTGCGTCTTGGCGCCCGGCTTTCCGCCCGACCGGATGCCATTGTCTACAATGCCGAGATAGCCGCCCATCAGCACGAGGCCATCGGCTTTCATGCGGCGCGCCGGCGGGTGATCGGCAATGGCTTCGATACCAAGCGCTTCGCGCCGGAACCCGGGGCAAGAAGGGCCTTGCGGGCGCGGCTCGGGCTCGACCCGGACAGTGCCTCTGTCGTCATCGGCATTGCTGCCGAGTGGCGGCCCATGAAGGACCACCCCACGCTCCTCGCCGCCATGCGCCGTCTCGTCGATCGCGGGCTCGACGTTCACCTCGTGCTGCTCGGCCGGGGCACGGCGGCCGACTCGCCGATGCTCGTCTACCATGTCGCGGCGAATGGCCTGGTCGGCAGGGTGCACGGGCTGGGCGCCACCCTCGATGCGGCGCCGATCATCGCCGGAATGGATGTCGCCGTCCTCGCCTCGGCCTGGGGCGAGGGCTTCCCGAACTTCATCGGCGAGGCGATGGCCTCGGCCGTGCCCTGCGTCGCCACCGACAGCGGTGACTGCCGCCGCGTCATCGGCGAGGCCGGGCGGGTCGTGCCGGTGGGGGATCCGGCCACCCTGGTCGACGCACTGGCGGCGCTGGTCCGTGCACCGGCAACCGAGCGGGCCCGACTCGGTCAACTTGGACGCGAGCGGATCCTCGCCCACTACACCATGGCCGCCATCGCCGCCGAGTATCGGGCACTCTATGCCGAGTGCGTCGCACTCCGGGATGCGAGCACGGCCCGGGGGCTCGGGGCTTGAGTGAACGCCGCGTGAAGCATGGCTGCCAGCCTGTCCCGGCCGCCGATCGGCCGGGCAGCGAGCGGGTGCATGACCCCGACTGTCAGTCGATGCAGTGGCCGGGGCGGATCACGAGCGGCGCACCGGGCTCCCGGAGAAGCTTGTCGACAGCGCAGCGGGTGACCATCCCGGGAACTGTGTGGACCCTGCCGTCCGGCACGGTTTCAGGCGCACCTCGTCAAGGCTGGCAGCCGGCGTGCTGCGGAGGAAAGTCTCGCAGGCACGTCTCCGGCCGGGCCTCAGCCGTAGCCGAAGGCGGTCGTGCCGGCCTCGATCGCCGCTGCGCGCAGCCGCACGGGCACGCTTCGCCCGTCGCCGGTACTCAGGCTGAGAAAGTTGCCGTCGAGCACCGGCGGGCGGCTCTCGCCGGTGCCGTCGTCGAGCACCAAGATCGTGCCTTCCGGGCCGTTGTCGCAATCGATCAGGTGGTTGCCCCGCACCACGGTGCGGCCGCCATGCACGAGGATTGCCGGGCGGCCCGGGCGCATCAGGGCGATCCGGTTGCCCTCGACCAGGGCCGCCTGGCCGACGCGGATGCCGTCGAGCCGGTTGCCTTCGATCAGATTGCCGCGGATGACGGTCCCGGGTGCTGCCGCGATGATGCCGCTGGCGTCCACGGCGTTCAGCCGGTTGTCGGCGACCAGCGTGCCGGGCGAGGCATCGGGTCGGACGTAGATCGCCGCCCGGTTGGCGTCGCCGATCAGGATCGCATCGAAGCTGTTCTCGCTGATCAGTGCCGGCAATCCGCCTTCACGCGTCCGGATGTTGACCACGCCGTGCCGCACCTCCGGGCCGAAACGCGTGAACCGGCAGCCGCGCACGGTGCAGTCGGGCGCCACGATGTCGACGCCGTAGGGCCCGCAATTCGCGAAGCTGCAGTCGACGACGCTGAAGCCGTGCGCCCCGCCGAAGGCCGTGAGCAGGATGCCACCACCCCGGTTGTCCTCGAAATGGCAGCCCTGGATCAGCACCCGGGCATTGCTGGGTGCGGCGGAATCGACATGACTCTCGATGTCGATGCCGGCCTCGGGCGGCACCCCGTTGCTGCCGATGAAATCGCAGGCGATGACCCGGATGTCGTGACCGTTCAGGATGGTAAGGCCCTGCCGGGCGGCATTCACGGCACGGCAGCCCAGCATGAGCCCGCGCCGGCAGAAGGTCGCCGGCGCGTCGCGGCGGCCATGGTAGAGGATGAAGCCGTCGACCACCGCATTGCTGCTCTCGACCGACTGCAGGACGAAGTCGCTGCAGTCGTGCAACTGCAGGTTGTTGGCCCATGGCTCGGGCCCGATAGCCCGGGTCTGCCGGTTGCCGTCGAGGCGGAGGTCGGCGATTGTGAAGCGGCGGCAGCGGCCGAGATGCAGGAGCCAGTAGTGCACGGCGACGGGTGCCCCGTCGGCGATCACCAGGCGCGCGTCGCGACCCTCGATGCGAAAGCCCGCGGCGTCCTCGAGCAGCAGGCCGCGGCTGATCCGGTAGACCGCGCCCGGTGTCAGGGCGAGCAGGCCGCCCTGGCGCTTCAGCGCGTCGAGGGCAGCCTGCAGTGCCGCCGTATCGTCCGTGCTGCCGTCGCCGACGGCGCCGAAATCCGCAGCCGAAAGGCTTTCCCCGAGCTTCGCCGCCCCGGTCCGCTCGACAGCACCGGCGTAGGGCTGGCGCAGCCAGCCAAGATGCTCCAGCTCACCCTGGGCGGCCGCGAAGTTGCGCCGCAGATCGGCCTTGCTGACGGGCCGGCCGGCAGCCGGCACGGACGGGTCGATGCGGCTCGGCATGACGGGCTCCGAAAGAAAGGACGCAGCAGCGGACCCTTGAAATATCAGAACATCGGTTTGCTGACGACCACCCGTCGGGCGGGGGCAAGGGTACCATGATGCTTCGACATGGCCTCGCCTATCTCGCCGCCCGCGGCTTGCCGGCCTTGCTCAACTTCGCCGCGCTCGCGATCTACACCCGGCTTTTGGCGCCCGAACAGTTCGGCATCTATGCGATGGTCCTCGCCGCACTCGGCATTGCCCACACCGTCTTCCTGAGCTGGCTGGACCTCGGGCTGTTGCGCTTTTTCGCCGCCTATGAAGGCCGCCGCGGCACGTTTCTCGGCACCATCCTGATTGCCTTCATGGCGATGCTGGCGCTCGCCGGCCTCGCCTCACTGTCGACGCTCTGGTTCACGAGCGATCCGCTGCTCGCCCGGCTCCTGCCCCTGTGCTTCCTCCTCTTCTGCGTCGAGGGCTTCGCCGAGCTGCATCTGCGCCTGGCCAATGCACAGCTGGCGCCTGCCGTCTATGGCCGCATGGCCATCACCCGCGCTCTCGTGGCACTGGCGGTCGGCAGCGCACTCGTTCTGGCCGGGGCGGGTGCCCTAGGCATTCTCCTCGGTCTCGCCGCCGGGGCCGTGGCCGCGGTCGTGTCACCCACGCGGGGCGTGCTCGGACCCTTACGCGCGGCATGGCGCGAGAGTACCGGACCGGTCTTCGATCCGGCCGTGCTCCGGCATCTCTTCCTCTACGGCGCACCGCTCGTCATCACCCTGGGTCTGGACGTCGTGCTGGCCGGTGCCGACCGGTTCCTCCTGGCCGGCATGATCGACGCTGATGCTGCCGGCGTCTACGCCGTCGGCTACCAGCTCACCGCCTACACGCTCGGCACGCTCCTGGTGATCGTCAACCTCGCCGGCTACCCCCTGGCAGTCAAAGCCTTCGAGACCGGCGGCCTCGCCGCGGCCGAGCCGCATCTGCGGCAGAACGCGCTCCTGCTTTGGGGCCTCGGCCTGCCGGCGGCCGGCGGCATGGCGCTGCTCGCCCCGAACATCACCGCCGTGGTGACCGGCAGCGCCTTCGCGGCGGATGCGGCGCTCGTCATGCCGGTCCTGGTGCTCGCCGCGCTGCTCCAGCGCAGTCGGACCTATTATTTCGACTTCGCGTTCCAGCTTCGGGCGAAGGTCGGCTGGCAGGCCTTGATCTCGGCCACCACCGTGCTCTTGAACATCGGCCTCAACCTGCTGCTGATCCCGCGCTTCGGCATCCTCGGCGCCGCCTGGGCGACGGTTGCCGCCTGCGGCCTCGGCCTCGCGCTGAGCATCGTCCTCGGCCGGCGCCTCCTCGCCCTGCCGGTCATCTGGGGCGAGGCTGCGAGGCTCGGCCTCGCCACGGCGGCCATGCTGGCAGCCCTCTGGCCGCTCCGCGAGCTTGCCGGCATCCTCGCCCTCGTCCTGCAGATCGGTTTGGGCGTCCTCGCCTATGCCTCCGCCCTCTGGCTGCTCGATGTCGGCGGGCTGCGCGCCGGCGCCGGACGGCTGCTGCAGCGCCAGATGGCGGGCCACGGCTGATGCGCGCCCTGCCGGCCCTGCCCGTCGAGGATCAGCCAACCGTTGAACGTGCCGCCAGCGCCTCGGCCCGACCCATCGCCATCTTCCTGCCCGCCCTCTTCTCGGGCGGTGCCGAACGCGTGCTGGTCAACCTGGCGGGCGAGTTGCAGCGGCGCGGCCACCGGGTCGACCTTGTGCTGGCACAGGCCACCGGCCCCTATCTCGACCGGGTCCCGGCGGGCGTGCGGATCGTCGATCTTGGTTGCCGGCGGGTCGCCACGGCGCTCCTGCCCTTCGCCCGCTACCTGCGTCGGACCCGGCCGATCGCCGTGCATGCCGCGATCGACCATACCAACGTCGTGGCCCTCCTCGCCCGCGCCCTCGTCCGGCTGACTGGCGCCTGCGACACACGGATCGTGGTCAGCGTCCACAGCCCGCTTTCCGTCTCCAACGGCCTCGCCCAACTGCGCGCGTCGGTTGTTGTCGCGGTCGCCCGCATCGCCTATCGCCTCGCCGACCAGGTCGTCGCCGTCTCGGCCGGCGTCGCCGACGACATCGCCGCCACGCTTCGCCTGCCGCGGGATCGGGTCCGGGTGATCTACAACGCGGTGCTCAGCGAGGACCCGGCGGGCCAGGGCCGCGCCCCCCTGGGGCCCGTGCCGATCACGCTCGACGGCCGCCCCTTCCTCGTTGCGGCCGGGCGCCTCACGCCGAGCAAGGACTTTCCCAACCTGCTCCACGCCATGGCGCTGCTTCGTCGCGAGCGCGATCTCGCCCTCGTCATTCTCGGCGAGGGACCGGAGCGGCCCGCCCTCGCTGCACTGGTCCAGGAACTCCGCCTGGGTGCCGATGTCTGGCTCGCCGGCTTCCAGACCAACCCCTACCGCTTCTTCAGCCGGGCCGCCGTCTTCGTGCTCCCGTCGCGCCGCGAAGGCCTGCCCACCGTCCTGATCGAGGCCATGGCCTGCGGCTGCCCGATCGTCTCGACCGATTCGCCCCACGGCCCCCGCGAGATCCTGGCCGATGGCCGCTTCGGCCATCTCGTGCCGATGGGCGAGCCCCGGCCCCTCGCCGACGCGATCGCTCGCATGCTCGACCAGCCGACGGCACCGGCACTGCTCGAGGAGCGGCTCGCTGCCTTCGCCACCGACGCCATCCTCGAGGCCCATCTCGAGACGCTGCTCGGCGTCTCCCCCGAGCGGTGCTCATCGTGACGCATCAGGTCGACCGCCCGGCGCGGCTGCATGCGCTCGATGCCCTGATCGGTGTCTGGCTGACGGTGATCTATGTCGTCTATCTCACCCATGCCGACATGTGGATCGCCGCCACCGCCTGGCTCGGTTGGTTCGAGCAGCCGACGCGGATCTTCCTCATGGCGGCCCTGCCGCTGGCCGCCGTCTGGACGGCCTGCCGGCTGGCCGACCGGGCCGAACGGATCCCGCGCCCCGGCCCGCTCGACATGCTCGAGGCGAACAGATCCGTGCTCCTGGCCTTCGCCTGCCTCTGCGCCATCTCGCTGCTGCCCGGTGCGGTCCTGCCGGGAGCGGTCGTCGACGATGGCGGCACCCAGCTCATGGTGCTGCCCTATGCCTTCGTCGTCTTCACCTTCGGCCTGATGTTCGGTGGTGCCGTCGCGGTGCGCCGGCACTGGCGCCGCATCCTTTTCCTGACCTGGCTCGTGGCCGCCACGAGCGTGCTCGTCGAGCTCGTGCGGCCGCGCACCTTCTCCAGCCTGCTGCCGGCGATCAATGCCAGCTGGGCGACGGACGCCGACCGGCCGGCCGGGCTCATGGGCGACGCCAATACCGCCGCCTTCATCATGCTCGGGCTGACCCTGCTCATCCTGCGCTACGACCGGCTGCGCTGGCCCGAGGTCGGCCTGCTCGCCATGACCCTGCTCACCGTCCTCGCCACGCAGTCGCGCGGTGGCCTCCTGCTCACCGCCATGGTGGTGGCAGGCTATCTCTACCATTGCCGGGCCGTGATCCGCGGGCCGGCACTGACCGCGGCCCTGCTCGGCGGCCTCGCCGTCGTGGCGGGCGTGGTGCTGGTGGTGCTGCCGCTGCTCGCCAACCTCGCCGCCTTCAGCGACTGGGAAGGGCAGCGCCGGCTGGAGATGCTGACCTTCCAGGGCGAGTTCGTGGAGCAGGACGAGAGCCGGCTGGGCCTGGTCTCGAGTTATCTCGCGGCCATCGAGGAAGCCGTCTGGCTCGGCCACGGCACGGGATACATGCGCACCCAGCCGATCGGCAGCCACAACATGTACCTGCGGCAATGGCTCGACAATGGCGTGCCCGGGCTCTTCGCCTATGTGGCACTGCTCGCCGCCGGTGCCGTGCTCTTCTGGCAAAGGCGGTTTCCGGGCGGGCTGATGCTCATGCTCCTCGCCGCCGTGCAGGGTCTCTTCAGCCATACCCTGCTCGAAAGCCGCGGCCTGCTGCTGCTCTATGCCCTGGCCCTCGCCGTTTCCGTGGTCGATGCACAAAAACGGGTATTGGACGCCGCGACGACGGGCGGGGTCGAGCTCTTGCCGCCGGAGCCGGGCTTGCGCAGCAGCACGACGTCCGGGGCGACGCGCCGGCAGTCCAGCCCGAGGCTCCTGGCCAGGTAGCGGAAGGTGGCGACGCGGTAGAAGACCACGTGGGTCGGGTCGCGCCGGTAGCGCCAGTCGGCGAAGCGCCGGTCGTCGATGCCGAGTGCGGTCATGACAGCGAGCCGGCCGCCCGGCCGCAGCAGGCCCGCGAGCTGGCGAAAGACAGCATGTGGTCGATGCAGATGCTCGGCCACCTCGGTCAGCGTCACGAAGTCGTAGCAGCGCCCGAGCGCTGCGGGATCGGGCCGGAAGAAAAGATCGTGGAGCCTGACCCGGTGCCCGGCCGCTTCGAGCATGGCCGCCAGCGCCGGCCCCGGGCCGCAGCCGAAGTCGAGGCCCTCGCTCGCCGGGTCGAGCACCTCGAGAAGCGGTGTGGCCAGCCTGGAGAGGAAGCGCCGGTAGCCTGCATCGGCCGGATCGTTCCGGTGGGTCAGGTAGTGTTGCAGCTCGGTTTCGGGATCGGGCAGCTGGGCGGCATCGAGCTCTGTCGCCCGGCAGCGGCGGCAACGCCAGTAGCGCCGGCCCTGGACCGTCATGAAGGGCCGGGCACCGCCGAGGCAGACCCGGCACGCCGCATGGGTCGACTGGTCCATGGCCAGCGCTTGTGCCACGCTCCACGCCACGGCACCAGCCGCCAGGGACCATCGCCATGGCCGACGACCCGCTGCTCCAGCCCTTCCGGCTCAGGCACCTGACCATCAGGAACCGCCTGATGACCACGGCCCACGAGCCGGCCTATGCGGAGGACGGCCTGCCGAAGGAGCGCTACCGGCTCTACCATGTCGAGCGGGCGAAGGGCGGCATTGGCCTGACCATGACCGCGGGCTCGGCCGTGGTGTCGCGGGACAGCCCGCCCGCCTTCGGCAATCTGCACGCCTTCGACGACGCCATCGTGCCCTGGCTGCGGCAGCTCACGGACGAGGTGCGCGGGCACGGTGCGGCGGTGATGATCCAGCTCACCCATCTGGGGAGGCGGACCGGCTGGAACAGGGCGGACTGGCTGCCAGTGATCGCACCGTCGGCGGTCCGCGAACCGGCGCACCGGAGCTTTCCCAAGGCGGCCGAAGACTGGGACCTCGAGCGCATCAAGGGCGATTACGCCGACGCGGCGGAGCGGATGGTGGCAGCCGGGATGGACGGCATCGAGCTCGAGGCTTATGGCCACCTCCTCGACCAGTTCTGGTCACCGCGCACCAACCGCCGCGATGACGAGCATGGCGGCAGCCTCGACAATCGCCTGCGCTTCACGCTCGACGTGCTCGACGCCGTTCGCACCCGGGTCGGCGCGGCCTTCATCGTCGGCCTGCGCCTCGTGGTCGACGAGCAGGTCGAGGGCGGGCTCGGGCGGGCCGAGGGCCTCGCCATCGCCGAGCGCCTCGTCGCCACGGGCCAGGTTGACTTCCTCAACGTGATCCGCGGCCGGATCGACACCGATGCGGCGCTCGCCCGGGTGATTCCGCTGCAGGGCACGCCGGCGGCGCCGCATCTGGACTTCGCCGGCGAGGTGAAGGCGGCGCTCGGGATCCCGGTCCTCCATGCTGCCAGGATCAACGACGTGGCGACCGCCCGCCATGCCGTGGCCAGCGGCAAGCTCGATCTCGTGGGCATGACCCGGGCACACCTGGCCGAGCCGCATATCGCAGCGAAGATCAAGGCCGGGGTGGAGCACAGGATTCGCCCCTGCGTCGGCGCCACCTACTGTCTCGACCGGCTCTACGAGGGCCAGGAGGCGCTTTGCATCCACAACCCGGCAACCGGCCGCGAGGCCACCCTGCCCCATGTCGTCCGGCCGACAACCGGCCGCCGGCTGAAGGCCGTCGTGGTCGGCGCCGGGCCGGCGGGGCTGGAGGCGGCGCGGGTGCTGGCCGAGCGGGGCCACCAGGTGGTCGGCTTCGAGGCGGCGGATGCGGCCGGCGGGCAGATCCGGCTGGCGGCACGGGTGGCAAGGCGGCGCGAGCTCTTGGGCATCGTCGACTGGCGGCTCGAGCGTGCGGCCGAGGCCGGCTGCGTCTGGCATTTCAACCGTCTGGCCGAAGCGGCGGACGTGCTGGCCGAGGCCCCCGATCTCGTCGTCATCGCCACGGGCGGCCTGCCCAATACGGACATCCTGCCGGGTGCCGGACATGCGGTCAGCAGCTGGGATGTCCTGGCCGGCGATGCCGCCCCCGGCGGCAGCGTTCTCGTCTACGACGACAACGCGGCCCATCCGGGCCTCGCCGCCGCCGAGCTGCTCGCCGGGGCCGGTGCAGAGGTCGAGATCGTGACGCCCGAGCGATTCTTCGCGGCCGATGTCGGCGGGCTCAACCACGCGGCCTATGCCGAGGTCTTCGCCGCGCAGGGCGTGCGCCTCACGATCAGCACGCGCCTGCTCGGCATCCAGCGCGCCGGCAATCGCCTGCGGGCCACGCTCGGCTCCGACTACGCGGAGCGCACCGAGACCCGCCTGGTCGACCAGGTGGTGATCGAGCACGGCACGCTGCCGCTCGACGAGCTCTATTTCGAGCTCAAGCCGATGAGCGCCAACAAGGGTGAAGTCGACCACGGCCGGCTGATCGCCATGCGGCCGCAACCGGTGGCGGAGACGGGCTTCACCCTCTTCCGGATCGGCGACGCGGTGGCGAGCCGCAACATCCATGCGGCGATCCTGGACGCGCTGCGGCTTTGCGTGGTGCTCTGAGCTGCCAGGAAGCAGGCGCTGGCACGAACCTTGCCATGGCGGAACAGGCGCAGCTCGAGGCTGCCCCCAGCAAACGGAGAACCTGTGCCATGCAGACCACCGCCGAAGCGCCCGGCAACACCCTCTTTCCCATCGTCCTCTCCCTGGTCGCCGCCGCCGCGACCGGCGTGCTCTGGGCCTATGCCAACCCGATCCAGCTCGTGCCCGGCGTCATCCAGTGGCGCATCTTCGCCTTCCTGCCGCCCCTGATCGGCATCCTGCTCGGCCCGAAGAGCGGGTTCATCTGCGGTTATCTCGGTACCATCGTCTGGTCGCTGCTCGCCGGGACGTTCATTCCTGCCCATTCCTTGATCATCGACGGCATCATGGTGGGCCTAACCGGCTTCGTGCCCGGGCTGCTGTTCGATCCGGCGAAGACCGTGTTCAACCGTGCCACGCTGCTCAAGATCGCGGTCGTCTGCCTCCTTGTTGGCCTTGTGATGGTGGCGGCGGTATCGGCGAGCCTTGCCTATCTCGGCATTTTTCCCTTCGCCTGGGCCCTTCTCTATCTCGGTCTTTCGGACATCGTGCCGATGATCATCGGCACGCCGCTGCTCGTCGTCCCGGCGCAGAAGATCCTGAAGAGCGCCATGCAGACCGGCTTCACCCGGTTCTAGGGCGGCTGGCGGGACGGTGCTCGAGGTCGACAGCCTGACGGTGAGCTTCGGCAGTGCCACGCCAGCCGTCGAGGGCGCATCGCTGACGCTCGCCGAAGGCGATGGCCTCCTCGTCTGCGGGGCGACCGGTGCCGGCAAGTCGACACTGCTGGCCGCCGCCGCCGGCCTCGTGCCGCGCCTCGTCCGGCAGGCGGCATTCTCGGGCAGCGTCCGGCTCGATGATCGCCCGCTCGCCGACCGGACGACGGCCGAGCTCTTCGCCCAGATGGGCATCGTCCTGCAGAACCTCGACGATCAGCTCTGGGACCTCGGCGTCGAGGACCTGATCGCCTTCCCGCTCGAGAACCGCGGCGGCGAGCGGGAGGCCATCAGGGCGCGGGTCAGCGAGCTCCTGCTGGCACTCGGCCTCGACGGCCTGCGCGGGCGCCGTGTGCTGACGCTCTCGGGTGGCGAGCGACGCATGGTGGCGCTCGCGGCATCCCTGGCGCTGGTGCCACGCCTCCTCGTGCTCGACGAACCGACAACCGGCCTCGACCCGGCGGCACGGCTGCGCCTCGTCGAGACGCTCTCGAGGCTGCGGAATGCCATCCCGATGCTGCTGATCGCCGAACAGGACGCGGCCCCCCTGCTCGGGGTCGCCAGCCGTATCGCCTTCATGCACGATGCCGTCCTGGCGGATGGGGTGGCAACGGCCGGTGCCATGCAGGGGGACAGGGCCTGGCTCGAGGCCGGGGTCCTGCCGCCACGCCGGCCCCGACATCGTCGGGCGGCATGCACTGGCGGCCGGACGCTGCTCGGGGTCGCCGGGCTGCGCACCGCCCGGGCCCGGGGCGACGGGGCGCCGGTGCTGCGGGACGTGGCGTTCGAGGTCGGCGCCGGCGAGGTGGTCGGGCTGATCGGCCGCAACGGCGCCGGCAAGACGACGCTCGTCCAGACCATGCTCGGCCTGATCAAGGCGGCTGCCGGCGGCGTCGCCCTCGCCGGCGAGGACGCTGCCGGCTGGACACCGGCGCGGCGGGCACGGCGGATCGGCTACGTGCCGCAGAACATGCGCCGGGTGCTGTTCAACCTGACGGTTCGCGAGGAGTTGCTCTCTGCGCTCACCGGCTCGACCCGAGCGACCGCCGATGCGGCGCTGGCCGAACGCGTGCAGGCGGTGCTCGCCCGCTACGGGCTCGGTGCCACCGGCGAGGCCAGCCCGTTCGGGCTCTCCACGCGGCAGCAGGCTCTGCTCGGCCTCGCCTGCGTCGACTGCACGAGCGCCGATGTCGCCGTGCTCGACGAGCCGCTCCTGGCTCGCGACCTGGAAGGCCGGCGCATGCTCGAAGGCTTCCTCGACCGGCTGACCGCCGGCGGCCGTGGAGCAATGTTGATCTCGCACGACCTCGAGCTGATCGACGACGTGACGGATCGCACACTGATCCTCGACGACGGCCGGATCGTGTTCGACGGCCCGACCGCGCAGGCCTGGGACTCGGCCGCGTTCGCCGGGCTCGGCTGGCCTGCGCCGCACTTTGCCGAGGCGGCATGAGGCGCGCGCACGAGGTCAACTTCTTCGTCAAGCTGTTGCTGGCCAGCCTGATCATGGTCGCCGCCTGGCTCGCACCCTCCTGGATCATCGGCTGGGCCATCGCCCTTGCCGTCGTCGCCCTGCTCGGCGCCACGCGGGTCCCGGGGCTCCGCGGCTATCTCAAGGGCGGGCTGCTGCTCGTGGCGCTGGTGATGGGCACCTGGACGGTCAATCTCACGCTCCAGGGCCTGCCGCTCGACGCGGCGCTGGCGACGGCGGCGCGGATGGCGGCCCGCCTGATCGCGACCACCGGCGCCTTCTTCTTCGTCATGGAGACGAGCACGCCGGGCTCGATCCTCGCCGCCTGCAGCGCTGCCCGCCTGCCATCGATGGCGACCCTCGTCCTGTCGCTCGTCTTCGGCGTGATTCCGATGCTGCGCGAGGAGTTCGAGCGGATCGGCGACGCCCAGCGGGCGCGCGGCATGGAAATCGATGGCGTGCCGCTGCCGACCCGCCTGCGCTTCGCACTTGCCCGCGGCGTGCCGCTGCTGGTCCAGGCGGTGCGTATGGCGCATGCCATCTCCATCTCGCTCGCCATCTATGGCTACGACACGCGCCACAAGCGATCGACCTGGCGCCATGTCGGCCTCATGGTCGAAGCGCGCCTGCCCTTGCCCGAGAGGAGCCCATGACAACTGCAACACAGCGCTCGCCAGTGAGCGACCAGACCTGGCCGGTCGACGTCGCCGGCTGGCAGGTCGACCTGCCGCTGGTCGAGATCAACCCCGACTTCGCCATCTCGCTGATGATGGTCATCGATCTCGGCGTCGGCTTCGGTGCCCATGTCGGCAGCAAGCTCGCGGAGCGGCTGGCCCCGCTGCGGCCGGACGTCGTCGTCGGCACCGCCACGCTCGGCATCCCGATCGCCATCGAGACCAGCCGGGCCCTTGGACTCGATCGCTATGTCATCCTGCAGAAATCGCCGAAGCTGCATCTCGGCGACGCGCTGCAGCAGAAGATCACCTCGATCACCTCGAAGGGCGAGCAGCGGCTGCTCCTCGATCGCCGCGCCGTGCCGCTCCTGGCCGGGCGGCGGGTCGTGCTGGTCGACGATGTCGTCGCCACGGGCTCCAGCCTGAAGGGCTCGATCGAGCTGGTCCGGGCGGCCGGGGCGGAACTGGTCGGCATCGGCGTCGTCCTCACCGAAGCCAGCGACTGGCGGGCGGTCCTCGGCGGCGACGCGGACCTCGTGCATGGCCTCGCACATATCCCGCAGTTCCGGCCCGGCCCGGATGGCTGGCGGCCGATCCCGGAAGACGGCTGAGCGACCCTAGCCGGCGGCGACCGGCTCGACCGGCGTCGCTCGCGCCTCCCTCCGCCGCAGGATCTCGTAGACGACCGCACCCAGGATGGTCAGCGCGATCATGATGACGCCGATGGCGTTGACCGCCGGAGTCAGGCCGAGGCGGACGCGCGTCGCGATGTTGAGGGTGAGCGTGTCCTCGATGCCGATGACGAAGAGGGTCGTGTTGTAGTTCTCGAAGGACTGGAGGAAGGCGAGCACGGCACCGGAGAGCAAAGCGGGGCGGAGGAAGGGCAGCATCACCCGGCGCAGCATCAGGCCGTGGCTGGCGCCGAGGTCGAGGGCGGCCTCCTCCTGGGTGCGGTCGAAGCGCTCCAGCCGGGCGAGGAAGAGCAGCATGCAGTAGGCGGCGATGAAGGTGCTCTGGGCGATCACCGCGAGCATCAGGCCACCGCCCACGTCGAAGACGTAGCGCCAGAAGACCAGGGTCGAGATGCCGAGGATCACGCCGGGGGTGAGGATCGGCGAGACCATGACGCCGTAGAGGAAGGACTTGGCCCGGGTCCTGATGGTCTGGAGGAAGAGCGCACCGGCGAGACCGACCGGGATCGAGACCAGGATGACGCCGAGGCCGATCAGCACCGAATTCCAGATCGCCATGCCCATGCGGCCGTCCTGGAAGAGGCCGATGGCGCGGCCGCGGCTGTCGAAGCCCCAGAACCAGTCCAGCGTGAAGCCCTGCCAGGGCAGCATGGTGGGAAAGCGGCTGTCGTTGAAGGCGGCGGCCACCATGAAGACCAGCGGCAGGAAGAGATAGGCGAAGAAGAGGGCGAGGTAGACGTAGACGAAGAGGTCGACCAGCCGCTTCGCGCTCATTTCGCCACGTCCGCGATGCCGACGCGAAAGACGCGCATCATGACGAAGATGAAGATCACGCAGGAGACGAGCAGCGCGAAGGCGTAGGCAGCACCGCTGTTCCAGTCGCCGCCGTCGAAGAAGAGGCTGTAGATGACCTGGGTGAACCAGCGGGCATTGGTGCCGCCGGGCAGCGCCTCGAGCAGCTGCGGCACCGCCACCGTGCCGGCGGCGAGCATGAAGGTCATGATGCAGCCGACGGCGATGCCGGGCTTGGCGTGGGGGACGACGACGCGGGCATGGATGCGGGGCCAGGAGGCGCCGAGGTCGCGGGCCGCCTCGATCTGGTTTCTGTCGAGGCTCTCGATGGCGTTGTAGAGCGGGAAGACCATGAAGAGGATGTAGGCATAGACCATGCCGACCATGACGGCACCAACCCCGCCCATGTTGAGCGGCGCCTCGGTGAGGCCGAGGCCCATGAGCACCTGGTTCAAAAGGCCGTTGCGCGAGAGGATCAGGAACCAGGAGAAGGTGCGCAGGATCTCGTTGACCCAGAAGGGCACGACGAGGCCGAGGACCAGGAGGGCCGCGGTCGGCCCACGGGCCACCTGCGCGAGGTAGTAAGCGACGGGGTAGCAGACGACGAGGGCGAGCACGGTGACGAGGGCCGCCGAGAAGATGGTCCGCAGGAAGATGCCGCGATGCGCATCGTTGGCGAAGAGCGTGGCGTAGTTGGCGAGGCTGCGGACGTCCGCCGGACCACCCTGCTCGGGCACCGGCAGATGCGGACGGAGCGACATGTCGACCATGAAGAGCTGCGGCAGGACGACGAGGAAGAGCACCCAGAGGATCACCGTGCCGAGCACGAGGGCACCCGCCACGGCACCGAGCCGGCGGAAGAGCTCAGCCATCGCCCGCCACCGGCAGGAGCAGCGCCGCCTCGGCCGCGAAGCCGATGGCGACGGGTGTGCCGGGCTTCAGGCGCGGCAGGCTGCCGTCATTGGCGAGTTGGGCCGTGACCTCGGCCCCGTCGTCGAGCCGGACCACGAGGCTGACGAAGGCGCCCTCGAAGTCGAGCCGCTCGACCGTGCCGGCGAGCCGGTTGCCCGGGGCGTCGCCATCGAGCAGGCGGCAGCGTTCGGGGCGCACCACCAGCTGGGCCCTGGCACCCGCGTCGAGGCCGTGCGGGTTGCGGCCGGCGAGGCTGCCATGCGCGGTCTCCAGGATCGCCTCGTCGCCCGATGTGCCGATCACCCGGCCGGCCAGGACGTTGCTCTCGCCGACGAAGGTGGCGACGAAGGCCGAGGCCGGTGCGCGGTAGATCGCGTCGGCTGTGCCGACCTGCTCGATGCGCCCGTGGCTCATGACGGCGATGCGGTCGCTCATGGTGAGCGCCTCGCCCTGGTCGTGGGTGATGTAGACGAAGGTGACGCCGGTCTTCTGCTGGATGGTGCGAAGCTCGGCGCGCATCTTCTGCCGGAGCTTGAGGTCGAGGGCGGAGAGCGGCTCGTCGAGCAGCAGCACGGCGGGCTCGACCGCCAGCGCCCGGGCGATGGCGACCCGCTGGCGCTGGCCGCCGGAGAGCGCCGAGACGAGCTTCTCGCCCTGCCCTTCCAGGGCGACGAGCTCGAGCAGCTCGCCAGCACGGCGCCGGCGCTCGGCCCGGGCGACGCCCCGCGCCTCGAGGCCGAAGGCGACGTTCTCCCAGACCTTCATCAGCGGGAAGAGGGCGAGGTTCTGGAAGATCAGCGCCGTCGGCCGGCGGTTCGGGCCGATGCCGGCCATGTCGGCGCCGCCGATCCTGATGACACCGCCGGTCGGCTCATTGAAGCCCGAGATCAGGCGGAGGATCGTGGTCTTGCCGCAGCCCGAGGGGCCGAGGAACGAGAAGAACTCACCCGCCTCGATATGCAGGTCGGCATTCCTGACGGCGACGAAATCGCCGAACGCCATGCTCACCCGCTCGAGGGTGACGCTCTGTCCCGCCAGCATCGGCTACATATCCGGCTTTGCGGCCCGGCCGACAACAGAGACGCCGGCCGGGCGCGCGGGCCTCAGGCCGAGAGGAAGCGGTCGCGGAACTCGTTGCGGGCCGCGACGAACCAGGTGGGCTCCGCCGGGTACCACCACAGGTTCTCGATGGCATTGCCCGGATAGGCCGCGGCGAAATTGGCGGCGTAGTCCTCGCCGGCGAGCTCGGCCGCTCCCTGGGTGCAGGAGTTGTAGCCCGAGAGGCGCACATGGATCGCCGCGTTCTCGGGCTGGTAGTACCAGTTCATCCAGGCATAGGCCTGCTCGAGGTTCTCCGCACCCGTCGGGATGCCCATGGAGTCCATCCAGGTGAGGGCACCCTCCTTCGCCGCCAGATAGGTGTAGCGGCCGCCAGAATCGGTGCGCATCCGCATGGCCGGGCCGTCCCAGGTCTGGCCGATGACCGCGCCGTTCTGCAGGAAGGCCGCCTCGGTCTCCTGGGCGTTCGACCAGAACTGGATGACCCGGTCCTTGCGCTCCACGGCGTAGGCGAGGCACTTCTCGTAGACCTCGCGCATCTTCGCCTCGTCGGCATAGGTGACGCGCATCTGGTCGGACGGCACCTCGCCGATTGCATCGAGATAGAGGCCGATGCCGAGCAGGGCGGAGTGGGCGCGGCAGGTGACGAGGCCCACCATCTCCGGCGTCCAGAGCGAGCCGTAGCCGACCTCGCCATAGGCTGGCTGCATCGCTTCGGTGTCGATGCAGAGCGATTCGGTGCCCCAGTTGAAGGGCGTGGTGTAGCGCTTGCCGTCCTGGACGGCACCCAGGCCTTCGGAGCTCGCCCACATCGAGGGGATGATGCCGGCGACGTCGATCTGGTTCTCGTCGAGCGGCTGCAGAAGCTGCTGCTCGTGCCAGACGGGGGTGTAGGTGATGGAGGGCATGACGACGTCGAAGCCGGTGCCGCCCGAGGCCCTGAGCCGGTTGAGCACCTCGTCGTTGGAGCCATAGGTGGCGAGGTTGAGGGTGATGCCTGTCTGGTTCTCGAAGGACTCGATCATCTCCGGGTAGACGTAGTCGGACCAGCTGTAGAGATTGAGCTCGCCCGACGACGACAGGGCGCGCCGGCTGATGATCGCCGGAGCCGCGATGCCGGCGCCGATGGCGGTCGTGGCCTGCAGGAAGCGCCGGCGCCTGATGCCGGGCACGCCGCCTATCCGGGTCTTCGTGTCTTCGGTCATGGTGCTCTCCATCCCTGGTGACGCCCCGGCCGATCACTGCTGTCGGTCACCGGCGTCGATCGCTTGCTGCTGGCAGATGAGCGCGGTCGTTAAGCCGACCTCGTGACGATCGCGTGACAAGCTATCAGAGCACGGTCAGAGCGGCCAGACCAGCAGGATCAGCGGCACGGCGACGGCGGTCACGACGACCTCGAGCGGCAGGCCGAGGCGCCAGTAGTCGCCGAAGCGGAACCCGCCCGGGCCCAGGATCAGCGTGTTGTTCTGGTGGCCGATGGGGGTGAGGAAGGCGCAGGAGGCGCCCACGGCGACGGCCATGAGGAAGCCGTCCGCGTCGACGCCGAGGCCGGCGGCCGTGCCGATGGCGATCGGGCACATCACCGCCGCGGTCGCCGCATTGTTCATGAAGTCCGAGAGAAACATGGTGACCACGAGGATCAGCACCAGCGCCACGACCGGCTGGCCGCGTGCCACGCTCTGGACCAGATAGCCGGCGAGCAGGTCGGCAGCACCCGTCTCGGCCATCGCACCGGCAACCGGGATGAGGGCGGCGAGCAGCACGATCACCGGCCAGTCGATCGCCTGGTAGACGCTGCGCGGCGGCACCACATTGGTCAGCATCGCCGCCAGCACCCCACCGGCGAACGCGACCGCCGCCGGCAGGATGCCGAAGGTCACGAGGATCACCGCACCCGCCATGATCGCTGCCGCCGTAGCGGCGCTCTGGGCACTCGGCAGGCGGAGCGAGCGCTCGGCCAGGGGCACCAGGTTGAACTGGCTGGCGAAATCGGCGAGCGAGTCGGTCGCACCCTGCAGCAGCAGGACATCGCCGACCCGCAGCTGCAGGTTGCGCAGCCGGCGCAGGTTGCGCTCGCCGTGCCGCGATACGGCGAGCAGGTTGATGCCCCAGTGGCGGCGCAGATGCAGGTCGGAGGCGGAGCGGCCGGCGATGGGCGAGGTCGGCAGGACGGCGAACTCGGCGAGGCGCGGCCCCTCCCCGTCGTCATTGCCCCGACCGTTGCCCGCCACCGGTAGTGCTTCGTCCGCCTCCTCGGTGCGCCGCGAGCGGGTTTCCTCGAATTCCAGGTCAAGGGCGCTGAGCGCTTCCGCCAGGGGCTCGGGATTGGCCTCGATGACCAGCACATCGCCCGCCCTGACCTGCCGGTCGGGGTCTGGTGCGGCGAGGCGCACCTCGTTGCGGATCATGCCGAGCACCTGGGCGTCCGCGGCGTCGAGCTCCTGCTCGATCTCGCGGAGCGTCCGGCCGGCGGCCTTGCCGTCCGCCTCGACCCGCACCTCGGAAAGATAGGCGGCGATGTCGAAGCCCTCGGCCGAGCCGCGCTGCCGCCGCGGCACGAGCCAGTGTCCGGCGAGCAGGATGAAGGCTATGCCGGCGACGGCGACCGCCGCACCGACCGGGGCGAAGTCGAACATCGAGAAGCCACCCTCGCCGAGCCGGGCGCGGAAGCCTGCGACGATCAGGTTGGGCGGCGTGCCGATCAGCGTCGTCATGCCGCCGAGGATCGAGCCGAAGGCGAGCGGCATGAGGATCTGGCCGGGCTCGAGGCCGATCTTCTGCGCGCGCTGGATGGCGAGCGGCATGAGGAGGGCCAGGGCCCCCACATTGTTCATGAAGGCCGAGAGGCAGGCGGCGGTGACGGTCAGCACGGCGATCGTGGTGAAGCCGCCGGCGCCGTTCGGCAGCACGGCCCGGGCGAGGCGGTCGACGGCGCCCGATTCGTGCAGGCCGCGACTGAGGACCAGCACGCAGGCCACGGTGATCACCGCCGGATGGCCGAAGCCCGAGAAGGCATCGGCGGCCGGCAGCAGGCCGAGGGCGACGCAGGCGAGCAGCGCTGCCATGGCCACCATGTCGTGCCGCCAGCGACCCCAGAGGAAGAGCGCCATGCTGGCGATGACCACGGCAATGATGAGGGCCTGGTCGAGTGTCACGAGCGTCACCACTCCATCTAGGTCGGTCTGCGCCTACCCCATTCCCACCGGGCAGCGGCCAAGGGAGTGGCCCGCCAGACGGAGCGCTCACCGGTTCGTGTCGCCGGGTGGGCTGGCCTAGCGACCGTCGTGCCGGTATGTGCAACGGCTGCAGCGGCCCGAGGTCGCCCACGGCATGGAGAACTAGCACTATGATACGCATAAACGGGATGGTGTCCCGGACGCTCGGCCTCGCCGCCCTGGCTGCGGCACTGGCGCTGCCCGGGATCCCGGCCCGCGCGGCGGACGAGCTGCCGCAGGCGGAGGTGGAGCGGATCGTGCGCGAGTATCTCCTGCGCGAGCCCGAGGTCATCATGCAGGCGATCGAGGAGCTGCAGCGCCGGCGCGACATGGCCGCCAGCGAGCAGCAGCGCGACCAGATCGTCGCCAATCGGTCGATGCTGGTCGCCGATCCGCGCGACCCGGCCATCGGCAATCCCGACGGCGACGTGACGCTGGTCGAGTTCTTCGACTATCGCTGCGGCTATTGCCGGGCGATGGTCGATTCGCTGAGCGAGCTCATCGAGACCGATTCCGGGCTGCGCGTGGTGATGAAGGAGTTCCCTATCCTCGGTCCCGAATCGCTGCTGGCTGCCAAGGCGGCACTCGCCGCCGACCGGCAGGGCGGCTACTCCGCCATGCATTTTGCCCTGATGGCCGAGGACCGCATCGACGACGCGACGATCCGCCGGCTCGCCGCGGCGAACGACCTGGATGTCGACCAGCTCATGGCCGACATGGAGAGCGAGCCCGTGCGCGCCCATATCCAAGACAATATCCGCCTCGCCCAGTCGCTCGGCATCAGCGGCACGCCGAGCTTCGTCGTCGGCGAGACGCTGCTGCCGGGTGCAGTGCCGCTCGCCGCACTCAACGAGCATATCGACGCGGAACGCGCAGCCAGCGGCGGCTGAGCGCGCGGCACGCCGACGAGGTCACCGCGCGGCTCGACCGGCGGCTCCTTCAGCGCACGGTGAGCTTGAGCTCGATGCGCCGGTTCTGGCTGCGCGCCTCGGCGCTCGTGCCCGCCACCAGCGGCTGCGTGTCCGCAAAGCCGGCGGCAATCAGCCGGTCCTCCGGCAGGCCCCAGTCGACGAGATACTCGGCGACCGAGCTCGCGCGCGCCGCCGCCAGCTCCCAGTTCGACCGGAAGCGGCCGCTGCGGATCGGCAGGTCGTCGGTATGCCCGTCGATGCGCAGCATCCAGGGCAGGTCATCGGGCAGGGCATCGACCAGCTGCTTGAGCTCGAGCGCTATCTGGTTCAGCGCGGCCCGCCCCTCCGGCGTCAGCTCCGCCTCGGCGGAGGGGAAGAGGAGCCCGGCAGTGAAGGCCACGTTGCGCCCGCTGAGCAGCGCCACGTCGTCGCCACCGCCGGCCGCCGCCAGCAGCTCGGAGGAGAGGCGCATCTCGCGCTCGACGGCGCCCTCCGCCGCGGCCCGGCTCACCGGGAGGGGCCGCAGGCTCGAGCCCAGCTGCTCGCCGATCAGGTTGAGCCGCTGATCGGCCTCCGACTGCCGCTCCGCCTCGAGGGCCGCAAGCTCCGCCTCGCGCCCGGCGAGCAGGCTCGCCTGCGCCTCTGTGGTGGCGCGCAGCTCGGCCAGCTCGGCGGCCTGGGCTGCCAGCCGCTCCCTGGTCGCTTCGTCGAGGTCGACGATCTCGGCGATCGGCCGGGCATTCTCGCCAGCGGCGAGCGGCACTGACGCCACCGTCGCCTGCAGCTCGCTCTCGAGCGCCGCCTCGCGTGCTTCGGCCGCCGCCAGACGCTCCTCGAGGTCGTCGCGCGCCGCCTGCAAGCCGTTGCGCGACCAGTCCGCCAGCTCCAGCCGGCGCTGCAGCTCGGCAAGCTCCACGCCACGCGAGGCCAGGGCCGCCGCATCCGCCTCGCGGCGGCTCTCCGCTTCGGCCAGTGCCATCTCGGTGGCCGCCAGGTCACCCTCCAGATCGTCGCGGGTCGCCTGCAGGCCGTTCCGCGACCAGTCCGCCAGCTCCAGCCGGCGCTGCAGTTCGGCCAGCTCGACACCACGCGAGGCCAGCGCCGCCGCATCGGCCTCGCGCCGGCTCTCGGACTCCGCCAATGCCGTCTCGGCGGCCGCCAGCTCGGACTCGAGATCGTCGCGGGTCGCCTGCAGGCCATTCCGCGACCAGTCCGCGAGCTCCAGCCGGCGCTGCAGTTCGGCCAGTTCCACGCCACGGGAGGCCAACGCCGCGGCATCAGCCTCGCGCCGGCTTTCGGATTCCGCCAGCGCCGCCGCGGCGGCCGCCAGCTCGGCCTCGCGCCCCGCCAGTTCCGCCTGCAGGGCGGTGAGCCGCTCGCTGCCTGCCGTCTCGGCCGCGGCGAGCTGCTCTTCCAGCTCGTCGCGGGTCGCCTGCAGGCCATTCCGCGACCAGTCCGCCAGCTCCAGCCGGCGCTGCAGCTCGGCGAGCTCCACCCCGCGCGAGGCCAGCGCCGCGGCATCCGCCTCCCGGCGGCTCTCGGCTTCGGCCAGCGCCGCCTCGGCGGCCGCCAGCTCGGTCTCGAGATCATCGCGCGCTGCCTGCAGGCCGCCGCGTGACCAGTCGGCCAGCTCGAGCCGGCGCTGCAGTTCGGCAAGCTCGACGCCGCGCGACGCAAGGGCCGCGTCATCCGCCTCGCGGCGGCTCTCGGCTTCGGCCAGCGCCGCCTCCGTCGCCGCCAGCTCGGCCTGCAACGCCGTCACCGCCTCGTTGTCGGTCGCCTCGCTGGCGATCAGCGCATCCTCGGCCTCGGCCAAACGCGCCTCGAGATCGTCGCGCACCGCCTGCAGCCCGGCTGCAGTCCGCTCGGACAACTGCAGCTGACGCTCCAGTTCCGCCAGCTCGGCACCCTGTGATTCGAGCACGGCGACCTCGGCCACGCGCCGGTCCTCGAGCTCGGCCAACGCCTGGGTCGACGCCGCCAGCTCCCGTTCGCGCTCGGCGAGCTGCGCCCGGAGTGCCGCCACCCGCTCGCTCTCGGTCGCCTCGGTGGCGATCAGCGCATCCTCGGTCTTCGCCAGACGCGCCTCGAGATCGTCGCGCACGGCCTGCAGGCCGGCTGTCGTCCGCTCGGCGAGCTGCAACTGGCGCTCCAGCTCGGCCAGATCATCGCCGCGCGCCGCGAGCGCCGCCGCATCCGCCTCGCGACCGCTCGCCAGCTCCGCCAGGGCCGCGTCGCGGGCCGCCAGCTCGGACTGGAGCGCGGCCACCTGCTCGGCGGCCGCCGCTTCAGCGCTGCCCAGCGCATCCTCGGATGCAGCCAGACGCTGCTCCAGATCATCCCGCGTCGCCTGCAGGCCGGCTACCGTCGCCGCGGCTTGCTGCAGCTGCTGCTGCAGCTCGGCGAGCTGCCGACCGCGCGAGGCCAGCGCCGCCGCATTCGCTTCGCTGCGGCTCGTGGCCTCCGCCAGCGCCGCCTCGTGCGCCGCCAACGCTTCCTGCGCGGCCGTCTCCGCGGCGATCAGTGCGTCGTCGGTCTCGGCCAGACGCTGCTCCAGATCGTCCCGCACCGTCTGCAGGCCGGCCACCGTCCGCTCGGCGAGCTGCAACTGGCGCTCCAGCTCGGCCAGATCATCGCTCTGGGCAGCGAGTGCCGCATCGCGCGCCGCCAGCTCTTCCTTCGCCGCGGCCTCGGCGGCGAGCAGGGTGCTCGCGGTCTCGGCCAGACGCCGCTCGAGGTCGTCACGCTCCGCCTGCAGGCCGGCGGCGGTCTCCTCGGACTGCCGCAGCTGCTGCTGCAGTGCGGTCAGCTGCCGGCCGCGCGAGGCGAGTGCCGCGGCATTGGCCTCGCTGCGGCTGGTCGCCTCCGCCAGTGCGGCCTCGCTGGCCGCCTGCTGTTCCCTGGCGGCCGCCTCGGCGGCGATCAGCGCATCCTCGGTCTCGGCCAGCCGCTGATCCAGATCGTCCCGCACCGTCTGCAGGCCGGCCGTGGTCCGCTCGGCGAGCTGCAGCTGCCGCTCCAGCTCGGCGATCCGTTCGTCCACGGCGACCGCATCGCTGGCGCGTTCCTGGGCAAGCTCCTGCTCCAGCGCCGCCATCCTGCTGCCGGCCGTGGCGAGCTGGGCCACGAGGGATTCCCGCACCGCCCCCTGCTCGGTGCCGAGCGCCTGCAGCTGCGCCGCCGTTTCGGCCTGCGCGTCACCGGCTGCATCCAGTGCTGCCTGACGCTCGTTCGCGATCTCGCTGAGCGCCGCTCGCTCCCGCTCGACCAGCTCCGCCCGACGCTGCAGCTCGGCCTGCTCGGCGCGCAGCGCATCGAGCTCGGCGCCGGCCTGCGCCAGGCGCTCGTCCGTGGCCGCAGTCGTTTCCTCGAGCTCCGCCGCGAGGCGGTCGCGCTCTTCGGTGAGTGCCGCTGCGGCCTCGCGCGACGCCGCCAGCTCGCTCTCGGCCGCGGCGAGCGCCGCCTCGGCCGCCGCCCGCTCCTCACCGACGGTGGCGAGCTCCGTCGGCAGCGGGCGCAGGGTCTGCAGCTCGCTGCCGAGCTCCTCCAGCCGGGCGAGCCGAGCCGCCGTGCCGGCCCCCTGCTCGGCCGGCATGTCGAGCGCCGTCAATGTCCGGTCGACGCCCTTCTCGACCGTGTCGATGCGGTCGTAGGCATACCAACCTACGCCCAGGGCCGCTGCGATCGGGATCAGCGTGAAGCCCGCCGTCCGCCGGCGCTTGTCGCTTTCCCACTGGCGCAGATGCGCTTCGAGCTCGGAGATCCTGTTCGCCATGGCCATCCCGCACCAAGAACTTCAACGCTTGTCGTAGAGTTTCCACAAGAGCCCGAGGAAGCGTTCGCGCTCCTGCTCCGGCTCCGCACTGGCGCCCTCGAGCCCGCGCCATTCGTCGTGCAGCACCTGCAGTCCGTCGATCCGCTCCTGGCGCTCGACACCGTCACGATAGGGAAAAACGGATACCGCCGCCGTCACCACCCCGACGACCAGTGCCAGCACCAGGGGCAGCACGCCGACGAGGCCGAGGAGGATCAGCAGCAGGCCCGCGACGAACAGCAGCACGGCCGCCACGCGGTACTGCCGCAGCGCACCGCGGTGCACCGCGATCATGCCGTCGAACGGAATTTGTTGGCCGACGCCGGGCGTCGCGCCCAAGAGGTCACCCGATGCGCGCGTCAACAAGCCCTCCCCGCCTTTGGACCGTCATCGGTGGCCGACCGTTCATTCGAACATCCCGGCCGGACCCAGTCTTGCCGGATCGGACGGGAAAAGCAATCACAGCGGCCGGATGAATCCCGCGCGGGCGGTCAGCGGGTCGTCAGCTTGATCTCGATGCGGCGGTTGCGGCGATAGGCGCCCGGCGTGTCAGCCGGGTCGAGCGGCTGGAACTCGGCAAAGCCGCGCGCGGCGACCCGCTCGGGCGGAATGCCCTGCTCGATCAGGAACTCGGCCACGGAAATGGCGCGCGCCGTCGACAGCTCCCAGTTGGAAGGAAAGCGTGCGGTGCTGATCGGGCGGCGGTCGGTGTGGCCGTCGACCTGCAGAACCCAGGGCAGCTCGTCCGGGATCTGCGCGGCGATGGCGCTCAGCGTCGCGGCCAGCTGGGCAAGCTGGCGACGACCCTCCGGGCCGATCTCGGCCTC
>JAUIID010000256.1 GCA_030431615.1 Alphaproteobacteria bacterium
TCTATGCGCGCTACAGCAGCACGCTCCTGACGCTTTCCGCCTTCTTTATGGTGGTCGTGCGCATGCTGCCGCCGATCATCATCACCCTGCCGCTCTTCCCGGTGGTGAATTGGCTCCGGCTGAACGACACGCACCTCCTCCTGATCCTGCTATATGCCACGTTCTTCGTCAGCCTCAGCACCTGGATCATGCGGGCCTTCATCAAGCAGATCCCGTTCGAGCTCGAGGAGGCGGCGATCATCGACGGGGCGACGCTCATGCAGCGCCTGCTGCGGGTGGTCCTGCCGGTGGCCGCACAGGGCATCGCCGCGGCTGCCATCTTCGTGCTGATCTTCGCCTGGAACGAGTACATCTTCGCCCTGATCTTCACGACGCGGAACGCCAAGACGGCGCCGGTGATCATCGGCGAGATGCTGGGCACGGCCGAGGGCGTCGAGTGGGGCGTGCTCTTCGCCGCGGCGACGATCCAGCTCCTGCCGATCCTGATCTTCGTGATCCTCGTCCAGCGGCTCCTGATCGCCGGGCTCACGGCGGGCTCGATGAAGGGGTGAGGCGGGCGCCGGACCGTAAGCCTCAGAGCTCGTCCAGCAGCGTCCTCGCCTCGATCAGATCGGGCGTGTCGAAGCCCTCGGTGAATCGGTCGTAGACGGGAGCGAGGAGGTCCAGTGCCCGCTGCCGTTCGCCGACCTCCGCCCAGAGCCGGGCGAGGTCGCGCGAGGCGCGGAGCTCCCAGAACAGTGCATCCTGACGGCGCGCGACTTCAATCGCTTGCTTGAAAGAGCCAAGTGCGGCAGCTCCGCCTTCGGTCGACATCAGCGCAAGCGCGCGCTTGCGCAGGAGTTCCGATTCGAACCAGCGCTCACCTGTGCATTCGATCGCCGCCAAAGCGTCATTCATGATTGCCAAGGACTCGGCGTTCTGGTTTTCGCGAGCCAGGCCGTCGGCAAGAAGGCTTGCCATATAGGGGCGCAGGAGGACCACGCCCGTTCCATCCAGGGTATCGAGGCCGGTCCGGATCATTCCGACCCGGCTGTCGAGGCCCATCGCCCCTCCTAGCGAGCCCGAAAAACTCAGGGCAAAAGCCCGAAAGAAGGGCAAGTTGTGCTCATCGGCGATCTGCAGCAGTTCGCCGACACGCTCATGAACTGGTTCGAGATCTCGCGACAAGTGACGAAACTGACAGGAGCGGTGGAGTGCTACGGCCAGAGATACCGGATGACCGAGGCTCCGCGCTTCGTCGACCGCGGCTTCACTGCGAGCAAGCGCCTTGTTCGGACGACCAATAGCAAGAAGGATCCAAGCCAGATTCGATAGAATCGACACCAGCGGGTCGTGCGAGAAAGCGCCGGGTTGCCGTCGCTCGCGACCCGCGTCGAACAGTTTCAGAGCGGCCTCCTGGTGAGAAATCGCCTCCACGAAGCGACCGCGCCACATTGCCGTCGTGCCCAAGGCGCGAACACCGATCAGCAGCGCTTGTTCGTCGCCCGCGCCACGGGCCAGCGTCATCAACTCCGCAGCGAGTTCGTGAGCCGGATCGAGCTCCGAGCGGTTCAGGTGAAACATGTACAACCCATAGAGGACGGAAATGAGGCTCGTCTGGTCGCCGGTCTCCCTGGCAAGCTTGGCGGCATGAGCGAAGGCAGCACCGGTCTCGGGCGTTGAATATCCTTCCGAAGCCGCCAGCGCTCGTGCCAAGCCAGACTGGAGACGTAGTGTCCGCTGGCGGTCTGCCGTCTCGCCCGACATCTGCTGCAGAAAAGCCAGACCGGTGCGGAAATGCGAGACGGCCTCGACCATCGCCGACTTGGCGATCGCTTCCTCGCCCGCTTGAAGGAGCAAATCGACCGCCCGTGAAGTTTGCCCCGCTTCACTTGCATGACGGGCCATCACTTCCGGCCGCGCGGCCGCTATTCCACTCTCCATGGCGCGAAGCAGCGCCAAGTGAACCTTTCGGCGCTTGCTCCTGAGCATCGATTCATACGCGGTATCCCGGAGGAGGGCGTGCTTGAAGATGTAGCTGGCCGCGGGTGGGGTGCCGCGGGGGAAGAGCAGCTCGGCACCAGAAAGGCGGTCCAGGGCCGCGATAACGTCATGCTCGGGCTTGTCAGCAACCGATGCCAGGAGCTCGTAAGAGAATTCGCGGCCGATGACGGCGGCGATTTGCGCCACCTCCTTTACCTCGGGCAGGCGGTCGAGGCGTGACATGAGCGAGTCGTGCAAGCTCGCCGGCACACTGGCAGCGCCGGATTCGAGCACCGCCTTCGTCAGCTCCTCGACAAACAGCGGCACGCCGTCCGTGCGGGCGATGATGGTGTCGATGGCCTCCGCGGGCAGGAAGGTGCCGCTGCTCAGCCGCTCGACGATCGCCTCGACGCCGGCGCGGCCGAGGCGGTTCAGGGTGAGCCGGGTGACGTGCGGATGGCCGGCCAGTGCCGGCTGGTTCTCGGGTCGGCTGGTGAGCAGCAGGAGGACGGGTGCGGCGGCACCAAGATCGAGCGCCTGCTCGACCAGCTCGAGCGTGGTCGGGTCGATCCAGTGCGCGTCCTCGAGGACGAGCAGCACCGGCTGCTGGCGGGCAAGGCCGAGGATCTGGTCTATCAGAGCCCGCAGCGTGCGGGTGCGTTGCGCCTGCGGGGTCAGCTCGATCGCGCCGTAGCGGGCGGTGCCGTCGAGGCCCAGGAGATCGGCGAGCAGCTGCGCCGCCGTGACGTCCCCGGCCTTGCCCAGCACGGACTCGAGCTTGTCGAGCTGCTGCTCGGGGGTGTCTTGGTCAACGAATCCCGCAGCGCGGAACAGCTGCTGGATCACCGGCCAGAAGGCACTGTCGGCGTGGTAGGGCGAGCATTGGAAGCGGACGCGGACATGCGGTACGGCCCGCACCGCGTCGAGCAATGCTCGGGTGATCCGCGACTTGCCGATGCCGGCCTCGCCGACCAGCAGCACGCCCTGGCCCTCGCCGTTCCTGGCCTGGTTCCAGCGCTCGAGCAGCAGCGCCAGCTCTTGGTCGCGGCCGACCATCGGCAGGAAGCCGGCACCGCATTTGGCCTCGAAGCGGCTGCCGGCGGCACGTTCGCCCAGCACCGCGAACGGCGTCACCGGTGCAGACAGGCCTTTCAGGGTCTGTGCGGCGAGCGGCGTCAGCTCGAACGCGGCGCCGACCAGCTGCCGGGTGGTCGCGGTGATCAACACCTGACCCGGCTCGGCCACAGTCTGCAGCCGGGACGCCAGATTGGGTGTCTCGCCGACCACCGCCTGCTCCTGCGCCATGCCCTGGCCGATCAATTCGCCGACCACCACGAGGCCGGTCGCGATGCCGACGCGGCAGGCCAGCGGCGAGTCGCCACTGCCCAGTCGACCGACGGCATTGCACACCGCGAGGCCGGCCCGGACTGCCCGCTCCGCTTCGTCCTCGTGCGCCGCCGGCCAGCCGAAATACGCCAGGACGCCGTCACCCATGAACTTGGCGACGTGACCCTCGAAGCGGGCGATCTCGCCGGCGACGGCGTTCTGGTAGGCGCGCAGGACCGCACCCATCTCTTCGGGGTCGAGAAGTTCGGCGAGCGCGGTCGAGCCCACCAGGTCGACGAACATCACGGTGAGCTGGCGACGCTCGGCGCCGGCCGGGGCGGCAGAAGCGGCGGGTGGTGTGTCTATGCGTGCCGCGTGTTCATCGACCCGACTTCTGGCGGCAATGGCGTCGAGCAGGCGGCGGCGATGGCCCACCGAGGTGATGCCGATTTCCTTCAGGTCCTCGGCGGTGAGGCTGCCCAGCAGCGCGGTGTCGACATCATTATTGCGAAAGGCCTCGATGTATTGGTCGAGGCCGAGCTCCCGAAGCCATGACTCGATACCCATTGCGGCCTCCCCGGCCGGCGACCATCGATTCGACGGGACTCTACCCGGCTGGTGCCGACCCGACCACCATGCTGCCCGAGCGCTGGTAGCGGGCGATGGAGAACTCGTCGATGGCGAGATCCGGCGTCTCGCCGGTGATGGCCTGCGCCACCAGCCGGGCGCAGATGGGGGCTGCCGTGAAGCCCATCCAGGGGAAGCAGAGGAAATGCAGGCCGGGCCGGCCGGGCACGGGCCCGAGGACCGGCGTCCAGTCGGCATTGGCGTTGACGAGGCCGGGCCAGCTCCTGAGCAGCTTCGCCCTGGCGACGACCGGCACCACCCGGGCGGCGACGGCGAGGTTGCGGGCAAGATTGCCGCCGTCGACCGTGGGCCGGCCCAGGCCGTCGAGCCGGGCGTCCCAGCCGCCGCCGATGAGCAGTCCCCCCGAGGCCGTCTGCTTCAGGGTCAGCTTGTCGCCGGCGAAGTAGACGAGGTGCGGGATGAGCGCGGCGACGGGCTCGGTGATGCTCGCCTGGATGGGCTCGCCCCAGAGCGGCAGGTCGAGGCCGAAGAGGGCGGCGGTGCGGCCGGCATCGGCGCCGGTGGCGATGACGACGCGGCGGGCGAGGACGGCTCCTTTAGGTGTCTTGAGGCGGTAGCCCGAGCCGGACTCGGAGATGGTTTGAACCGGCGTGAAGGGGTGGAGCAGGGCGCCCTCCCGCCGTGCGGCTGTGGCGAAGGCGGGGCCGGCGAGGAGCGGGCTCGCCTTGCCCTCCTCAGCACAGAACGCGGCACCCGCGAGATCCGGTGCGAGATAGGGGGCGACCTCGCGGAGCTCGCTTCGGCCGAGGAGGTGCGAATCCAGCCCGAATTCGCGCTCGAGCTCGACCTTGCGGGCCATGGCGGCAAGCTGCGCCTCGTTTTCGGCGACGAGCAGGCCGCCCTTCAGGCTGACCTCGAGCGGTGTGGCGAGCAGGGCCTCGAGGTCGCGCCAGAGCTCGATCGAGGCGGCGAGGAGGCGGGTGGTGGACGCGAAGCCCCGGACCCAGGCCTCGCCCGCCTCGATGAAGGGCCCCATCGGGATCTGCGCGTGCAGGCTGCCGGAATTGGCGCCGGAGGCCATGGCGGCGAGGTCGCCGGCCTCCAGCACCGCCACCTCGATGCCGCGTCGCGCCAGCTCGAAGGCCACGGCGCAGCCCGAGATGCCGCCGCCGATGATGGCGGTGTCGATCCGTTCGGGAAGCGCTTCAGGCAAGGGCGGTTCGCTTTGCAGTACGAGCGGGGTCATACTATCGTTTGTGCGCCATACGAACGGTTGTTTGCAGACCGGCGCCCCGTCTGCGGGGTGCTGCTGGAGGAGGGAAGGAATGGCCGATCTCAAGCTCGCGGCGAGCACGTTCTCCTACATCTACACGGAGAGCGGGCTCGAGGCGTCGCTGCATCTGGCGGATTTGGGCTTCGAGGCGATCGAGATGATCGTCTTCGCCCCGCATTGCTGGCCGCCGCTGCTCACCGCCACCGAGCGGAAGGCCTACCAGGAGCAGTTCGCCGCGCGCGGGCTCAGCCTCTCCTCCTTCTGCTACCCGCTCCTCGACAACAACCCGAACGCGCCCGACGCGCTGATGCGGCGCTACACGCTCGACCGCTACCGGGAGCATATCGACCTCGCGGCCGAGTGGGGCTGCCCCTACGTGGTGGCGATTCCGGGGCCGGTGAACAGCCTGATCGACCCGCCCTACGAGTGGATGCTGGACTGGTTCGTCGAGGGCGTGAAGGAGCTCGTGGCGCACGCCAAGGGTACCGGCGTCGAGATCCTGATCGAGAACGTGCCCTTCACCTTCCTGCCGACTGTCGACGACATGCTGAAGGTGCTGGACCTCGTGGGCGAGCCCTCGGTCGGCGTCAATTTCGACATCTGCAACTCGGCCTTCATCAAGGAGGACCCGGCGGCGGCCATCAGGAAGCTCGGGCCCTCGTGCAAGAACGTCCACATCTCCGACAGCGGCCTCGACGTCTTCAAGCATTACGGGCTCGGCAAGCCGGGCGGCATCGTCGACCCGGGCCCCGTCGCCGACGCCCTTCGCGCCATCGGCTATGAGGGCTATACGGTCCTCGAGATCATCGCCAACAAGGTCCTGCCCGACAGCACGCCGGACGAGGACTTCCTCACAAGCCACGCCATTCTCCGCCAGCACGGCTGGGCGGACCTGCGGAAACAGGGGTGACATGTACGGCAACGAGTTTCGCGGCAGCTACACGGTCCAGGTAACGCCCTTCACGGCGGACGGCAGCGCCATCGACGAGGCGGCACAGCGCCGGTTCGTCGACTGGCAGATCGCCGAAGGCGTGCCTGGCCTCATCATCCTCGGCACGTCGGGCGAGTTCCTCGCCGTCACCGATGCCGAGCGGACGCGGCTGATCGAGGTGACGGTCGACCAGGCGGCCGGGCGCATCCCCGTCCTCGTCGGCACGATGAACGCCCACACGCCGACGGCGGTGCGCCACTCGAAGGAGGCGGAGCGGCTGGGGGCCAAGGGGCTGATGATTGTCCCGCCCTATTACTACACGCCGACCGAGGACGAGATCTTCAACTACTACAAGGCGATATCGGAAGCGGTCAGCATTCCGATCATGCTCTACAACAACCCCTTCACCTCGAATGTCGACATGAAGCCGGCGCTCGTGGCGAAGCTCACCAAGGCCTTCGACAACATCCGCTACATCAAGGAAGCGAGCATGGATGTCGGCCGGGTGTTCGACATCGTCGAGGCGACGGA
>JAUIID010000257.1 GCA_030431615.1 Alphaproteobacteria bacterium
GATCACGAGCTTTCACGTCAAGGACGCCGAGTTCAACCCGGACGGCCGGCAGGGCGTCTACTCGGGCTACCAGCCCTGGGTGAACCGGGCCGGCCGCTTCCGCTCGCTCGGCGACGGCCAGGTCGATTTCGCCGCCGTGTTCTCGAAGCTCGCGACCCATGGCTACGACTACTGGGCCGTGCTCGAGTGGGAGTGCTGCCTCAAGCATCCCGAGGACGGGGCGGCGGAAGGCGCACCCTTCATCGAGGACCACATCATCCGGGTGACCGAGGTCGCCTTCGACGACTTCGCCGCGGGCGGCAGCGACGCAGCCGCCAACCGGCGCATCCTCGGCATTGGCTGAGCGGCGGGAGGACGGACGCATGGTCAGCGAGAGCGCACAGGCAAAGGCCGGGCCGCGCCGGCGGTTGCGGCTCGGCATGGTGGGCGGCGGGCAGGGGGCCTTCATCGGTGGCGTGCACCGCATCGCCGCCAGGCTCGACGACCGCTTCGAGCTGGTCGCCGGCTGCTTCGCCAGCACGGCGGAGAAGTCGAAGACCTCAGGGGCGGAGCTCGGCATCGACCCGGGCCGCACCTATGGCAGCTTCGCCGAGATGGCGAAGGCCGAGGCGGGCCGGGACGATCGCATCGACGCCGTGGCGATCGTCACCCCCAATCACGTGCACTACCCGGCGGCCGCGGCCTTCCTCGAGGCCGGCATCCACGTCATCTGCGACAAGCCGCTGACCACCACACTCGACGATGCCAAAGCTCTCGCCGCCCTCGTCGAACGGAGCGGGCTCGTCTTCGTGCTGACCCACAACTATACGGGCTACCCGATGATCCGGCAGGCCCGGGCGATGGTGGCCGCGGGCGAGCTCGGCAGGATCCGGGTCGTGCAGGCGGAATACGCCCAGGATTGGCTCGCCACCCGGCTCGAGGAAACCGGGCAGAAGCAGGCCGACTGGCGCACCGATCCGGCGCGTTCCGGGCCGGCCGGCTCAACCGGCGACATCGGCACCCACGCCATGAACCTCGCCGCCTTCGTCACCGGGCTCGAGCTCGACGAGGTGGCGGCCGAGCTCACAACCTTCGTCGAAGGCCGCAGGCTCGACGACAACTGCAACGTGCTGCTCCGCTACCAAAGCGGGGCCCGGGGCATGCTCTGGGCAAGCCAGGTGGCGACCGGCAACGAGAATGCGCTGAAGCTGCGTGTCTATGGCGACAAGGGCGGGCTCGAATGGGCCCAGGAGGACCCGAACTATCTCTGGTTCACCCCACTCGGCGAGCAGAAGCGGCTGATCACCCGCTCAGGCGCCGGCGCCGGGCCGGAGGCAGGACGGGTCACCCGCATCCCGCCCGGCCATCCCGAAGGCTATCTCGAGGGCTTCGCCACCATCTACAGCGATGCGGCAGAGCTCATCTGGGCGGCGATCGAGGGCCGCGAGCCGGATGCCGGAGCACTGCTGGCACCCTCGGTGCAGGACGGCGTGGCGGGCGTGAAGTTCATCGAGGCCGTGGTCGCCTCGAGCGGCACCGGCGGAAGCTGGACGAAGGCCGCGGTCTAAACGCTCAGGCGGCCCCCGGGCCGACCACGAGCCGCAGCGCCTTGTGATCGGCGCCGGGCATGGTCACGACCTGGCGCTCGAGGAGCTGCAGGCCGCGCCCCGTCAGCGCCTGGTCGATTGGCAGGCGGAACGGCCAGGGCAGCATCGCGGGCCAGGTGCCCTCGAGGCCCGGCGCCACGTCCAGCCGCGTGGCCGCGGCGAAGGCGCGGATGAGGCGGCCCCACGGCACCGAGTTGAAGTCGCCGACCACGAGGAGCGGCTCGTCCACCCCGGCCAGCATGCCGACGATCTGCTCTGCCTGATATTCCTGGATGCGCTGGCGCGCCGGGGGCAAGGGCTGCGTGAGATGCGTGCCGGCGACGGTGACCGGCCCGAAGCCCGTTTCGATGCTCGCCGCGGCGACGCCGACGAGGCCGCGTTCGCCCTTGCCGCTGCGGTCCTGGACGATCGGCAGACGGGAGAGCACGACGGTATCGCAGCTGTAGTGCCGGGGACAGGCCGCCCGATAGGGCCAGGCCTTCTCGAGGGCCGGCACGAGGGCCTCGGTTTCATCACGTATCTCGGTGAGCACGATGACGTCGGGATCGAGCGCGTGGAGCCGCTCGACGACCTCGGGCAGCCGCTCGTTCCGGCCCCAGACGTTCGAGAATACGACTGAGATACTGTCGCCCGCATGCGTCATCGCCCGCGCCGGGAAGAGGCTCGGCTGCAGGACGACGAGCTGCAGGATGAAGCAGACAAGCGCGCCGAACGCCGCGAGGCGGTACTGCGTCACGAGGAACAGCAGCAGCACCACCACGGTGAGCGTCGAGGTCTGGATCAGGAACTGGCCGAGGAAGTCGAGCTTGCGGCTGTAGTCGCCGAGGATCGGCGCCAGCGTCAGGCCGAAGAGACCCGCCAGCAGAAGCCAGGGCCAATACGTGAGGAAGGCGTTGAGCAGCCGTCGGATCATGCGCCGCAATATGGCGCTGCACCATTAACAAAGAAAGAACCTGCATGCCGGTTGTCGCACCCCTTGCTGCGGCATTCGGCCCTCCCGCCTGCGGGGTCGACGCTCCCCCTGCCGATGCGGAGGCGGGCGTGCTAAGGGCAGGGGGAAGCGAACATGAACGATCGGGGAGAAAAGAACATGACGAGGCCGCTCAGGGTCGCCGTGATCGGCTACGGGTTCATGGGCAAGGCGCATTCGAACGCGTACGCCAACGTCAACCACTTCTTTCCGGAAGTACCCTTCCGCATCGAGCGGCAGGTGCTGTGCGGCCGGGATGCCGGCAAGGCGCAGGCCTTCGCTGATGACTGGGGCTACGCCAACGTGGCGACCGACTGGCGCGAGGTCGTGACCCGTGACGACGTGGATCTCGTCGACATCTGCGTACCCAACAATCTGCACGAGGCGATCGCCACGGCGGCGGCCGAGGCCGGCAAGTGGGTGGTCACCGAGAAGCCGCTGGCGATGAGCGTCGCCGAGGGCGAGCGGATGTTGGCTGCCGTCGAGCGGGCCGGCGTCCCGAACATGGTCTGGTACAACTACCGCCGCGTGCCTGCCATCAGCCTCGCCAAGGCGATGGTCGACGAGGGCCGGCTCGGCCGTGCCTATCACTACCGGGCCCAGTTCCTGCAGGACTGGACCATCGCCGAGGACCTGCCGCAGGGCGGGGCCGCCCTCTGGCGCCTCGATGCGGCGGCCGCGGGCTCCGGCGTCACGGGCGACCTGCTCGCCCACAACATCGACACGGCGATGTGGCTGAACGGCCCGATCACCAAGGTGATGGCGGAGACCGAGACCTTCGTGAAGGAACGGCTGCACCAGGAGACCGGCAAGGTCGCGCCGGTCGGCATCGACGACGCCTGCCTCTTCATGTGCCGCTTCGCCAACGGCTCGCTCGGGCTCTTCGAAAGCACGCGCTACGCTCGTGGCCACAAGGCCCTGAAAACGCTCGAGATGAATGGCGCCGACGGCTCGGTGCGCTTCGACCTGCACGATCCGCAATATCTCGACTTCTTCGAGTACCGCGCGAAGGAGACGGGCGACAAGACCGCCGGCCATCTCAATGGCTGGCGCCGGATCCACGTCACCAATCACGAGCACCCCTACATGAGCCACTGGTGGGTGCCGGGTCTCACCGTCGGCTACGAGGCGACGTTCGTTCATGCGCTGGCGGACTTCCTCGCCGGTGCCGAGGACAGAAGCTTCAAGGGCCCGACCTTCAAGGATGCGCTCGATACCCAGAAGGTCTGCGAGGCGGTGCTGCGCTCGGCCGAAACCGGCAAGTGGGAGTCCACCGGTCTCGGCTGAGCCGGCGAAAGATCGACAGAACATGCGGCCCGCGGGGCCGGGGAAGGGAGGCCTGCAATGGCAAAGAAGATCCTGATGCTGGTCGGCGAGTTCAGCGAGGAATACGAGATCTTCGTGTTCCAGCAGGCGATGGAGGCCGTCGGCCACCCGGTGGATGTCGTCTGCCCCGACAAGAAGGCGGGCGAGCTGATCAAGACCTCGCTGCACGATTTCGAGGGCGACCAGACCTACACCGAGAAGCCGGGCCACTTCTTCAGGCTGAATAAGACCTTCGCCGAGGTCGACACGGGCAGCTACGACGCGGTCTATGTCGCCGGCGGCCGCGGGCCGGAATATATCCGCATCCATCCACGGGTGCAGTCGATCGTCCGCGAGTTCCATCAGGCGAAGAAGCCGATCTTCACCATCTGCCACGGTGCCCAGGTGCTGATCGCGGTGGACGGCGTGGTCAGCGGCAAGCGCGTTGCCGCGCTTGAATATTGCGAACCCGAGGTGCGGCTCGCCGGCGGCATTTATGTCGACGTGCCGCCGGACGGGGCGATCAGCGACGGCAACCTCGTCTCGGCCAAGGGATGGCCCGGCCTTGCCGCCTTCATCCGGGAATGCCTGAAGGTGCTGGGCACGGAAATCCGCCACGCCTGAGCCGGCGCGGCCGGCGCCCGGGCGTACCGACCCGGCAGTTAAGTTCTTGGCAGCTCTGGTGCCTTGCAGTAAGGCTCACCCCAGCCGCAAATGCCTGATGGACAGTGTTCCGGAAGGTCGAGACAAGCGGGAGGCAGGCGTATCTTGGCACATCTTCGGGTCAGTGATGTCGTGCGCCGTTTTGGCGCCGTCACCGCGCTCGACGGCATGGATTTCGAGGTCGAGGAAGGCGAGTTCTATTGCCTGCTCGGGCCGAGTTCCGCCGGCAAGACGACCACGCTGCGCGCCATCGCCGGGCTCGAGAAGCTGAGCCGGGGGCGGGTCGAGTTCGCCGGGCGCGACGTCACCACCGTGCCGGTGCAGGGTCGCGGCATGGCGATGATCTTCCAGACCTTTGCCCTCTACCCGCACCTGACCGTCCGCCAGAACTTCGCCTACCCGCTCGAGCGCGAGCGGGTCGACCGAGCCGAAATCGCCCGGCGCGTGGGCGAGGTCGCCGAGCTCCTCAGGGTCGGCCACACGCTCGACCGCAAGCCCGCCACCCTCTCCGGCGGCGAGCAGCAGCGGGTCGCCATCGGCCGGGCGCTGATTCGGCGCCCGAAGCTCCTGCTGCTCGACGAGCCGCTCACCAATCTCGATGCCAAGCTGCGCCACGACACGCGCGCCGAGTTCAAGCGCCTGCATCGTGAGCTCGGCATGACCATGCTCTACGCCACGCCGGACCAGCTCGAGGCGCTCACCATGGGCCAGCGGATCGGCGTGATGCGCGCCGGCCGGGTGGTGCAGATCGACACGCCGCGCGCCCTCTACGAGGCGCCGCTCGATACCTACGTGGCGGCGCTGGTGGGTGCGCCGGCGATGAACCTGCTGCCTGGCCGGGTGACCGGCGGGCAGGGCGGGCTCGCCGTCGATTTCGGCGTCGCCGGCATCGACCTCGGACCCGGTGGCCGGGATCTCGCCGCCGGCACCGAGCTCGTCGTCGGCCTCAGGCCGCACGACATCCGGCTCGGCCGCGACAGCGGGCGCGGCCGGACCGTCGATGCCGTCGTCCATCTGCGCGAGCCTCTGGGCGACGTGACGGTGCTCGACCTGCGCTTCGGCGCCGTCGAGGCCAAGATGGTGGTGCGCGAGGAGCAGGGAGCCCTGATCCCCGAGGGCAGCGCCATCGCCGTGACCATCGATCCGGCGGACCTCCACCTCTTTCACGCCGAGACCGGGGTCCGGCTCGCTTGACGTCGACGACCAACCACCTTCCCAAGGCAATGAGGAGGAAGAGAAGAATGCGAACGATCAGGGAAAGCATGGTGCTCGGAGCCTCGGCGGTAGCCGTGGCCACGGCGCTGCTGGCCGGCGGGACCGCCCGTGCGGCCGACATCACCATCACCATGGCGGCACCCGACTGGCCGCCGACCCGGTTCATGAAGGAGGAGTTCGACCGCTCCTACGAGTCGCCGGACGGACACAACACGGTGCTCGACATCGACTTCATCCCGTGGCCGAGCTTCTACGAGCGCGTCGCCGCCTCGCTCGCCTCGGGCGAGCAGAAGTATCAGATGATCGTGACCGATAGCCAGTGGCTCGGCGCCTTCGTCGAGGGCGGCTACTACATGGATCTGACCGACCTCATGGTCGCCGATCCTGAGCTCACCGCGATCATGCAGGACCTGCACCCGGCGCTGGTCTCGGCCTATTCGACCTATCCGCATAAGTCCACGAGCTTCATCGCGGACAATCCCTTCCCGGCAGAAGACACCCGCTATTTCGGCTTCCCGCAGTTCCCGGACACCTATGTCACGTACTACCGCGAGGACCTCTTCTGCCACGAGGGCGAGGCGGCAGCGTTCCAGGAGAAGTACAGCGAGACGCTGCCCTGCACCTACGAGGACTGGCAGGACGTCGACTGGGACACGTTCAAGAACATCGGCGAGTTCTTCAGGCGCGCCAAGGGCGAGCCGCTCGGTGACGGCGTCGCCGACGACGATTTCTATGGCATCGCCTACCAGGC
>JAUIID010000024.1 GCA_030431615.1 Alphaproteobacteria bacterium
CGCTGATCGCGGAGGGCGACACCGTCCTCAACCTCGCCTCCGGCGTTTACGGCAAGGGCTTTGGCTACTGGGCGAAGCGCTGGTGCAAGGAGCTGCTCGAGATCGAGGTCGCCTATGACGAGGCCATCGACCCCGAGGCGGTGGCGGCCATGTTCCGGGAGCGGCCGGATATCGCCGTGGTCTCCGTCGTCCACCACGAGACGCCGTCGGGCACCATCAACCCGGTCGACGAGATCGGGGCGATCTGCGCCCGGCATGGTGCGCATCTCATCGTCGATGCGGTCTCCTCCTGGGGAGGGATGCGGGCCTCGCCGGATGCCTGCCATGCCGCGATCTACGTCACCGGGCCGAACAAGTGCCTGGGCTGCCCGCCCGGCCTCAGCCTCGTCGCGGTGAGCGAGCGGGGCTGGGCCAAGATGGCGGCGAACCCGAAGGCGCCACGTGCCTCGATGCTCAGCATCCTCGACTGGCAGGAGGCCTGGCGGGCCGACCGACCCTTCCCGTTCACGCCTTCGGTCGCCGAGATCAATGGGCTGGACCGGGCCCTCGACCTCTATCTCGAGGAGGGGCCGGAAGCGGTCTGGGAGCGTCATGCGCTCACCGCCGCCGCCTGTCGTGCGGGGGTGCGGGGGCTCGGCCTCGACATCTGGCCGGCGCGCGACGCGATCGCGTCGCCTACCACCACCGCCGTGAAGGTGCCGGACGGCATCGACGGCAAGGCGCTCCTCGCCACGTCGCGCGAGCGCTACGGCGTCACCTTCTCCGCCGGCCGGGCCGAGACCCTGGGCCGGCTCATCCGCATCGGCCACATGGGCCCGACCGCCCAGCCGATCCTCGCCGTGGCGGCCGTCGCGGCACTGGGCGGGACGTTGCAGGCGATGGGCGGCAGGGTCGATATCGGCGGCGGCACGGAAGCTGCCATGGAGGTCATCGATGGCGCTGCCTGAGACTTGCGGGAGGGAATGCGAATGAGCGGCAAGCTGGACGGCCGGGTCGCCGTCGTCACCGGTGCGGCCCAGGGCATCGGCCGGGCCATCGCCGAGCGCCTGGCGGCGGACGGGGCCAGGGTCTGCGTTTCCGACCTGAACGCCGATAGGGCGAAGGCGGTGGCGGCAGCCATCGGTGGCGGGGCCTTCGCGAGCCCCTGCGACATCGCCGACGAGGGGCAGGTGAAGGCGCTTTTCGCTGCCATCGACGAGGCAGCGGGCGGGCTCGACATCATCGTCAACAACGCCGCCATCGTCCCCTTCATCGCCTGGGACGAGGTCGATCTCGCACACTGGCAGAAGCTCGTCGACGTCAACCTCACCGGCACCTTCCTCATGTGCCGGCACGGCACCGACCTGATGCGGGCGAAGGGCAAGGGCGGTGCCGTGGTCAACATCGCCTCCAACAGCTTCTTCGCCGGCACGCCCAACATGGCGGCCTATGTGGCGACCAAGGGCGGGGTGATCGGCCTTACCCGCGCCCTGGCGACGGAACTCGGCAAGCACCGGATCCGGGTCAACGCCGTGACCCCGGGGCTCACCGAATCGGACGGGGTGAAGGCGAGCCCGCACAACGAGGCCTTCGCCTTCGTCGAGATGCTGCAGGCCATGCCGGGCAAGGGCCAGCCGGCCCAGATCGCCGACGCCGTGGCCTTCCTCGCCTCCGACGACGCGGGCTGGATGACCGGCCAGACACTCAATGTCGATGCCGGCATGGTCCGCTGGTGATTCGGGACGCAAGGCGTCCTAAGGTGTTGCCAACAAACCAGACGAGGGAAACGGTCATGGGTGCCACACGGCGTGAGATCCTGCTTTCGACGACCGCACTGGCCGGCGTGGCGCTCGTGGGGCGCGGGCGCGCTGCCTGGGCCCAGGAGCCGGTGCAGGGGGGCACGCTGATCGTCGCCGCCGACACCGAGCCGCGCAACCTCAACCCGGCCATGGTGGCGTCCAACGGCGTCTTCTACGTGTCGAGCAAGGTCGTCGAGCCGCTGGTCGAGATGGACTACGAGACGGGGCTGCGGCCGGTGCTGGCGACCGAGTGGGGCGGCTCCGAGGACGGGCTGACCTACACCATCAAGCTGCGCGAGGGTGTCACCTTCCACGACGGCACGCCCTTCACCTCGGAGGATGTCGCCTTCTCGGCGATGCAGGTTTGGAAGCCCCTGCAGAACCTCGGCCGGGTGGTCTTCCCCAACCTCGAGGCGGTCGACACCCCGGACCCGCTCACCGCCGTCTTCACCTTCTCCGTGCCGACGCCGCCGCAGCTCATCGAGAACGCGCTCCCGGCGCTCTCCTCGGTCCTGCCGAAGCATCTCTACGACGGCTCGGACATTGCCGAGAACCCGCTCAACATGGCCCCGGTCGGCACGGGGCCCTTCGTCTTCGCCGAGCACCGGCCGGGCGAGTTCATCCGGCTCGAGAAGAACCCGACCTACTGGGGCGAGGGCCAGCCTTTTCTCGATGCCATTCTCTACCGCGTGCTGCCGGATGCCGGGGCGAAGGCGGCGGCGCTGGAGACGGGCGACATCCACCTCACCGCCTTCTCCGCCGTGCCGCTCGCCGAGATGCCCAGGCTCGACGAGCTCGACGACGTCACGGTGGTGAACAAGGGCTACGAGGGCATCACCTACCAGATCACGCTCGAGATCAACCACCGCCGCGAGGAGCTGGCCAATCCGCTCGTCCGGAAGGCGCTCCGCCACGCCATCGACAGCCAGTTCATCGTCGACGTGGTCTTCATGGGCTATGCCACCGCCGCCACCGGCCCGGTGCCGTCGAGTGCCACCGATTTCTACACGGCTGACGTCGCAACCTACGATTTCGACATCGCCGCCGCGGACGCGCTGCTCGACGAGGCCGGCTACCCGCGTGGCGCCGACGGCACGCGCTTCTCGCTCCGTCTGCGGCCCGCACCCTGGTTCGAGCAGACCCGGGCGGTCGGCGACTATGTCCGCCAGGCCCTGCAGAAGGTCGGCATCGCGGTCGAGCTGGTCACGGCCGATCCTGGCGGCCACATCGCCGCCGTCTACACCGACCACGATTTCGACCTCGCCATCGGCTCGCCGGTCTACCGCAACGACCCGGCGATCTCGACCACCATCCTCTTCCAGGGCGGCCTGCCGGCCGGCGTGCCGTTCTCGAACCAGTACGGCTACGACGACCCGGCGATGAACGAGATCATCGCCAAGGGCCTCTCGACCATCGACAGCGAGGAACGCGTCGCCGTCTACGAGGAGTTCCAGAAGAAGGTCGCGGACGACCTGCCGATCCTGGTGCTCGTCGACTTCACCTTCATCACCGTGGCGCGCGACGAGGTGCAGAACGTGGCCAACAACCCGCGTTGGGCCACCTCGTCATGGGCCGACACCTGGCTCGCCGAGTGAAATCAGCGGACGAGGGCGGCGGCCACCGAGAGGACGAGCAGCACCGCGAAGCCGATATTGATGGCACGCCCGAGCCGCGGCTCGGCCATCACGCGCGCCAGGGCCGAGCCGAGCGCCAGCCAGACGATGTCGAGGATCACGATGGCGACCATGAGCGTCGCGATCTTGACCGCGGCATCGACCAGCGGGTCGTCCGGCACCACGACCTGGCCCGAGAACACCGCGGCGAAGGTCGCATATGCCTTGGGGTTGGCGAGCGCCAGGAGCAGCCCGCCGGCGAGCGCCGGCGCCCGCTCGCCGGTGCCGCGCTCCGCCGCCGGCGGGGCCGTCGCGATCTTCCAGGCGAGCCAGATGATGTAGGCGCCGCCCAGCGTCACCAGCACCGGCACGGCGCCCGGCAAGGCCAGCACGATGCCCGTCACACCCGTGGCGACGATACAGATCACGACGAGCGTGCCCGAAGCGATGCCGGCCATGAAGGGCAGGCCGGCGCGCACGCCGAAGGCCGAGCCCACGGCGGCGAGGCTGAGCGTCGCCGGGCCCGGGCTCGCCATCAGCGGCAGGGCGGCGAGCAGGAGCAGAACGAGATTCTCGGCCATGGTCTTCCGTGCCAGTTGCCGACCGGCCATAGCCGAGAGACCCGGATCGTGTCTTGAGAGAAGCTGCACCATCGGCGTGTGACGGCCACTGGCGGCTGCTCCTTGCCGCCAAGGATGGAGCGCCGGCCCGCTGATGCTGCGCTTTCTCGTTCGCCGCCTGCTCCAGGCCCTGCCGGTGCTCCTCCTGGTCGCTGCCGGCGTCTTCGTCCTGCTCGAGCTTGCCGAGGGCGACGCGGTCGACGCCTATCTCGCCGGCATCGGCGGGGCCGGCGACCTCACGCTCGCCGCCGAGCTGCGCGAGCGCTACGGCCTCGCCGACAGCCTGGGTGCGCGCTTTTTGACCTATGCCTGGAGCCTCGCCACGCTCGACCTCGGCTGGTCGATCGCCTTCGCCCGGCCGGTGCTCGACGTCATCCTGGAACGGCTGCCGAAGACCCTCCTGCTGATGGGCTCGGGCATCCTGCTCGCGGCCCTGCTCGGCATCGGCCTCGGTGCCCTTGCCGCCTTGCGCCGGGGCCGGCCGACCGACACGGCAGTCACCACCACGGCCCTCGTCCTCAACGCCACGCCCGGCTTCTGGCTCGGCCTGCTCCTGATCATCGTCTTCGCGGTCAAGCTCCGCTGGCTGCCCCTGGGCGGCTTCAGCACGCTCGACAGCCGGGCCACCGGAATCGAGGCCGTGCTCGACACCGCCCGGCACCTGGTCCTGCCGGCGGCCACGCTCGGGCTCACCTATTTCGCGCTTTATCTCCGCCTGATGCGCGGCGCCATGCTGGATGCGGCCCAGAGCGGCTGGGTGACCGCGGCCCGGGCCCGGGGGCTTCCCAACAAGCGCATCGTCCTTCGCCACATGGCGCGGCCGGCACTCCTGCCGGTCGTCACCATGCTCGGGCTGCAGTCCGGCACGATGCTCGGCGGCAGCGTCGTCGTCGAGACGGTCTTCGCCATTCCCGGTCTCGGCAGCCTCGCCTTCGAGGCGGTGAGCCAGCGCGACCTGCCGCTGCTCGCTGGCACGGTCCTCGTCGTGCTGGTCAACATCCTGGTGGACCTCCTTTATGGCCGGCTCGACCCGCGGGTCGGCGACAATCTCGGCCGGGCGGCGGGCAAGTGATGCGCCTCGCCAGCCCCTGGAGCGGCCTGATCGGCCCGGTGCTCCTGCTGCTGCTGGTGCTGGCGGCAATTCTCGCCCCCATGCTGGCGCCTGGCGATCCGCTCGACATGGTGGCCCGCCCGTTGACGGCTCCCTTCACCGATGCCCGCTTCCCCCTCGGCACCGACCAGCTCGGCCGCGATGTGTGGGCCGGGCTGGTCCACGGTGCTCGGGTCTCGCTCGTCGTCGGGCTGGCTGCAGCAGCCGCCACGCTCGGCGTCGGCATCCTGGTCGGCACCCTCGCGGGCTTTCGGGGCGGCTTCCTCGACGACGCGCTGATGCGGCTGACCGAGGCCTTCCAGACCGTGCCGACCTTCCTCCTCGCTTTGGCGCTGGTCAGCGTGCTGGGTGCATCGGCCGGCAATGTGGTGCTCGCCATCGCCATCTCGTCCTGGCCGCCGGCGGCCAGGCTCGTGCGTGCCGAGGTGCTGCGCGTGAAGACGCTGGACTATGTCGACGCGGCGCGCATCGCCGGCATGGCGCCCTTGGCCATCGCCTTCGTCGAGGTCCTGCCGGGTGCCCTGCAGCCGGTCATCGCACTGGCCGGCATTACCGTCGGCGAGGCCATCCTCGTGGAGAGTGCGCTCGCCTTTCTCGGCCTCGGCGACCCCAACCTGCAGAGCTGGGGCTCGATGGTGGCGAATGGCCGGGCCCTGATCCGCACGGCACCCTCGCTCGTCGTCCTGCCCGGGCTCTGCATCGCCATGGCCGTGCTCGCTGTCAGCCTCACCGGCGACGGAATCGCGCGCCGCCTCGGCCTCGGCGCGCGCAGCTGATGGCCCCGGTCCTCACCCTGGAGCGGCTGACCGTGGCCTTCCCGCTGCCGGATGGCGGCTGGCTCGAGGCAGCCCGCGAGGTCGACCTCTCGCTCGAGCGCGGCCGCGTCCTGGCGCTCATCGGCGAGAGCGGCTCCGGCAAGACGACCGTGCTGAACGCCATGGCGGGCCTCTTGCCGGCAGAGGCGCGGGTCGAGGGCAGCCTCAGGCTGGATGGCACGGGCCCGGATCTTCTCGCAGCCGGGGCGACGCGCGAGGGCGTCGCCGGCCGGCGGATCGGCATGATCTTCCAGAACCCGGGCGCCAGCCTCAACCCGGTGCTGCGGGTCGGCGCCACCGTCGCCGAGATCGCCGCCGTGCACCAGGGCCTGGGCCGCAGCGCCGCCTGGCGGGCCGCGGTCGAGCTCCTGGAGCGGGTCGGCATCGCCGAGCCGGAGCGGCGGGTGCACGACTACCCGCACCGGCTCTCGGGCGGGCAGAAGCAGCGCGTGGCGATCGCGGCGGCCCTCGCCGGCAATCCGGGCCTGATCCTCGCCGACGAGCCGACCACCGCGCTCGATGCCATGGTCCAGGCGCAGATCCTCGACCTGCTGCTCGCACTGGTCGACCAGGAGGGGGTCGGGCTCGTCCTCGTCACCCACGACCTCGCCGTGGCCGGGGCCGTCGCCAACGAGATCGCCGTCATGTATGCCGGTCGGATCGTCGAGCAGGGGCCAGCGGAAGCGGTCGTCCGCCACCCGCTCCACCCTTATGCCGTGGCCCTCGCCGGGGCGGCCCTGCCGTTCGGCGGGGTGGCAGCGAGCGGCGATGCGCCCTTTCCCGAGCTGCCGCCAGCCGATCCGGCGCTGCCTGCTACCGCCTGCGCCTTCGCGCCGCGCTGCAAGCTGGCGATCGACCGCTGCCGCAGCGAGCGGCCGCCGCTCGAGCCGCGGGACGGGGGCCGGGCCGTTGCCTGCTGGCGGGCCGGGGAGGCGGTCCCTTGAGCCGGCTCGAGCTCCTTAGCATCAGCCGCGTCTACCAAAGCGGGGCGGCGCCGATGACCGCACTGGACGGGGTCGATCTCGTCCTTGCCTCGGGCGAGATCGTCGGCCTCGTCGGCGAGAGCGGTTCCGGCAAGACGACGCTCGCCCGGCTCGCGGTCGGGCTCGACCGGCCGACCGCGGGCACGGTGATGCTCGACGGCCGGCCCTTGACCGACGCCCATGGCCGGGTGCCGCGGGCGGTTCGCCGGCGCGTGCAGATGGTCTTCCAGGACCCGCTCGCCAGCTTCAATCCGGCCCGCAGCATCGGCGGCTCGATCGCCCTGCCGCTTCGCTTCCACACCGACCTCGACCGCCGGGGCAGGCGCGCCCGGATTGCCGAGCTCATGACCGCCACCGGCCTCGACCCGGCGCTGGCCACTCGCCCGCCGCGCGCCCTCTCAGGCGGGCAGCTCCAGCGGGCGGCCATCGCCCGGGCACTCGCCACCCAGCCCGATCTCCTCGTCTGCGACGAGCCCGTGGCCTCGCTCGACGTCTCGGTCCGCGCCCAGGTGCTGAACCTGCTCGTCCGCCTCGTGCGGACCCGTGGCCTCGGCGTGCTCTTCGTCACCCATGACCTCGGCGTCGTGCAGCGCCTCGCCGACCGCACCCTCGTCCTCTGGCAGGGCCGGATGGTCGAGGCAGGCGAGGGGGCCGAGCTCTGGCGGAACCCGCAGCATCCCTACACGCAGGCTTTGGCGGCGGCCGTGCCGACCGGCCTCGAGCCCTGGCGCAGCCGCCGGCGGTCAGGCCTTGGTGGCGCCGGCGGTGAGCCCGCTCACCATGTAGCGGCGGACGGAATAATAGAGGGCGGCCGGCGGTAGCGAGTAGATGATCGCGGTCGCCATCAGGAGCGACCAGGGCGCGTCGTCGGTGTTGAGGAAGAAGCCCATGGCGACCGGGATGGTCGACCGCTCCTCGTTGTGCAGCAGGAGGAAGGCGTAGAGATACTCGTTCCAGGCGAGGAGCAGCGCATAGGTGCCGATGGCGATCATCGCCGGCCGCATGAGCGGCAGGTAGACCAGCCAGTAGAGCTGGAGTGGCGTGGCGCCGTCGACCCGGGCCGCCTCGTCGAGCTCGAAGGGGATGGTGTCGCTGTACTGGCGAAAGACCCAGATGGCGTAGGGTGTCGCGAAGGTCGCCATGGCGAAGGTCAGCGCCCAGAGCGTGTTCAAGAGGCCGTAGTCCGACATCACCCGGTAGAACGGGATGGCGACGAAGGCCATCGGGATCAGGTAGGTGAGGAGGGCCGTGTTCGAGACCACGTGGCCGTAGCGGGCCTTGAGCCGGCTGATGGCGAAGCTCGCGAGGCTGGCGACGAAGAGCACGATGACCATGGTAGCCACGGCCACGAAGAGGCTGTTGCCGAGCTGCCGCCAGAACTCGCGCAGGAAGTAGTGCTCCTGAAAGAGCACGGTCTGGTAGTTCTCGAGCGTCGGCCGCTCCGGCCAGAACCGGCCGGCAAAGGCGTCAGTCAAGGGCGTGATCGAGACGATGGCCATGTGGTAGATCGGCAGGATCGTCCAGATCAGGATGACGATGCCGAAGGCCACCATGAAGCCTTCCTCGAGCACCCGGCGCACCGGATGGGCGACGAGGTCCCAAAGCCCGCGCCGCGGCGTGGTGCCCCGCACCCTGGCCTCGCTTCTCGCCGCCATCACTCGACCCTCCCGCCGAGCCGCCTGATCAGGATGAAGACGAGCGGCACCAGGATCGGCAGGGCGGTCATCACCGTGGCGACACCCATGTCGAGCTCCTGCAGGCGGAAGGCGTAGCGCACGCCGAGTGTCGCCAGCACATGGGTGAGCTCGTTCGGCCCGCCGCCGGTCAGAAGGTAGATGCTGTTGAAGTCGCCGAGCGTCCAGATGGTCGAGAGCAGCGTGCTGGTGACGTAGAGATTGCGGATCTGCGGCCAGGTCACATAGGCGAACATCTGCGTCCGGCTGGCGCCGTCGATCCGCGCCGCCTCGTAGTAGTCGGTCGGGATGGCGCTTCGCCCGGCCATCAGGATCAGCGTCCAGAACGGCAGGTACTTCCAGATGTGGACGGTGATCGCCGAGCCCAGCGCCAGCTTGGGGTCGACCAGCCACCAGGGGCCCTCGATCCGGAAGAAGTCCCAGAGCATGCCGTTCAGCATCCCCCACTCGGAGTTCAGCATCCAGCGGAAGGAGAGGATGGTCGGGATCGACGGCACCGCCCAGGGCAGGATGAAGAGGATGGAGAGCCAGCGGATCCAGAGCCGCTGCGACATGAAGTAGGCGGAGAGGATCAGCGCCAGGAAGAGCTTGAGGTTGACGCCGATGCCGAGGAAGGCGGCGGTGTTCCAGACCGTGCGGAGATAGACGGGGTCGGCCAGTAGCCGCCGGTAGCTGTCGGGATCGCGGCCGAGCCAGACGCCGTAGCCGACCGGCCAGACGACGAAGAGGAAGAAGACGGTGATGTAGGGGATGAGCAGGATGGCGCCCCAGGTGAGCTCCGGGGTCCAGTGCGCGCGATTGCGTTCGGGTGCAATTGCCGCTGCGGTCTTCTCGGCATGTGCCGCCATCCCGCCATCTCCCAGCTTTGGCCTGCCCAAGGGCGGGCCCGGCGAAGAGGGGAGCGCTGCCGCCCGGGCGGCGACGCTCCCCGCTCAGGCTTTCGGTTCAGCCTTCGCTGCTGAGGGCCGTCTCGACCCGCTGGATCAGCTCGTCGGCCGCGTCCTCGGTCGACCAGTCCTCGAGCACGATGCGCCCGACCGCCTTGCCGATGGCGTTCTCGGTCAGGATCGGCATGAAGCGGTGGTTGTAGACGAACGGGAACGGGTTCTGCGGCCGCTCCATGTACATCAGCCGGTGGATGCGGCGATGCGGGTCGCTGTCGTCCTGCCAGAACTCGGTCTCGACCAGCTCCGGCATGACCGGGAACCAGCGGCCGATGGAGCCCTCGAGATAGGGGCCGATATTCTCGGGCTTATAGAGGAAGCGCATGAACTCCTTGGCCCCCTCGACGTTCTTGGCACCCTCGAAGATCACCGCCGTCTTGATCGCCGTCATGTAGACGATGGGCTCGCCGTCCGGCTTGTCCGGCCATTCGATGCTGGCGATGTTGGTCGTGTAGTTCTCGGGATTCTGCGTGTACTGCGAGGCCGGGATCGACATGGACGGGTTGGGCGTCATCAACGTCACCTGGTTGAGGAAGTTGACGTTGTTGTCGCTGTCGATCCAGTTCACCGCACCCGGCGGGTTGCAGCGCTCCCGGACCGGCATGACGTAGCTGTCGAGCGCGTCGATCAGCTCCTGGCGATGGTCGCCGAGCACCGAGTTGCCGTCCTCGCCGATCCATTCGACGTCGAAGGCGTTGGCGAACATCATGAAGTGGAAGATCGTGTCCGAGGCCGAGCTCGACATGGGCTGGCCGACGCCATAGAAGTTACGGTTGCCCGTAACCTGGCGAAGCTCGCCCTGCTGGTCGCAGTAATACTGCCAGAACTCGTTCCAGGTCCCGGGAATGTCGTCGACGCTCTGGCCGATGTCCTTGAGCAGGCTGTTCCAGACGTGGATGTGGGCGGTTTGCTGCTGGGTCGGGAAGGCGTAGTAGGACCGCTCGCCGGTCTCGCCGTTGAGCAGGTTCACCGATTCCAGCGCCACCGGCATGAAGCGGTCGGCCATCGGCTCGAGCACGTCGGAGACGTCGACGAGCTTGCCCTCGTAGGCCCAGCGGGCGGTGTGCTGGAGGTCGAAGAGGAAGCCGAAATTGAGGTCCGGCACCTCGCCCGCCGAGAGCGCGGCCAGCGCCTTGACCGGCGCGTCCTCGTTGATGAACAGGCTGTAGTCGACATTGATGCCCGTCTCGGCCTCGAACGCCTTGACGATCTCGTCGAACTTGTCGTCCTCCTCCTGGTAGTAGCTCTTGTTCCACCAGATCACGAGGTCCTCGGCCGCCGCCGGCCCAGCGGCGATACCGCCGAGGAAGGTGCCGGCCAAGAGGCCGATTGCCAGTGTTTTCATGCTCTTCGCGCTCCCTGATCCCTGAGTTGAGTCGACTCGTTGAGCGGTCGATCGGTCTTCTTTTTTCGCCAACCTGCCAAGGGCAGCAGAAGAGTAGGAGCGCCGGCCGAGCTTTGTCAAAACCCATCCGCGGGGCCGCGCCGCGCGCCTTGTCTCGGCATCGGCCGCGTGGCAAGTTCCGCGCCGCACGAAGCGATCAGGCGACTTCGGCCAAGGGGGGAAAAAGACGATGCACAATCGGCGCGGGGCGATCACCGGGGCGGTTCTGGCTCTCGGACTGCTGGCCGGTACATCCGCCGCGGCCGAGGACTATCTCGTCGGCTATTCGCAGTTCTGGGGCACCAATCCCTTCCTCGTCACCATGGCGAACGGCGCCAAGAAGGCCGCCGCCGAATGGGCCGAGAAGGGTGTCAATGTCGACCTCATCTTCACCAATGGCGGCGACACCGACACGACCCGCCAGGTGGCCGATCTCGAGGACCTCTACGCCCAGGGGATCGAGGGGCTGATCCTCTTCCCGGGCGACAGCATCGTCGTCGCCGAGCCGGTCAAGAACATCTACAACCCCGAGGGCATCCCGGTCGTCATCACGGATATCGGCCTGCAGTCCGGCACCTGGGACACCTTCATCATCACCGACAACTATGCCGGCGGTCAGGCCGGCGCCGACCTCATGGCGGCGAACGTGCCGGCCGGCGCCAAGGTCATCACCTTCGACCACGCCCCCGGCAACGACAACGCCCAGAACCGCCAGCGCGGCTTCGAGGACCGGGCGAAGGAGCTCGGCCTCGACGTCCAGGAGGAGAAGTTCCTCAAGCTCTCGCTCGAGGAGGGCCGGCGGCTGATGGAGGATACGCTGGTCGCCATCCCCGACATCAAGGGCGTCTTCTTCTTCAACCAGGTGGTGGCGCAGGGTGCCATGGCGGCCCTCGAGGCGGCCGGTCGCGACGACGTCAAGCTCGTCTCCTTCGACCTCGACCCGGTCAGCTACGAGCTGGTCAAGGAGGGCAGGATCCTCGGCCTCGTCGTTCAGGATCCGTTCCTCATGGGCTACGAGGGCGTCAACTCGATGGTGACCAAGCTGCAGGGCGGGACACCGGTCGAGCGGATGGACATCCCGACCCGGATCCTGACCCAGGACAACGCGGCCGAGTTCGCCGACGACCCGCAGGTGACGGGCGGCCAGTAGAAGTCATCCGGGCGGATCGAAGCGGTTGATGGCGGGGGAGCCGCTGCTCGCCTGCCGGGGCATTGCCAAGGCCTTCGGCGGGGTGCGGGCGCTCAGGGGCGTGGATTTCGACGTCCATGCCGGGCGCGTGCATGCGCTCGTCGGCGAGAACGGCGCCGGCAAGTCAACGCTGACCAAGATCATCGCCGGCCTCTACCCCGCCGATGCCGGCACGATGCACCTCGCCGGCGAGCAGCTGGCCGTCACCGACACGGCAGCAGCGCTCGCCCGCGGCATCGTCACCGTCCACCAGGACGTCAACCTGATCGCGACGCAGACCGTGGCCGAGAACGTCTTTCTCGCCAACGAGCCGACCGCCGGGCCGCTCGGCATCATCCGCGGCGGCGAGCTGCGCCGGCGCACGGCCGAGCTGCTGCAACGCTACGCCATCGCCTGCACGCCCGATACGCTGGTGGCGGAGCTCCCCAACGACCAGCGCAAGATGGTCCAGATCCTGAAGGCCATCAGCCGCGAGGCGCGCGTGCTGCTGCTCGACGAGCCGACCTCCTCGCTCACCGAGACCGAGGTCCGCATGGTCCTCAGGCTGATCCGGGAGCTGGCGGGGCAGGGGGTCGGCATCGTCTTCATCTCCCACTACCTGACCGAGGTCTTCGAGGTCGCCGATGCGATCACCGTGCTCCGCGATGGCGCCCTGGCCCTGACCGGCGAGCGGGCCGACCTCACTCTGCCCGAAGTGGTGGCCGCCATGATCGGCCGCGAGCTGGATCACCAGCACGAGCGGGGGGCCGGCCGATTGATCGGCGCACCGCTCCTCGAGGTCGAGGGGCTGACGGTGCGCGGCGGCCCGCGCGACGTCGCCTTCACCCTGCACGCGGGCGAGATCCTGGGCGTCACCGGGCTTACCGGCTCCGGCCTCGACGCGCTCGGCAAGGCGATCGTCGCGAGCCCCGACACGAAACGCGCGGCCGGCACGCTCCGCCTCGAGGGACGCGCACTCGAGGTCTCGACCCCGCGTGACGCGCTCGATGCCGGCATCGTGCTCCTGACCAACGACCGGCTGCGCGAGGGCCTCCTGCCCGAGAGCCCAATTTGGGAGAACGTCACCCTGCCGGTGCTCGGCCGCTTCGCCGGAACCGGCGGCATCCTCGACCTCAAGGCCATGCTGGCCGCCGGCCGCGACGCCATCCAGAAGCTCACCATCCGCGCGCCCGGCCCGACCACCCCGGCCCGCGCACTTTCCGGCGGCAACCAGCAAAAGGTGCTCTTCGCCAAGTGGCTGGCGACGCAGCCAAAGGTCTTCATCATGGACGAGCCCACCATCGGCATCGATGTCGGCTCCAAGGCCGAGATCCGCGCCATTGTCCGCGAGACCGCGGCGGCGGGGGTCGGCGTCCTCCTGATCACCGCCGAGATCGACGAGCTCACCAGCTTGTGTGATCGCGTGCTGGTCATGTTCCGCGGCCGTATCGTCGCCGACCTCACCGGCGATGCCATCGAGCGAGGTGCGATCCTGCACGCCTCGGTCAGCGGGGAGCGTGCCGCCGCATGATGATGTCCGACCCCACCCGGCGGCGCGAGCTGCTGCTGCAGTCCTACGGCCTGCTTCAGGCGCTGGCGGTGCTCGCCGTTCTCGTCGTCGTCATGTCGATCCTCTCGCCGCGCTTCCTTTCCTGGATCAACATCTCGAACCTGATGGGCCAGATGGCGGTCAACCTGATCGTCGCCGCCGGCATGACCATCGTCATGATCTCGGGCGAGTTCGACATCTCGGTCGGCTCCGTCGTGGCGCTGGCAGCTGCGGTCTCGGCCGCCCTCATGCAGCAGATGGGCGTGGTTCCGGCCGTCCTGCTCTCGCTCATGATCGGCCCGGCCATCGGCTTCTTCAACGGTGTCATCACCACCAAGGGCCGCATTCCCTCCTTCATCGTCACGCTCGGCACGCTGATGATGGCGCGCTCGCTCGCCTTCGTCGTCACCGGCGGCCAGGTCATCTCGAACCTGCCGGACGAGTTCAAGGCGATCGGCCAGGGCCGCCTCTTCAACGTCCCGATCCCGTTCCTGATCGCGCTCCTATGCTTCGCCGTCGGCTGGTTCGTCCTCGCCCGCACCGCCTTCGGCAAGCGCGTCTATGCGGTTGGCGCCAACCGCATGGTCGCCACGCTCTCCGGCATCCACGCCGACAGGGTGAAGATCCAGTGCATGATGATCGTGGGCTTCACCGCCGCCTTTGCCGGCAACATCCTCTTGGCGCGCATCGGCGCCATCCAGGCGGACACGGCGCGCGGCCTCGAGTTCGAGGTGATCGCCGCCGTGGTCATCGGCGGCACCAGCCTCTATGGCGGCCAGGGCAACATCCTGCGCACCATCATCGGCGTCATCATCATCGCGCTCATCCGCAACTTCCTGAACCTGTCGCGGATCGACATCTTTTGGCAGGACTTCGCGACCGGTGCGATCATCATCGCCGCCGTCCTGCTCGACGCCCTGCAGAAGCGCGTCGGCCAGCGCTAGCCAAGCATTTCGGCCAGTATTCCGGGGAGAGAGACTTATGGACCCGTTCAAGAAGCGCCGCCTCGGCAAGTCCGGGGTCGAGATCTCGTCCTTCGGCTTCGGCGGCGCCCCGCTCGGCGAGCTTTTCACGCGCGTCAGCGACGCCGACGCCGAGGCGACGCTCCAGGCCGCCTGGGACGAGGGTATTCGCTATTACGACACGGCGCCCTGGTACGGCCGGGGCCAGAGCGAGCACCGGCTGGGTCGCTTCCTCTACCGCCAGCCGCGCAGCGAGTTCGTGCTCTCGACCAAGGTCGGCCGCATCCTCAAGGCACCGCGCCATCCCGAGCGCTTCGACACGGGTTTCTGGACCGGCGGGCTGCATTTCGACCACGTGTTCGACTACAGCTATGACGGCATCATGCGGGCTTACGAGGACTGCCTGCAGCGCCTCGGCATGAACCGCATCGACCTGCTCGTCATCCACGACCTCGATCTGCGCCATCACGAGGCCGACGCCAAGGTCCAGGCCTATCTCGGCCAGCTCGCCACCAGCGGCTGGCGGGCGCTCGACGAGCTCAAGACGGCGGGCCTCATCCGGGGCATCGGTGCCGGCATCAACGAGGACGGCATGATCCCCCGCTTCCTCGACCTCGTCGATCTCGACTTCTTCCTCCTGGCGCTGCGCTACACGCTGATGGACCACGACACGCTCGACGTGGAGCTGCCCTATTGCGAGCGCCGCGATGTCGGTCTCGTCATCGGTGCGGTCTTCAGCTCCGGCATCACCGCGACCGGCCCCGTCCCCGGTGCGAAGTACGACTATGCCGACGCCACGCCCGAGGCGCTCGAGAAGGTGCGCCGCATCCAGGCGGTCTGCGAGCGGCACAAGGTGGCCCTGCCGGCGGCGGCGCTGCAGTTCCCCTTCGGCCATCCCTGCACCGCCTCGGTAATCCCGGGCGGCTTCGAGCCGGCGCATATCAGGGCCAATCTCGACCACATGCGGGCATCCATCCCGGCCGATTTCTGGGCCGAGCTGAAACACGAGAAACTGATTCGCGCCGACGCACCGGTGCCGGGAGAGAACGCATGACCACCATCAGCCGCGTCGAGGTTCACGTCTTCGGTTACGAGGTCGCGGATCTGGCCCTGCCGCCGCACGGTGCCGCCGGAGTCGGTAATCTCGTCTGGCAGAAGGGCGGGCGGATGCCGATGAGCCGCTATGCTGTCAGCATCGAGACGAAGGACGGTGCCAGAGGCGAGTACGTCACCCACTGGGTCGGCACGCCATCGGCGCTCGGCCAGACCCTGATGCTCGCCCCGCACCTTCTCGGCCGCGACCCCGACGCCCGGGTCGAGATCTGGGAAGACATGAAGCGCGAGATCCGGGCCTATGACCACATGGGCCACGGCCCCATCGACATTGCACTCTGGGACCTCGCCGGCAAGCGGCTCGGCGCCTCGGTGGCGAGGCTCCTGGGCGGCTACCGCAAGCGCCTGCCGACCTATGCCAGCACCTATCACGGCCAGGACGTGAAGGGCGGGCTCGACACGCCCGAGGCCTTCGCCGACTACGCCGCGGCCTGCAAGGAGCAGGGCTTCGCCGGCTTCAAGATCCATGGCTGGCACGACGGCGATGTCGGGCGCGAGGTGAAGAACGTGCTCGGCGTGCGTGCGGCCGTCGGCGACGGTTTCCCGCTGATGCTCGACCCGGCCTGCCAGCTTCGCACCTGGATGGACGCGCTCCGGGTCGGCCGCGCCTGCGACGAGGCCGGCTTCTTCTGGTACGAGGACCCCTATCGCGACGCCGGCGTCTCCGCTGAGGGCCACAAGCGCCTGCGCGAGAAGCTCGCCACGCCGCTGCTCGTCAGCGAGCATGTTCGCACCATCGAGCAGAAGGCCGCCTTCCTCATGGCCGGCGGGTCCGACATGATCCACGCCGATCCCGAATACGACATGGGCATCACCGGGGCGATCAAGCTCGCCCATCTTTGCGAGGCCTTCGGCCTCGACCTCCAGTTCCACGCCTGCGGCCCGGCGCATCGCGCCGTCATCAGCGCCACCCGCAACACCCATTTCTACGAGATGGCGCTGGTGGGACCCGGCATGGCGAACGCCGTGCCCCCGGTCTACACCTGCGGCTACAGCGACCAGCCCGAGGATCTGGGGAAGGATGGCTGTGTGCCGGTGCCTGACGGCCCCGGCCTCGGCGTGACCTATGACTGGGGCTATATCGAGAAGCACCGGACAGCGCATCACGTGTTCGGGGGGTGAGCCTGTGCGCATCACCGACGCCCACCACCACCTCTGGGACCGTGACCTGCATCCCTATCCCTGGCTGGCAGAGCCGGTCCAGTCGCCTGCCATCGGCGACACGGCCCCGCTCTGCCGGAACTATTTGCTGGCCGACTTCATGGCCGACGCCCGGGGCCTCGATCTCGTCAGGTCCGTCCACCTCCAGGCCGAGATAGCGCCCGAGCTCGCCGTCCTGGAAACGCGCTGGCTGCAAGGCATCGCCGACGCCCCGGGCTCCGGCGGCTTCCCGCACGGCATCGTCGCCTTCGCCGATCTTGCCGCCCCCGATGTGGAGAAGGTGCTGGAGGCCCACGGCGAATTCGCCAACATGCGCGGCATCCGCCACATCCTGAACCGCCACAGCGATCCCGCGCTGAATGCCGCCAGCGCCGATTACCTGAACGACGCAGCCTGGCAACGCGGCTATGCCCGCCTCGCGAAGCACGGCTACTCCTTCGATCTGCAGCTCTACTGGCCGCAGATGGCCGAGGCCGCCGACCTCGCCGCCCGCCACCCCGACATCCCGGTGATCCTCAACCACACCGGCATGCCACGCGAGCGCGACAGCGACGGCATCGAAGGCTGGCGCCAGGGCATGCGCCAGCTCGCCCGATGCTCCCATGTCAGCGCCAAGATCTCCGGCCTCGGCATGGTCGACCACAACTGGACCGAGGACTCCATCCGCCCCTTCGTCCTCGACACCATCGAGATCTTCGGGCCAGAGCGCTGCGTCTTCGCCAGCAACTTCCCGGTCGACCGCCTGTATTCGGACTATGCGACCGTGTGGCGGGCCTATGACGGCATCACGAAGGACTTCAGCGCGGACGAGCGGGCGGCGATGCTCCACGACAACGCGGTGCGGGTCTATCGGCTCTGAGTGGGAGCATCAGGCGCCGAGCCGGTTAAACGAATCGAGACGGATTGTGGTAAACCATAATTTGGGGGTGCCTCGTACGGTGAACCCCATCATCAACAACAACCATAAGGGTGCCGGCCCGCTGGACCCGCAGCTCACGGGCAACGTGGGACTATACTACTGCTGTTATCGGCTTTCGCTTCTCGGGTGGAACGTCATGCCCACAGCGCGCAACGCGCGAGGTGTAGACATCATCGCCTATAGCCGAGACGCCTCTCGTTTTGTCGGGGTGCAGGTCAAATCCCTGAGCAAACGCAGCGCGGTCCCTCTCGGAACTTCGCTGAACAAGATCATGGGTGATTTCTGGGTGATCGTGAACAAGGTCGTCACAAATTCGCCCTCAACCTTCGTCCTGCTGCCCTCGGAAATTGGGGAGCGTGCGCTCCGCAACGAGAAGGACGGGCGGGTATCCTACTGGTTGGAGCCCGGCGCTTATGAGCAGGAGCCGTTTCGCGAAGCTTGGGAGCGTATCGGTCACGGAGGCGTCTGACGGGAGAGGTAAAGGAATGCTACATTGTCACTACTTCTATTGAGATCGTGCGAAAACTTTCGTTTACGCCGACGGGTCGCGAGTTGAACGGAATTATTCTTAGTCCAGATGTTAGATCAACCGGAACCTTTCACGCTTCCGGCGGATAGCGCTGCCTGCCATGCACGATGGTCAGGATCCAGATTTCGGACGGGCCTGCCAGTTCGTAGACCACGACATAGGGTGTTCGCGGCACCGGCTTCTCGCGTGTGCCGCTCACGATGCCAGCACGTCCGATGTCGTTGAATTCATCGAGCAGCGTGATCGACCGATCGATGCGCTCGAGAACGGCTTTCGCTGCCTCGGGGTTGTCCTCGGCGACTCTGTCGCGGATATGTTCGATGTCGCGAAGGGCCGTTTCGTGAAACCTAACGGTCAAGGCCGAGACGCGCTCTCATCTCTGCATGGGTCGTCAGCTTGTCGGGATTGCGGCGCGCTTCGGCCTGCGCCTTGCGGATCCTGGCTTCCTTCCACGCCAGATAGCCCGGATCGGTCGATTCGGGCTGCTCGGTGGTCAGCTCCGCCAGGGTGGGTCGCGGCTTGTTGGTGGTCGTGCTCATGGCCGGATAATAGCATGCGGTAGCCTGAGCAGCCAGAATGTGCAGTCGAGCAAGGGCGGCATGCTCCAATCGGTCGCCGCGGCACGGGCGCCGATCGCCCGATACACCACCCCATCCGGAGAAGAGCCATGAACCGCAAGCCCGCCGTCCTCCAGCGCAGCGACTGGGCGACCGACGAGCGTCTCTGGCGCGGCAGGTTCGAAGGCCGGGACCTCGGCACGGGCGTCACCGTCCTCTTCTTTGCCAGCGAGAAGGTCGGTGCCGGGCCGGTCCTGCATGTCCATCCTTATGACGAGGTCTTCATCGTCCGGGTCGGCCGGGCACTCTTCACGCTCGGCAGCGAGGAGATCACCGCCGAGGCCGGCCAGGTCCTGCTCTGTCCGGCCGACGTGCCGCACAAGTTCGCCAATCTCGGCCCCGGACTCCTCGAGACCACCGACATCCACCTCAGCGACCGCCTGATCCAGACCAATCTGGCCGAACCCCAAGGCTGATGCGCGATGGTGGAAGGCGCGGTCCCTGAAGGTCGTGCGCAGTCATCGATGACTTGCCGCAAGATGTTTCATGGCCGACTGGTGCGCCGTGGCGAGTAGTGCGCAAGGCTGGCCCGGTGTCCCGTCGGGCATCGAAGGAAGCACATGCATGAATGCTGAACACCTTGAAGAAGGCGGCAGTCGCGTCGCGAAGGAACAGGCCCGGCGCCGTCCGGTGTCTGTTCCGGCGTTGACACGGTAAAAGAGATAAATTACGCACCGCACACAATCAAAGGGTGTAGATCGTGGCGGAGCACGCTGCATATCCGAGCGCGCCTTTGAGCAGCTGGCCCGACCGGCAACCATCGTGCTGCAACAGGCGGGCCGTTCTCATGCTCCTGGCAACGGTCGTGGCGGGCAGGGCTTGCGGCGCGCAGGCGAGCGAGCTGTTGCCGCCATCCACCGAGATCGTCCTGACGGCGAAGGGCCTGCTGGGCCGCACCAATGCCGGCGATGAAGCGCATCTGGACCGGGAGCTGCTCGAGAGCTTCGGCACGGCGACGCTGACCACCTGGACGCCTTGGACGGATGGCGAGATCGAGTTCGAGGGCCTGCCGCTGCGCTCGCTGGTTGCCGGGCTCGAAGCCCGAGGTACTGCCATACAGATGCGAGCGCTCAACGACTACCACATCGCGATCCCGATGTCGGACGTCCAGAACTACGACATCCTGGTCGCCTGGCGTGCCGGTGGCGTCGATCTCACCCGGCGCGACCGTGGCCCGCTCTGGGTCGTCTACCCGTGGTCGGCCCATCCCGACCTGGACCGACGCGTCACCAGCCAGCGCTCGATATGGCAATTATATGAACTAGAATTTTATGAAGAGTAAACGAAGGGACTTGGCGATAGGCCTTCTGATACTCTCGATACTTGTAACATTCATTTGCATCATATTTACGAATTTCGAACGTCTGCGGTTGGGCAACGCGGCGATCCTGCGGTCGGGATCAGAATCCTTGTGGGCGACGCACGAGATCGAGGTCGAGCTGCTGCGCCTGCTGCAGGCGATGCATCGCTTCAGGGCGGCGGATCCGGAGGTGGATCGCGACGCCCTGCGCTTCAGGCTCGACATCCTCTGGAGCCGGCTGCCGCCCCTGCTGGAAGGGCGGGATGCGGCACCGATTCGGGAGATCAGCGATGTGGAGGGGCTCGGCGCCCGGCTGACCGTCGCGTTGCAGCGGACGTCCGACGTCCTCGATCGGGCCGACCTGGATGAAGAAGCCTATGCCCAGGCGCTGGCCGGGCTGGAGGCGTTTGCCACGCCCATCCATGATCTTTCCCTGACGGCCCTGCATCAGTCGGGCCAGGGTCATTCCGAGCTGCAATGGCGCCTGGACGACATCTACACGGCGATCCTGATCGCGTCCCTGGGGCTCGGGCTCAGCACGCTGGCCCTGATCACGCTCCTGATCTTTCAATTGGGCCGATCGCAGAAGCTGCTCGACGTGAAGGAGCGGGCCAATGCCCGGATCGAGCATCTGGCGCATCACGATGTGCTGACCGGCCTGCCGAACCGCCGGCTCTTCAACGATCGCCTGGCACAGGCCCTCGCCGGCGCCGGACGCCGCTCGAGCGGGGTCGGCCTGCACTTCATCGACGTCGACAGCTTCAAGGCGATCAACGACACGTTCGGGCACATGGTCGGTGACGAGGTGCTGCAGGAGGCGGCCCGGCGCATGGCGGCGACGATCCGCGAGGTCGACACCCTGGCCCGCATCGCCGGCGACGAATTCGCGGCCATCCAGATCGACGTCAAGGCGGCGGCCGGCGTCATGGAGCTGAGCGAACGGCTCATCAAGGCGTTCGAGCAGCCGTTCGAAATTGCCGGCAACGACCTCCAGGTGAGTGTCAGCATCGGCTCGACGCTCTTCCCCGACGACGGCGGCACGACCGAACGCCTGCTCCTGAACGCGGATGTCGCCCTGCACCGGGCGAAGCTCAACGGCCGGCGGCAGGGTGCCCTGTTCGACAAGGTGATGATGGAGAAGGAGAAGCGCCGGCGCCGGCTGGGAGTCAGCCTCGAGCGGGCCCACGACCAGGGCGAGCTCTCGGTCCGCTATCAACCCAAGTTCTCGACCGCGAATTGCCGCCTCATGGGCTTCGAGGCCCTCATCCGCTGGGAGCGCGGCGCCAATCTCGAGGTCAGCCCGACCGAGTTCATCCCCATTGCCGAGAGCAACGGCTCGATCGTGCCGATCGGCGACTGGGTGCTCTCGACCGCCTGCCGCGATATGGCGGGCTCGGCGGCGCGCCACCAGCTGGACGTGTCGCTCGCGATCAACCTCTCGCCGGTGCAGATCCAGAAGGACGACTGCATTCGCCGCTTCCTCGCGATCGCCCGGTCACTGGAGTTCGACCCGCGCCGCCTCGAGTTCGAGATCACGGAAACGAGCCTCTTCAATGCCAATGCGAGCACGCTCGCGAACATCAGGGACCTGCATGAAGCGGGTGCCCGGATCTGCCTCGACGATTTCGGCACGGGCTATTCCAGCCTCTCGCACCTGCAGGCCCTGCCGCTCAACGCGATGAAGCTGGACCGCAGCCTCGTGGCGCGGCTTGACGATCATCGTACGCAATGCATCTGCGAAGGCATCACGGCCCTGGGCCATCGCCTGGGCCTCGAGGTCGTGGGCGAGGGGGCCGAGACGGAATGGCAGTACAACGAGCTGGTACGCATGGGCTGCGACCAGGTTCAGGGCTATTATCTCGGCCGGCCGATGCGCATCGAGGAGCTGGATGGCTTCATGTCCAGGATTGCGCGGGCCACGGTGTGAAAGCTGCGCTCGATCTGCCGGATGACGGGTGCGCACAGGAGCGAAAGGACAGGACATGCAGATCAAGAGAAGCGGCGCCACGCCGTCCGTGACGCCGCCCGCCGAGAATTTCACCGGCAAGGTCCGCTTCGACGCGCCGTTCGGCGGCAGCGGCGAGGGGCAGGTCGGCGGTGCCGCCGTCACCTTCGAGCCCGGCGCGCGCACCGCCTGGCACACCCATCCCTTTGGCCAGACCCTGATCGTCACCGCCGGCCTCGGCTGGGCGCAACGCGAGGGTGGGCCGAAGGAGGAGATCCGGCCGGGCGACATCGTCTGGTTCGAGCCGGGCGAGAAGCACTGGCACGGCGGCACGGCGACCACCGCCATGACGCACATCGCCATTGCCCTGGCCAAGGAGGGGTCGCGCGCCACCTGGCTCGAGCAGGTCTCCGACGCGGACTATCTCGGCTGATCCTGCCGGCGTCGCCTAGCCGAGCTCGGCCTTCTCGCCGGGCGGCGGGGTGGCGCCGAAGGAGCCCCGGGCGAGCACCGCCGCAGCACCGCCGTGGTGATCGATGATGGCCGCCTGGCCCGCCTTGGCCCGGGCGTCCGTCGCCTCGGGATCGAGCATGGCCCGCAGCTCCCGCTCGAACTCGGCGAGGGTCGTGGCATGCGCGGGGTCGGGGGCGAGGTCCGAGAGCTCTTCCGGGTCGGCCTCGAGATCGAAGAGCTGGGCCGGGTAGCCGGCATAGTGCACGTATTTCCACCTGTCCCGGCGGAGCATGTAGGCGCCGCTCACGGCCCCGGCCGCGTGGTACTCGCCGAAGACCGTGCGCTTGCGGTCGTCGGGCGCCAGCCGGAAGAGGCTCTCGCCCGGCAGGTCGCGGTCGGTGGGATCGGGGGTGACGCCCACCGCATCTAGGATGGTCGGAAAGAAGTCGATCATGGAGACGGGGGTCCGTACCACCTCGCCCGCGGCGATGCCGGGGCCGCTCATCAGAAGCGGGATATGCGCCGATTCCTCATAGAAGTTCGACTTCTGCCAGAGCCCGCGCACACCCAGGTTGTCGCCGTGGTCGGACATGTAGACGAGCCGCGTGTTCGCGCCGAGGCCGGCGCGCTCGATGGCGTCCCTGACCAGGCCGAGGTGGTGGTCGACGAAGCTGCAGAGGCCGAAATAGGCGGCGGTGGCGATCCGCCGCTTCTCGTCGTCGAAGAAGGTGTCGGTGATGTAGGCCTTGCGGAACTCGTCGAACCAGGGATGGCGGGGCCAGTCCTCGGGCCGGCAGGCCTTGGGCAGAGGCAGGCTCTCCGGCGGGTACATGGCGAAGAACTCTTCGGGCGCGATGAGCGGGAAGTGCGGGGCGACGAAGCCGACCTGCAGCACCCAGGGCTCGTCGAGCGCCGGCGCCTCGTTCTCCAGCCAGCTCACCGCCTCCTTCGCGATGGCGCGGTCGTAGCGGGTGTAGCTCGATTCGCCGGCGCCGATCTCGTCGGCCACGACATGGCTCTTGCGCCGCGGTGCGAGGGGTGCCGTCTGGCGCATGGCGCCCTGCAGGTCGCCGATGCCGGCCACAGCGTGCATCGGGATGCGCTGCTCGTCGAAGCCCGCCTTCACGTCGTCGTTCAGGTAGTGCAGCTTGCCGATCGAGACGACCGGGCGGCCCGCGGCCTGCAGCCGGTGGCCCCAGGAGGGCGGCGTGCCGGCATAGGGGCTGGCGTTGCACCAGTAGCCCGTCTGGTGCGGGTAGCGGCCGGTGGCGAAGGCGGCGCGCGCCGGCATGCAGATCGGGCTGTTGGTATAGGCGTTGGCGTAGCGCGTCCCGGTGGCGGCGAGCCGATCGATGTTCGGCGTCCTGACGATCGGGTGGCCGTGGCAGCCGGTATATTGCGCGGCATGCTCGTCCGAGAGCACGATCACCAGGTTGGCCGGCTGCGGGCTGGCTGAGCTTGTCATGGCGAGGTCGCTTCCTTCAGGCGTTGGCGGGCGCACCGGGCCAGCACCTCGGGTGCGGCCACCTGGGCGTCGGTCAGGGTTTCGCGATAGGTCTCCACCATGCCCGCCAGCATCGGCAGGGCGGCGGCCACCGCGCCCGGGAGGAGGACGCCGAGGGCAGCCGTATCCTTGCTCGCGATCGGGTTGAAAGGACGGGTGCTCGCTTCGGCCTCGGCCATGAACGTCCCGTGCCGGTCCAGCACTACCGAGGCACCGGCGCCCGCACCGGTGCGCATGGCCTCGACCAGCGCTGCCGGCTCTATGCCGTGATGCGCCGCCAGGGCCAGGGCCTCGGCGATGGCGCACATTGTTGCGGCACCGACGCCGTTGTTCAGGACCTTGGCGACGGCCGCCGTGCCACTCGCTCCCATCAGGAGCCAGCCGCGCCCGGCGGCGTCGAGGAAGGGGCGTGCGCGCTCGATCGAGGCCGGGTCGCCCGCGACCATGAGATAGAGCTGGCCGGCCAGGGCGTCCTTGCCGATGCCGATCACCGCAGCCTCCAGCGCGGCCGCGCCGGACTTGCGCCTTGCCGCCGTGATCTCGCGCGTGAAATCGGGCGGCAGGGTCGAGCACTCGACCGTCACCCGGTCGGCGCCGGCGAGGGCGACGAGCCCGTCGGGGGCGAAGTACGTCGTGCGCACGGCCTCGAGGTCGGCGAGGCTGGTGGCGATGATGTCCGCCCGGTCGACCAGTTCCGCCCTGGAGCCCACGGGCGTCACGCCCCGTGCAGCGGCGCGCGCCGCGGCCGCCGGGTCGATGTCGTAGCCGGCAACCTCGTGGCCAGCGGCGGCGAGCCAGGCGGCGAGGTTGCCGCCGATATCGCCGAGCCCGATGACGCCGATCCTCACGACCTGGCCTCCGGGGCGGCGCCGAAGCGCGGTTCCGGCAGGCCGGCGACGCCGACGTCGAAGGCCAGGAGATCACCGGCCATGGGCTCGCCCTCGAGCGCTGCCGGAGAAAGCCGCTGGCGTGCCGAGGTGACGTAGAGCGTGCGCCGGTCGGGGCCGCCGAAGGCGCAGGCGGTGGGCTGGCTCACCGGCAAGCGCAGGGTCGACACGAGGCGTCCCTCGGGGTCGAGACGGATGAGGGCGCTGCCGCCATAGCGGGCGTTCCAGAGGCAGCCCTCTGCGTCGATCGTCGAGCCGTCCGGCCCGCCCGGGGCGATGTCGGCCGGGGCGAAGGGGCGGAGCTCCAGCGCCTCGTCGCCGGTCGGGACGCTGGCCTGGAGGATTTCGCCCTTGCGGGTGTCGGTGAAGTACACGGTCCGCCCGTCCGGCGAGAAGGCGATCGAGTTCGGGCAGCGGATGCCGTCGAAGAGCTCGCGGGCGGCGCCGGTGGGTGCCACGTGATGCAGCCGGCCGGACGCCGCTCCGCCGCCATCCTGCATGGTGCCGCACCAGAGCGCCCCGTCGGGGCCGGCCTTGGTGTCGTTGATGCGGTTGCCGGGCCGGTCGGCGTCGAGGGTTGCGAGCGGGTCGCCGAGCCGGCCGGTGGCCGGATCGAACGGGTGGATGCTGCAACCCACGCCGACCACGAGCCCGTCCGCGGCCAGCGCCACCATGCCGGCGAGGCCGGGCATGGGAAAGCGCTGCAGCTCGCCGGTCGCCGGATCGAGCGAGAGCAGGGCAGGGGCGCGAATGTCGACGAACCAGAGCCGGCCGGTCCGTTCGCACCAGACCGGGGACTCGCCGAGCGAGGCGCCGAGCTCGTGCCGTGCCGTGGGCTCGCAGCGCCCGCTCACGACGCGGCCCCGTCGAGCCGCAGCCGGGCGGCCACGGCGGGATCAATGGCGACGCCGAGGCCCGGCCCGGCAGGCAGGGCGGCCGCACCCCCCACCACCGGCGAGACCCCGCCGCCGACCAGCTCGTCAAAGAGCGGCGTCTCGTCGAACTGGACTTCCAGGGAATCCAGCTCGGGCAGCACCGCCCCGACTTGCAGGCTCGCGGCGTGGCAGATCGGGCCGGTCGGGTTGTGCGGCGAGACGATGGCGCCATGGCGCGCCGCACTGGCCGCGAGCTCCCTGAAGCGGGCGAGGCCGCCCAGATACTTCACGTCGGGCATGATCACGTCATAGGAGCCCGCCCGGAGGAAGGGCTCGAACGCGGCCGGGCTCGTGCCCATTTCCAGCCCGGCGAGCCGGCAGCCCTGGCCCGCGGCCTGGCGCCGGAGGGCGGCGATCGCCGGGGCGGCTTCAGGCACCTCCGGGACGGGACACTCGATCCAGTCGAGAGCGAACTCGCGGCAGGCGTCAATCATCCGGACGGCAGCGGCCTGGTCGAAGCGCCAGTGGCAGTCGACCCGGAGCACCGCCTCGGAGCCGATGGCTTCGCGGGTCGCCCGGATTCGGGCGAGGCCCGGTGCCATGAGCGATGCGATGTCGCCGTTGGCGCACTTCTCGACGCTGATCTCGTCGAACGGCGCGAGCTTGAAGATCGTGTAGCCGGCGGCGATGGCGACGCCGGCACTGGCGGCGAAGCCCTCCGGCGTACGCGGGGAGGTGCGCCGGTTGATGTTGGCATAGAGCGGAATGTCCTGGCGGACGGCACCGCCGAGGAGGGCGTGGATCGGCTTGCCCAGCGCCTGGCCTTGGAGATCGAGGAGCGCCATGTCGAGGCTGGAGGCGAAGGCTGCCTCGGCGAGCGTCGGCTCGCCCTGCTGCAGCTTCGCGACGAAGCCGAGATCGACGGGGGCACCCTGCAGGCCCGGCAGGAAGCGGCCGGCCACCTCGCGCAGCACGTCCTCGCCGTTCGCGATGGTCGCCTCGCCCCAGCCGACGCGGCCATCGCCCGTCGCGAGGCGCAGGAAGGCCCAGACAGTCTTGCCGGTAATACGCAGGAGCTGGAAATCGGCTTCGGCGATGGTCGCTGGTCTGGTCATCTGGGTATCGTCCTCGTCTGCCAATAGGCGTCGAATTGCGCCAGGAGCTGGTATTTCGCCTTGATCACGTGCGCCTTGGTCACCGCCGCGGCGTCGTCGGCAGCGCCGCTGGCGAAGGCCTCGAGGAGGCAGCGGTGGTCGCTGATCACGCCCGGGAAGCGGTCGGAGGCATAGCCGTAATGCGCCCAGAGGCGGCCCAGGAGGAGCCAGTGCCGGTCGACGATGGCAAAGGCCTCGGCATTGTCGGCGATGCGGTTGATCTCGCGATGGAAGCGCCGGTTGGCGTCGATCTCGGCACTGTCGTCGGCGCGTTCCACCGCCGCCTCGAGCTCGGCCTGCAGGGCCTCGAGCCGGGCGAGCCCATGGGCGTCCATGCGCTGGGCGGCCTGGCGGGCCAGCAGCGGCTCGAGCTCGGCGCGCATGGTCAAGAGGTTGTCGATATAGGTGCGGTCGATGGGCAGGGTGCGCGCCCCGCGCCTCGGCTCGAAGCGGACGAGGCCCTCGCCCGCCAGCTCGCGGAGCGCTTCGCGGATCGGCATGTGGCTGGAGCCGTAGCGGCTCGCCAGCATGTCGATGGTCAGCCGTGCCTCGGGGTCGAAGCTGCCCTTGACGATGTCGTCGCGCACCCGGTCCTTGATCGACTGGAGCTCCATGCCGGGCTCAGCCCCGGTGCCGCGGACGGGCGGGGTGCGTCATGCCGCGAGACTGAAGCCGGGGATGGTCGAGCGGACGAGGCAGGGCTCGCGCCCACCCTGGCGGTCGCGCTCGGCGAGCTCCGCCTCGGCCCTCTCGTCGCCGCCCCAGTGCCGGTCGGGATCGGGCCACGGGATCGAGCCGACGAGGAGGCGCGTGTAGGGATGCAGCGGGTCCTTGATCACCGTCTCGGCGTCGCCCGCCTCGACCACCCGGCCGCGATAAAGCACGAGCACGTAGTCCGAGACCTCGTAGGCGGTGGCGAGGTCGTGGGTGATGTAGATGATGGAGATACCCTGCTCGTCCTTCATTCGCCGGAGATTGCCGAGGATGCTGGACCGGAGCGAGGCGTCGACCATCGAGACGGGCTCGTCGGCAACCAGCAGCCGCGGGCCCAGCATCATCGCCCGGCCGACCATCAGCCGCTGGCGCTGGCCGCCGCTTAGCTGGTGGGCGAAGCGGTGGATCGTCTGGTCCGGGTCGAGGCCGACGAGCTCGCAGGCCTCGCGCATCTTGGCGAGGACCGAAGCCCGGTCCCGGGCGAGGCCGAAATTGCGCAAGGGCTCGGCCAGGTTATGGTCGACCTTGTAGAACGGGTTGTAGGCGGCATAGGGGTCCTGGAAGACGGCCTGGACCCGGCGGTGGCTCTCCCGCCGCTCCGCGGAAGAAAGGGTCTGGAGGTCGCGGCCCTCGAAGAGGACGCGGCCCTCGCTCGGGGCGAGGAAGCCGAGCAGCAGGCTGCCGAGGGTCGACTTGCCGCTGCCGCTCTGGCCGACGATCGAGACGACGAGCGGCGTGCCGCCGGCCATGGAGAAGCTCAAGGGCTGCAGGGCCGGCACGCCCGCCCGGTCGAAGAGGCCGCGGCGGTAGGTCTTGGCGGCACCGTCGAGCTGGATGATGGGGGCGGTGGTGGCGTCCTTCGGCGCCGCCACGGTCCCGGCCTGGCGTCGCTCGAGCGCCGGCACGCTCTCGATCAGCTCCTTCGTGTAGGCGTCTCTCGGGGCCCGGAAGATCTGGCGGACCTCGCCTTCCTCGACGAGGCGCCCGTGCCGGAGCACCATGATGCGGTCGACGAACTGCGCCATCAGCCCCATGTCGTGGCCGATCAGGATCAGCCCGGCGCCGATCGCGTCCTGCACTTCGCGGAGCGTGTGCATGACGCGGCGCTGGGTGATGACGTCGAGCGCACTGGTCGGCTCGTCGGCGATCAGGAGCTGGGGCTTGAGGGCGATGCTGATGGCGATCGCGACCCGCTGCTTCATGCCGCCCGAGAGCTCGTGCGGGAAGCGCTCGGCGACCGACGGCTCGAGCCCGACCTGGCGCAGAAGCTCGGCGACGCGCGCCTTGCGCGCCGACCGCCCGAGGCCGGTGCCGTGGTCGATCATGCCGTCGGCAATTTGCGCACCGACCCGCATGACGGGGTTGAGCGAGTTCATGGCCCCTTGCGGGATGTAGGCGACGTCGACGAGCCGCCGGGCGGCGTGCGCCGCCGGCGAAAGGCGGAGGAGATCGACGCCGCCGAGCAGTGCCGTGCCGCCGGCGACGCGGCCCGGCGCATCGATCATGCCCATGAGCGCCAGCGCCGTCGTCGTTTTCCCTGAGCCGGATTCGCCGACGAAGCCGAGCCGCTCGCCCGGCTGCACGTGGAAGTCGATGCCGCGCACGGCCTCGACGATGCCGTCATCCGTCTCGAAGACGACCTTCAGGCCCTTGACCTCCAGACCGGACATCAGCGGGCACCCCCGGTGCGCAGGCGCGGGTTCGCCAGCTCGTCGAGGCCGGCCGTGACGAGGTAGAGTCCGACGAAGAGGACGACGAGCGTGATCACCGGGGTCAGCACCCACCACCACATGCCGAGCAGGAAGGCCGAGTAGTGGATGGCCCAGTAGACGGTCATGCCGAGCGTCGGCTCGTTCTGCGGCCCGAGGCCGAGGGCTTCGAGGCCGACCGAGGCGAGAACGGCGGTGGCGGTGGCGAGCACGAAGCTGACCATCAGATAGGGCAGGAGGTTGGGCATCATTTCCTTGAAGATGATGCCGAAGGAGCCGGTGCCGTTGAGCCTTGCGGTGTTGACGTAGCCCGCCTCGCGCATCACCAGCACCTGGCTCCTGATCCGCCGCGCCGGCTCGCGCCAGGAGAGGGCGGCGATGATCCAGACCATGGCGTCGGTGCTCATCGAGCCCTGGATGTTGGCGGCGATGACGATGAGGATCAGCAAGGGCGGCACGGCGAGGAAGACGTCGGTGAGCAGGCTGATCACGGCATCGATCCAGCCGCGGAAGAAGCCGGCGACGAAGCCCAGGATCGTGCCGATCACCACGCCGATGAAGCCGGCGAGCAGGCCGACCTTGGCGGTCAGCCAGGTGCCGACGATGAGCACGGCGAAGAGATCCCGGCCCTGCTTGTCGGTGCCGAGCCAGTAGCGCGCCGAGGGCGGCTTGCCGGGCGAGGCCGAGAGCGGCTCGGCGAGCGAGATGTCGTAGAAGGCATGGCCCGCGGCGACGAGGGTGAAGAGGGCGAGCAGGAGAAGGAGCCCGGCGCCGAGGCTGCGGTTGCGGCCGAGATAGAGGAAGACCGACCGCCAGCGGCGGCGGGACGAGCCCCATTCGAGCGGCGTCGCCGGCAGCGCCCTAGCCATGCGCCTCTCCACCGGCACGGATCCTCGGATCGAGCAGGGGGTAGAGCAGGTCGAGCAGCATCAGCGAGATGGCGACCGTCAGGATGAGGACGAAGACGCAGCCGAAGATGAGGAAGTAGTCGACCAGCAGCACCGAATTGTAGAGCAGCGTGCCGATCCCGGGATAGACGAAGACCCGCTCGACCAGAATGGCGCCGGCGACGATGTTGCCGAAGGAGAGCACGAGGGTGGTGATCTGCGGCGTCATGGCGTTGCGCACGGCGTAGCGCCAGAAGCGGCGGCGATCGCTCAGGCCCTTGGCCCGGGCGAAGTTCATGTAGTCCTCGCCCTGCACCGTCACCATCATGCCGCGCATCGAGAGCGCCCAGATGCCGATGGCGGCGAGCACGATGGAAAGGGCGGGCAGCACGGCGTGGTAGGCGACGTCGGCGATCGCCGTCGGGTTCCAGCCGAGGTTGAGCCCGACGCTGTAGCCACGGGCCGGAGGGAACCAGCCGAGCACAAGGGCGAAGACATAAACGAGGATCAGCCCGACGAGGTAGAACGGGATCGCGGCCAGCACCATGAAGAGCGGCACGATCCGCGCCAGCCAGGCCGAGGAGCGCCGCCAGATCGTGAGCGCACCGAGGAAGGTGCCGATCACGAACGAGATCAGCGTCGCCACGCCGAGCAAGACGATGCTCCAAGGCAGGGCGGTCAGCACGTGCTGCGAGACCCGGTCCGGGAAGTAGTTGATCGAGACGCCGAGATCGAAGCGGGCGGTGTCGGCCAGCATGGAGAGATATTGCCGCCAGAGCGGCCGGTCGGTGCCGAACTTGGCCTGGTACTGCTCGACCATCTCCTCGATGCCGACGGCCGAGCCGCCGGAATCCCCGAGTGCCTGGGCCAGCCGCTCCTCGATCGGGTCGCGGTCGGTCAGGCGCGGCAGCAGGAAGTTGATCGAGGCCGCAAGCCAGATGACGAGCACCATCAGGCCGAGACGCTTCAGGACGCGGATCATCTCTTGTCTCGTCAGGAGGGCGCGGGCGGCCGCGCAGGCCGCCCGCTGGCTTTCATCCGGCCGACTACTGGGCGGGCTCGACGTGGTGGGCGAGCAGCGTGCCCCAGCCCGAGATGAAGCAGGCGACGCAGGCCGAGCCGTAGGGGTTCTCGGTCGACGGCCAGTTGGTCCAGTAGGTCTCGTTCAGGGCGTTCAGGTGGTAGCCCTGCTCGAGCGGCACCTCGACCACGTTGGCGAACCAGATGTCCATGGCCTGGTGGAAGAGCGGCATGAGCCCCGGGTCACCCGGCGGCAGGAGCTCCATCTGGTCGACGATGGCGTCGAGCTCCGGGTTGCTCCAGCGGGCGACGAAGAAGGTGATCGTACCGACCGGCGACTGGTTTTCCGTCTTGTACATGCGCAGCGTGTCGACCGGGTCGAAGATGCTGCCGCCATTGTGGCCGAAGACGTGCCACTCGGACTCGCCGGCGCGGAACTTGCGGAAGCTGTCCGGCGTCTGCGAGTACTCGGCGTCGAAGCCGGCCTTGCGCAGCTGCTGCACCAGCACCTGGGAGACCGCCGCCAGGGCCGGCTGCGCCTCGAGCGGCCCGCCGACACGCTCGCCGTCCTTCGCCCAGAAGCCCTCGCCGTCCTTCTCGTAGCCGGCCTTGGTCATGTACTCGGCCGAGAGGTCGAGATCGAAGACGTCGACCTGGTGCTTCTCGACCAGGTCCATCGCACTGTCGATATAGGGCAGGAGCGGCTCGTAGGCCGGGTAGGGGAAGTAGTTCGGCGAATTGGCGCCGTCCCAGGCGAACTCGATCAGCTGGTCGCGATTGATGGCGTGCAGCACCGCCTTGCGGACGTTGATGTCGAGGAACGGCGAGCCCTCGGCCATGTGGTTGAAGTAGAGGGAGTGCGGCCACCAGTCCATGTAGCCGTAGGGCGGCTCGCGGCCGGCGAAGGTGGTAATCTTGTCGTTCTGGTCGAGGATCGACTGCACCAGCGACGGCGAGGCGATGACGAAGGTGGCGTCGATCTGGTTGGCCACGACGAGCTGCGCGTTGCGCTCGTCGTCGGGCGCCGGGATGCTGATGATCCGCTCCGGTGCCGGCATCTCCATGACGCCCGTGGCCGCACCCCACCAGTCGTCGCGCCGGTCGAGGACGATCTCGTTGGGCGTCGTCTCGACCAGCTTCCAGGCGCCGGTGCCGACCGGCCAGCCCTTCTCGAGGTCGAGGAAGGTGAAGTCGGCGATGTTCTCGACCCCGGACCAGATGTGCTCCGGCACCCAGATCAGCCCGTGGCCGAAATAGTTTGTGAGCTGGCGGAAGACATAGCGCGGGTCCGGCTTGATCAGGTCGACCTGGACGGTGAGCGGGTCGACCACCGTGGCACCGCTGATCTGGTTGGCGACCTCGATCGCCTTCCGCAGGTCCTTCTTCGTCTGGCCGTTCTCGAGCAGCATGTTGAGGGTGAAGGCGACGTCCTCGGCATCGAAGGCCTCGCCGTCGCTCCAGGTCACGCCGTCGCGCAGCTTGACGGTGACGCTCGTGAAGTCGTCATTGTACGCGTAGCTCTCGGCGATCCAGGGAATGTGCTCGCCGGTGAAGTGGTTGTAGGTGAAGAGCGGCTCGTTGACGAACATGATGCCGTTGCGGAGCTCGGCACCCAGGGAATACCAGTTGGCGTTGTTGGGGGCACTCAGGGTCGGCGAGCCGACGCTCCAGCCAATGGTGACCAGCGTGCGATCGCGCGGCACCTCGGCCCGGTCCTGCGCAGCGGCGGTCCCCGCCAGCAGCAAACACGTCGCGAGCCCGGCGGCAAACGACTCCATCCTCGACATCAAAGCCCCCCTGATTTGTCTTCTTCCGATCAAAAACATGCCGGGCAACGCCCAGCAGGTCAACAACGCCGGTGCGATTTGATCAAATTTCCCGAAGGACCTCAGGGGTCGAGGCGGAGCACCTTGCCGGGGTTCATGATGTTGGCCGGGTCCAAAGCTGCCTTGATGGCGCGCATCACCGGCATGGCATCGGCGTGCTCGCGCTCGAGGCTGGCGATCTTGCCGAAGCCGATGCCGTGCTCGCCCGTGCAGGTGCCGCCCAGCGCCAGCGCCCGGTCGATCAGCCGGGCGTTCACCGCCTTGGCCCGCGTCTGCTCTTCCGGGTCGTCGGGGTCGAGCAGGAAGAGGAGGTGGAAATTGCCGTCGCCCACATGGCCGACCAAGGGGGCGAGGAGCCGGCTCTCGGCGAGGTCCGCCTCGGTCTCGGCGATGCAGGCGGCGAGCCTGGAGATCGGCACGCAGACATCGGTGGCCCAGCCACGGCAGCCGGGGCGGAGGGCCAGGGCCGCGTAATAGGCGTCGTGGCGGGCGCGCCAGAGCTGGTTGCGTTCCTCGGTGCTGGCCGACCAGCGAAAGCCGGTGCCGCCGAACTCGCCGGCGATCGCCTCGACCGCCTCCGCCTGCTCGGCCACCGAGGCTTCACTGCCGTGGAACTCGAAAAAGAGCGTCGGCGCCGGCTCCAGCCCGGCGAGCTTCGAGAAGGCGATGCAAGCTCGCATCTGCACGGCATCGAGGAGCTCGATCCGGGCGACCGGGATGCCGGACTGGATGGTGAGCTGCACGGTTTCCACCGCGGCGGCGACGCTCGGGAAGGTGGCGACTGCCGCCGAGATGGCTTCCGGTATGCCGAAGAGGCGCAGCCGCAGCTCGGTGATGATGCCGAGCGTCCCTTCCGAGCCGATCAGGAGACGCGTCAGGTCGTAGCCCGCGGCACTCTTCCGGGCCCGGCCGCCGGTATGCACGATGCTGCCATCGGCCATGACCGCAGTCAGGCCCAGCACCACCTCGCGCATCGTGCCGTAGCGCACGGCATTGGTACCCGAGGCCCGGGTGGCGGCCATGCCGCCGAGCGAGGCGTCGGCGCCGGGATCGACCGGGAAGAAGAGGCCCGTGTCGCGCAGCTCCTCGTTCAGCCGCCGCCGCCTGATGCCGGCCTCTACATGACAGTCGAGATCCTCGACCGAGACATCGAGGATGCGGTCCATGGCCGAGAGGTCGATGCAGATGCCGCCCTGGTGCGCCTCGACATGGCCCTCGAGCGAGGTGCCGGCGCCGAAGGCGATGATCGGCACCAGGGCGTCTCGGCAGGTGGCGACGACGAAGGCCACCTCCTCTGTCGAGGCCGGCGTCACCACGGCATCCGGTGACGCCCCGCCATAGGGCCCTTCGCCCCTTCCGTGCTGCTCGCGGAGCACCCGGTTGGTGGTCACCCGCTCGCCGAGCCGGGCCTGCAGAAGCTCGACCACCCCTGCCACGTCCCGGCCTTTCGCCGCCCTTGTCCGGTCCGCAACCGCCATGGCTCGCCGCTCCCCTGCTCGCCCGGCCATCCTAGCAGGCAATGGCGCAGGAGCCGAGCGGGTCAGGGCACCGGTATGGCGCCGAAGCTCTGGACCAGGCTGCCGACGACCAGCAGCCAGCCGTCGACCAGGACGAAGAAGATCACTTTGAAGGGCAGGGAGATGACCACTGGCGGCAGCATCATCATGCCCATCGACATCAGGATCGAGGCGACCACCATGTCGATGATGAGGAAGGGGATGAAGATCAGGAAGCCGATCTCGAAGGCGCGACGGAGCTCGCTGATCATGAAGGCCGGCACCAGCACGCGGAAGGGCGCGGCTTCGGGATCGAGCGTCGGCTCGATCGCCGCGATGTCGTAGAAGAGGGCGAGGTCCTTGTCCCTGACCTGGCTGCGCATGAAGGCGTGGAACGGTGTCGCGGCCCGCTCGAGCGCCGTCATCTCGTCGATGTCCTCGGCGATGAGCGGCCCGATCCCGTCCTCCCAGGCCCGCTCGAAGGTCGGCATCATGATGAAGAGGGTGAGGAACATGGCGAGGCTGACCAGCACCGAGTTGGGCGGGCTCTGCTGCAGGCCAAGTGCCGTGCGCAGGAAGGAGAGGACGATCACGATCCGGGTGAACGAGGTCACCATGAGGAGGATCGACGGTGCCAGCGAGAGCACCGTGATCAGGAGCACGAGGCGGACGATCTGGCCCGTCGCGGTCTCGCCGCCGCCGAGGTCGATGGTGAGCGCCTGCGCCATGGCCGGGCCCGCCAGAAGGGCCGGGGCGAGGCCGACGAGGAGGCCGAGGGCCAGGCGCCGGCCGCTCATGGCTGGTCATCCCGGTCGATCGGCGGCAGGCCGGCGGTGTTCGTGGTGAGCAGGCTGGCCGAGCCCTGCGACGAGACCAGCACCAGATGCTCCGCCCCGTCATGACGCAGCAGCACGAGGCGGGTGCGGGGATCGAGCGGCAGGGTTTCCAGCACGGCGAGGCGGCGCTGCGTGGCGAACCGCCCCTGGGCGGCGGCCGGGCCGAAGCGGCGCACCAGCCAGAAGACGGCCGCCATCAGCAAGAGGACGAGGCCGAGGCCGACGATGGTCCGGCTGAGATCGGCGTATTCCAGCATCGCGCCGGGGCCTCAGGAGCGGGCACGGTTGTGATAGGCGACCGCTGCCCGGGCGCTGGCATCGCCGCGCGTCAGCTCGGTGCGGCAGGCGTCGCATTCGCGGGACAGCGCCTCGCCCAGTTGTGCCACCTCGTCGAGCAGGCCGATCAGGGCCATGAGATCCCGGCTTCGCCCGCTCCGGCCGGCCTCGGCGAGCAGTGTGGCGAGGCGCCCGGCGAGCCCCTCGACATCCGGCACGGCCCCGCCCGCGAGCGAGCGGCGTGCCGTGGCGAGGGCGGCGGTGAGCTCTGCCGCGGCGTTCATGGCCGACCCCCTTCGGGCCGGCTGGCGCCGGCCGCGGCTTGGCCCGTGGCATTGGCGCGGTAGAGGTGGGCCAGGATCTCGGCCACGGCGGCGAAGGCGGCGGTCGGTATCGGGCTGCCGACGTCGAGCTTCTCGAGGATGGTGACCAGATCGGGGTCGCGCTCTATGGGAATGCCGTTGGCGGCGGCGATGCCGAGGATCTGGGCGGCGATGGCGCCCCGCCCCTTGGCGGTCACCTCCGGCAGGCCGCATGATCCGGCCGGGTCGCCCGGTTGACGGTAGCGCAGTGCCACCGCGTAGTCGTCCGCCTCGCTCATGCCCGGTCCCGTGCTCGTTGTCCGGCCGGAACGCTAGGCGAGCAGGGTTAAGCGGCCGTTAACGCTGTTGCCTGGAAGGAGACGGAAGGCTTGAGCCTCGACGACGACGCGCTTCGCCGCTACGCGCGGCACATCGTGCTGCCGGAGGTCGGCGGGCGGGGCCAGGAGCGGCTGCTCGCCGCCAGCGTCCTGGTGGTCGGCATGGGCGGGCTCGGCGCCCCGCTCGCCCTTTATCTGGCCGCCGCCGGGATCGGCCGCCTCGGCCTCGTCGACGACGATGTGGTGGCGAGCTCGAACCTGCACCGGCAGGTGCTCTACACCGAGGCGGATATCGGCCGGCCCAAGGTCGAGGCCGCCGCCGCGCGGCTCGCCGCCATCGCTCCGACCTGCCGCCTGGAGCCGCACCGGATACGGCTCGACGAACAGGCGGCGGACGGGCTCGTCGCCGGCTACGACGTGATCGTCGACGGCACCGACAACGCACCCACCCGCCGCCTCGTGCACGATGCGGCGATGCGCGCCCGCCGCCCGCTCGTCTCCGCCTCGGTGCAGGGTGTCGACGGCCAGCTCACCCTCTATCGGGCCTTCGAGGGCGCGCCGCATCCCTGCCTGCACTGCCTCTTCGGCGAGACCGAGGACGACGCCATGCTGCCGAGCTGCGCCCAGGGTGGCGTGCTCGGCCCGGCGGCCGGCCTCGTCGGCTGCCTGCAGGCCGTCGCCGTGGTCAAGCATCTGCTCGATCTCGGCCCCGATCTCTCCGGCACGCTGCTCCTGGTCGAGGCGCTCGGGCCCGCCATCGAGCGCCTGTCGTTCAACCGTCGCCCGGAATGCGCCAAAGGCTGCGCGCACCACCTCGGCTGGTAGGGTCCCGGGCCTGCGAAAAGCGATTGTCACACAGCGGCTTAGGCAGGGCGCATCAGGTCCGGTTCCGGTTGCGTTTGGTCGCGTCCTTGCTGTATGGGAGCGCCGTTCGAAAGGCCTTGGCATTCTCTGGAGGCTCGCATGGCGGAAACGCTCGACGTCAACTACCGACCGACCGAGGACGAGCCCTACATGAACCCGCGCCAGGTGGAGTATTTCCGGCGCAAGCTGCTGGCCTGGCGTGACGAGCTGGTGCGTGGCTCCGGCCTGACGCTGAAGCAGCTCCAGGCGGACGACAGCCGTCTCTCGGATGCCAGCGACTGGGCGAGCGCCGAGGTGCAGCGTGCCTTCGAGCTCCGCACCCGCGACCGGGAGCGCAAGCTGCTCAGCAAGATCGAGGAAGCGCTCAAGCGGATCGAGGACGGCTCTTACGGCTATTGCGAGGAGACGCAGGAGCCGATCGGCCTGAAGCGGCTCGACGCGCGGCCGATCGCGACCCTCAGCATCGAGGCCCAGGAGCGGCACGAGCGGCGCGAGCGCAGCTACCGGGACGACTGAGACCCGGCAAGATCGACAGCGCCCCGGCAGGATTTGCCGGGTGCCGCCGGCAGAGTGCGGCGAGCCGTGCCCTGATCAAGGCGGATCCCGGGGGGTGTTCGGGTTTGGCACGGCGGTTGCTGATGCTCATCCGCCATGCTCTCGATCACTTCACCTGCCGGCCTGCCAGCCGGCTCCGCCACGACCCCCGGCGCCGCGCGCCGGGCGGGTGACGACGGTCCTTTGCCCGAGGGCTTCGAGGGGCTGCTGGCCGGCCTTCTAGCGCCGCCCGCACCGCCCCAGGGCACGCTGCCG
>JAUIID010000258.1 GCA_030431615.1 Alphaproteobacteria bacterium
AGCGGCAGGCCGGGCCGCCAGTGGAGAACCAGCTCCCGGGCCGGCGCGCCGTCGATCGAGACCGCGAAGGCGCCGTCGCGCTCGACGGCCTCGACCGTGCGGGCGGTGGCGCCGATGCTGGTGACGAAGGCCGAGGGCGGGGTCAGGGTGACGCCCGGCAGCCGGCCGCTGATCGCTTGTGCCCGGGTGAGCTGGCGGGCGCGCATGGCGGAAGCGAGCGCCACGAGCCGCAGCTCGGCCGCCTCGTCGAGGTCCGGGGGCGTGAACTTCTCGCCGTACTCTTCGGCGATGAAGTTGGTGGTGAAGGCCCCCTTGGCGAAGCGGGGGTGGCCGACCACGGCGTTGAGGAAGGAGAGGTTGTGGCCCGGCCCCTGGATGACGAAGTTGTCGAGCGCCTCGCCGAGCCGCGCGATCGCCGCCGCCCGGTCCGGGGCGTGGACGCAGAGCTTGGCGATCATCGGGTCGTAGTGCAGCGACACCTCGCCACCTTCGAAGACGCCGCTGTCGCAGCGCACGCCCGGCCCCTCCGGCTCGATGTAGGTGACGAGCCGGCCGGTCGACGGGAGGAAGCCGCGCGCCGGGTCCTCGGCATAGACCCGGGCCTCGATCGCCCAGCCGGCATGGCGGATGTCCGCCTGCTGCAGGGTCAGGCGCTCGTCCGCGGCGACGCGGATCATCTGCTCGACGAGGTCGATGCCGGTCACCAGCTCGGTCACCGGGTGCTCGACCTGCAGGCGCGTGTTCATCTCGAGGAAGTAGAAGTGGCGGTCCTTGTCGACGATGAACTCGACCGTGCCGGCCGAGTGGTAGCCGACCGCCCGTGCCAGCTCGACCGCCTGGGCGCCCATGGCGCTGCGTGTCTTGGCGTCGAGGAAGGGTGAGGGGGCCTCCTCGATCACCTTCTGGTGGCGCCGCTGGATCGAGCACTCGCGCTCGCCGAGATGCAGCGTGCGGCCGTGCCGGTCGGCCAGGACCTGGATCTCGATGTGGCGCGGCTCCTGGACGAACTTCTCGATGAACACCCGGTCGTCGCCGAAGGACGAGCGCGCCTCGGAGCGGGCGCGCTCGAGCCCCTCGTCGAGCTCGCGCTCGCTCCGGGCGATGCGCATGCCCTTGCCGCCGCCGCCGGCCGAGGCCTTGACCATGACGGGATAGCCGATCTCGGCGGCGATCTCCCTGGCCTGGGTCGGGTCGGCGATGGCATCGAGCGTGCCGGGCACGGTCGAGACACCGGCGGCGCGGGCGAGGCGCTTGCTCTCGATCTTGTCGCCCATCGCCCGGATGGCCTCGACGGGCGGACCGATGAAGACGAGGCCGGCGGCCTCCAGCGCCAGGGCGAACTCGGCGTTCTCGGAGAGGAAGCCGTAGCCGGGATGCACCGCCTCGGCCCCGGTCTGCCGGCAGGCCTCGATGATGCGGTCGATGCGGAGATAGCTCTCGGCCGCCGGGGCCGGGCCGATCGCCACCTTCTCGTCGGCGAGCGCCACATGGCGGGCCATGGCGTCCGCCGCCGAATGCACGGCGACCGTCCGGATGCCGAGCTTTCGGCAGGTGCGGATGATCCGGCAGGCGATCTCGCCGCGATTGGCGATCAGGATCTTCTCGAACACGCGCGCTACTCCTGATCGGCGTCAGAGGGGGATGTTGCCGTGCTTGCGCCAGGGCGCCTGGATCTTCTTCGAGCGCAGCCAGCGCAGCGATTGCGCCACCCGGCGGCGGGTGCCGTGCGGCATGATCACGTCGTCGATGAAGCCGCGCCGGGCCGCGACGAAAGGGTTGGCGAAGCGGTCGCGGTACTCGTCGGTGCGCGCCGCGATCTTCGCTTCGTCGCCGAGGTCGCTGCGGAAGATGATCTCGACGGCACCCTTCGGCCCCATGACGGCGATCTCGGCGGTGGGCCAGGCGTAGTTGACGTCGCCGGCGAGATGCTTCGAGCTCATCACGTCATAGGCGCCGCCATAGGCCTTGCGGGTGATCACCGTGACTTTCGGCACGGTCGCCTCGGCGAAGGCGTAGAGCAGCTTGGCGCCGTGGCTGATGATGCCGCCATATTCCTGGGCGGAGCCCGGCAGGAAGCCCGGCACGTCGACCAGCGTCAGGATGGGGATGTTGAAGCAGTCGCAGAAGCGGACGAAGCGCGCCGCCTTCCGCGAGCTGTCGATGTCGAGGCAGCCGGCGAGCACCAGCGGCTGGTTGGCGACGATGCCGACGGTCGAGCCTTCCATCCGGGCGAGGCCGGTGATGATGTTGGCGGCGTATTCGGGCTGCAGCTCGAAGAAGTCGCCCTCGTCGACGATCTTGAGGATCAGCTCCTTCATGTCGTAGGGCTGGTTCGCATTCGCCGGGACCAGCGTGTCGAGAGAAGGATCGTCGCGCAGCGCCGGGTCGTCGGTCGGCCATACCGGCGGCTTCTCCAGGTTGGAGGCCGGCAGGAAATCGACGAAGCGGCGCAGCTCCGCCATGGCCTCGACGTCGTTCTCGAAGGCGAGGTCGGCGACGCCGGACCGCTTGGTATGGGTCGCCGCTCCGCCCAGCTCCTCCTGGGTGACCACCTCGTTGGTCACGGTCCTGACCACGTCGGGGCCGGTGACGAAGAGATAGGAGCTGTCCTTCACCATGAAGATGAAGTCGGTCATCGCCGGCGAGTAGACCGCTCCGCCGGCGCAGGGGCCGCAGATCACGCTGATCTGCGGGATGACGCCCGAGGCCTTGACGTTGCGCAGGAAGACGTCAGCGTAGCCGGCGAGCGAGGCGACCCCTTCCTGGATGCGCGCCCCGCCGGAATCGTTGAGGCCGATGACCGGTGCCCCCACCTGCAGCGCCCGGTCCATCACCTTGCAGATCTTCTCGGCATGGCTCTCCGAGAGCGAGCCGCCGAAGACGGTGAAGTCCTGGCTGAAGACGAAGACGAGCCGACCATTGATCGTGCCCTGGCCGGTGACCACGCCGTCGCCCGGGACGCGTTGCTCCTCCATGCCGAAATCGGTGCAGCGGTGCTCGACGAACATGTCCGTCTCCTCGAACGACCCGGGGTCGAGGAGCAGCTCCAGGCGCTCGCGCGCGGTCAGCTTGCCGCGTCCGTGCTGCGCCTCGGTCCGGCGCGCGCCGCCACCCTGCCGGGCGGCCTCACGCTTGGCTTCGAGCTTGTCGAGGATATCCTGCACCGGCCGGCTCCAGCTTTGCTTCTTCTGCCCGGCGCTTATCACCGGGCTTCGCGGCACGCCAGCATGGCGCGGCCAAACGTATCAAGCGTTCGCGATGTGACAACCGCGTTTTGACAGCCCGGCCCGGCGAACTATTGTGGATGGATAAATGCTCGAGAGCGTGTTGCTCAGAAGCCTGATGAGGAGGGACAGCATGAAGAGGCTGCTGACGGGCGTTGCCGCCCTCGGTATGGTGCTGGCACTCGGCGGTACTGCCGATGCCCAGGACGAGAAGTTCATCACGATCGGCACTGGCGGACAGACCGGCGTGTACTTCGTGGTCGGGCAGTCGATCTGCGGGCTGGTCAATCGCGGCCAGGCGGAGCATGGCATCCGTTGCACGGCACCCTCGACCGGCGGTTCGATCGCCAACATCAATGCCATCCGCGAAGGCTCCATGGACATGGGCGTCGCGCAGAGCGACTGGCAGTTCCATGCCTTCAACGGCAGCTCGCAGTTCGAGGAGCAGGGGGCGTTCGAGGACCTGCGCGCCGTCTTCTCGGTGCATGGCGAGCCCTTCAACGTGATCGCCCGTGCCGATTCCGGCATCGAGACCTTCACCGACCTCAAGGGCAAGCGCGTCAACGTGGGCAATCCCGGCTCCGGCCAGCTCGCCACCATGGAAGTGGTGATGGACGCGATGGGCTGGACGATGGACGACTTCGCGCTGGCCTCGCAGCTGCAGCCGGCCGAGCAGGCCGCCGCCCTCGGCGACAACAACGTGGATGCGATCATCTACACGGTCGGCCACCCGAACGGCTCGATCCAGGAAGCGACCACGACCGTCGATTCGAAGCTGATCCCGGTCGATACGCCCGAGATCGCTGCCCTCGTCGAGGAGCGGCCGTACTACGCCTGGGCGACCGTTCCGGGCGGCATGTACACGGGCACCGACGAGGACGTGAAGACCTTCGGCGTCAAGGCGACCTTCGTCACCTCGGCGGGCGTCGACGAGGAGGTCATCTACCAGGTCGTGAAGGCCGTCTTCGACAATTTCGACCGCTTCAAGTCGCTCCATCCGGCCTTCGCCAACCTGACGGAGGAGGAAATGGTGGCGGACGGGCTCTCGGCACCGCTGCACCCGGGTGCCGAGCGCTACTACCGCGAGCGCGGCTGGATCCAGTAGGGCAAGGGCGCCCGGCAGCGGGTCGCTGCCGGGCGCCAGCCATGGACGGGTTCTTCCGCCAACCACAAGAATGATCGAGGAGCGGCGATGAACGAACGGTCGGGTGCGGCCATCGAGGAGCCGCAGGGCAAGAGTGCCGCCGAGCTCCAGGACCTCGTCGCCGCTGCCGATACCGGGGCACGCAACCCGATCGGGCCGGCCGGCAAGCTGCTCTTCTTCACGGCACTCGCCTGGTCGCTCTTCCAGCTCTGGATCGCCTCGCCGCTGCCGTTCATGCTGCGCATCGGCGTCTTCAACAGCACCGAAGCGCGCTCGATCCATCTCGCCTTCGCGGTCTTCCTCGCCTTCACCAGCTACCCGGCCTTCGCCAAGAGCCCGCGCGACCATATCCCGATCGCCGACTGGATCATGGCGATCCTGGGCGCCGCCTCAGCCGCCTATCTCTATGTCTTCTACGCCAGCATCTCGAACCGCGTCGGGGCGCCCATCGCCCAGGACTACGTCGCCGCGGTGATCGGCATGCTGCTCCTGCTCGAGGCGACCCGGCGGGCGCTCGGCCCCGCGCTGGCGATCGTCGCCGTCGTCTTCCTCGCCTACACCTTCCTCGGCCCCTACATGCCCGGCATCATCGCGCACAAGGGCAACTCGCTGGGCGAGGTGGTCAACCACCACTGGATCACCACCTCGGGCGTGTTCGGCATCGCCGTCGGCGTCTCGACCAGCTTCGTCTTCCTTTTCGTGCTGTTCGGGGCGCTTTTGGACAAGGGCGGGGCCGGCAACTACTTCATCCAGGTCGCCTTCTCGCTGATGGGCCACATGCGCGGCGGCCCGGCCAAGGCGGCAGTCGTCTCGTCGGCCATGACCGGGCTGATCTCCGGGTCGTCGATCGCCAACGTGGTGACCACCGGCACCTTCACCATCCCGCTGATGAAGAAGGTCGGCTTCTCCTCGGAGAAGGCGGGTGCCGTCGAGGTCGCCTCCTCGGTCAACGGCCAGATCATGCCGCCGGTCATGGGGGCCGCCGCCTTCCTCATGGTCGAGTATGTCGGCATCCCCTATTTCGACGTGGTCAAGCACGCCTTCCTGCCGGCCACGATCTCCTATATCGCGCTGGTCTACATCGTCCATCTCGAGGCCCTGAAGGCCGGAATGGAGGGCCTGCCGCGCTCCTACGAGCCGCCGCCGCTGCTGCGCCGGCTGATCGGCCTCGCCTTCGGCATCGCCGTGGTCTGCGCCGTTTCGCTCGGCGTCTATTACGGCATCGGCTGGCTGCGCCCGGCCTTCGGTCCGGCGGCCAACTGGCTCGTCGGCGTCGGCGTGGTGGTCGTCTACGTGGCCCTCGTCGCCTTCGGGGCGCGCTACCCGGAGCTCCAGCCGGACGACCCCAACGCGCCCGCCCTGACCCTGCCGCGGCCGGGGCCGACGGTGAAGTCCGGGCTGCATTTCGTCCTGCCCGTGGTGGTGCTCGTCTGGGCGCTCATGGTGGAGCGGCTGTCGCCTGGCCTTTCGGCCTTCTACGGCACGGTCTTCATGATCTTCATCCTGGTGACCCAGCGCCCGCTCTTCGCCTTCTTCCGCCGGCAGGGCGACATCGGCGGTGCCATGCGGCGCGGCTTCGACGACCTGGTGCAGGGGCTCGTCGCCGGTGCCCGGAACATGATCGGCATCGGCATCGCCACGGCCGCGGCCGGCATCATCGTCGGCGTGGTCAGCCAGACCGGTGTCGGCTCGGCCCTCGCCGAGGTGGTGGCCTTCCTCTCCGGCGGCAGCATCATCGCCATCCTGCTGCTCACGGCCGTGCTCTCGCTGATCCTCGGCATGGGCCTGCCGACGACCGCCAACTACATCGTCGTCTCGGCCCTGCTCGCCCCGGTCATCGTCACGCTCGGCCAGCAGAACGGCCTGCTCGTGCCGCTCATCGCGGTGCATCTTTTCGTCTTCTATTTCGGCATCATGGCGGACGTGACGCCGCCGGTCGGCCTCGCCTCCTTCGCCGCCGCCGCGGTCTCGGGCGGCGATCCGATCAAGACCGGGGTCATCGCGTTCTGGTATTCCATGCGAACCGCGGCCCTGCCGTTCCTCTTCATCTTCAACCCGCAGCTCCTGCTGATCGACGTCGGCTGGGCCGAGG
>JAUIID010000025.1 GCA_030431615.1 Alphaproteobacteria bacterium
GATCGGTGCCTGGCGCTGATAGGCGCTCTCGAGCTCGGCGAAGAGCGCCGCGTCGGTGCCGGCGTGGACCACCTCGTAGTCGAGCCCGAGCGCTTCGATGCGCTCCTCGTCGAAGCCACCCCAGGTCACCGGGCCGCCGAGATAGCGGCCCATGGGAGCGGTCTCCGGGGTCGAGAATATCTCGGCGCAGTCGTTGAGGGCCTGCCAGTCCGGCAGGCCGGGGCAGAGCTCCTTCACATAGGTCGGGTACCACCACTCCTCGATGGCATACATGCCGCTGTCGCCGACATTGACGACCTGGCCGGTGGCCACGGCCTCGTCCATCGCCTCGCGGCCGGTGGTTTCCCAGATCTCCATGGCGACGTGCAGATCGCCGGTCTTGAGGCCCGCAAATTGAGCCAGGTAGTCGGCCTGGACGTACTCCACATTGTAGCCTGCGGCCTGCAGCACCTCGCCCATCAGGGTGGTCGTCAGGAGCTGGCCAGTCCAGTCGTGGAGGGTCAGGCGGATCGGCTCGTCCGACTCGACGGCGGCCGCGGAAGTCGCCGCAAGCGTCAGGCCCAGGACCATGGCGCAGCCGGTGAGGCGCCTCTTTGTCATGTTCATTCTCGTGCCCCGTCTCATTGCCTCGGCCGATCATTCGCCGCCCTCCGCCCAGGGTCAACCACTATCCCTCCGCCCCGATGCCGTGACGCACACCCGTATCGGCACTAGAACGGCTCGACGCAGGGAGAGGACGCATGACCGAGCCGACACCGCGCATCGCCTTCATCGGGCTCGGCCAGATGGGCTCGCGCATGGCCGGAAGGTTGGCCGAGGCGGGCCTGCAGCTAACCGTCCACGATGCCGATGCCCGAGCCATGGAGCCCTTCGGGGCCGAGCGCAGCCATCCCTCGCCAAAGGCGGCGGTGGCCGGCTGCGACATGCTGCTGACCATGCTGCCCAACGGGCGGGTTTCACAGGAGGTGGTGCTGGCCGCCGACCCGGCTCCGGGCGTGCTGGTGGTCGAAATGTCGTCCAGCGATCCGGCCGACACGCGGGCCCTTGGTGCCAGCCTCGCCGAGCGCCGGGTGGCGCTCATCGACGCGCCGGTCTCCGGCGGCATCAAGCGGGCGGCCACCGGTGAGCTCGCGATCATGGCGGGTGGTGAAGTGCATGACCTCGAGCGCGCCCGGCCCGTGCTCGATCATCTCGGGCGCCGCATCTTCCACTGCGGCCCGCTCGGCGCCGGCGGCGCCATGAAGGCGCTGAACAACCTGCTCTCGGCCGCTGGCTTCGCCGCCACCATAGAGGTGCTGCAGATCGGCCGGCGCTTCGGCCTCGAACCCGGGCTGATGCTCGATGTGCTGAACAACTCCACCGGGCGCAACAACACGACCGAGGTGAAGATCGCGCCCTTCGTGCTCTCCGGTCGTTTCGATTCCGGCTTCGCGCTCGACCTCATGGTCAAGGACCTGACGACGGCGCTGGCCCTTGCCGATCGCACCGTGACTGACGTGCCGCTGAGCCAGCTCGCGCTCGAGCTCTGGCGGGAAGCTGGTGGTGATCTCGAACACGGCGTCGATCACACGGCCCTCGCCCGCTGGTACGAGACCCGAACCGGCACGCAGCTCCGCTCGTGAGTTGCCGTCCCGCGACCCAGCGGTCAGGCGCTATCCGGCCACAGCCTGAGCGCACGCGCCTTCTCGGCCCGCCAGCTCTCGAGATCGGATGAAGCCGGCCCGAACCCACCTTTGCCAGCCGATGTCAGCACCGCGCCGATCCGATCCGCCACGATTTCCACCTCGTCCTCGCCGAGCGAACGGGGGTCCAGGACCAGCCAGCCATGCTCGACCTGGTGCGAACGGACGGCGATCGGCGGATCGCCCCGCTCGAGCTCCCTGACGAGCTGCAGGGCCGTGAGACCGGCCTTGGTCGGGTCGACCGCGAGCTTCAGCCGGTCGAACGGGTTGCCGGTCGGGTCGGGGTCGATGGTCGCCTCGATGCCGGGCAGCGCACAAAAGCGCCCGCGCCAGTCCTCGAGCACCTGCCGCATGGCCTGTCGCCGGGCGGCATGGTCGCGCTCACCCCATGCCTCGAGTGCGGCCAGCGCTCCGGCGACACTCTCCTTGCCGGCCTTCATCGGTCTCGCAATGCCGAAGTTCTGCAGATAGGCGGCGCGGACCAGAGGCTTGCGACCGGCAACGATGCCAGCGGTCGCACCGCCCAGGAACTTGTGACTGCTGTGGATCGTGAGGTCGGCGCCCTTATCCAGATAGCCCCGCAGATCGTACTCGGCGGCGAGGTCGACGATCACCAGCACGCCTTGGGCGTGGCATATCTCCAGGAACGTGGCGAAGGGGATCTGTCCCTCGCTGGAGCAGTGGTGGCTGACGACGAAGAGCCCTGCCGCCGTTGCCGGTCCGATCGCCGCCGCAAGCTGATGGCTGCGCGCGGCGTTGACGTCGCCGATCACGACCGGGCGTGCGCCGGGAAGGCGGATGTCCTGGGCGATCGAGTGCCCGTAATTGACGACATGGCCGGCCTGGATGACGACTTCGTTCCGCATGCCGGTCGTGTCGGGAAGCTGCTCGATGCGGGCGAGATCATCGCCCGTCATCGCCCCAGCCACCGCCATGCAGATCCCCGCCGAGGAGCAGGCCGCGACGAAGCCCGCCTCGGCACCCGTGGCGCCTGCGATGATCCGGCTGGCAGCAGCCTGCAGCTCCAGAATGTCGACGCCGCGCGACATGATGGCGGCAGCCGCCTCGATCGCCTCCGGACAGGCGCTGATGCCACCATGGGTGGTGAGTGTGCCGGTCAGGTTGATAAGTGGCCGCACGCCGAGGCGGCGCCGCACGTCGGGGAGCTTGTCCGTCATCCCGGGCACACCTCGACCGCCGGCTCGAACACGACATCAGGGTCGAGCGGGAACATCGGCCTGGCACAGATCTCGTGACCGAGAAGCGGCAGGTTCGCGGTGGTTGCGCCCGGTACGTCGACCACGAAGTTCTCTCCGGCGAAGCTGAAGAAGCGCGAGTAGGCGCCCGGCGACTTGATGACGATGAGATCGAAGTCCAGCGGATCCCGGCCATGTGCCAGGAAGACGCTGCGGTCCGCCAGGTGCACCGACCGGCTGATGGCGATGAGCGTGGTATTGCCGGCTTCCAGCACCGCCGTGCGGCCGGCATCGCCCAAGAGGCCGCTCACCTCGTGACGCCAGCGACCGTCACCGAGCATGGCAACCCGCACCTCCATCGTCAGCGGCGGAAAGCGCGCCGGGTCGAGCGAGCCACCGATGGCGAGTTGCAGAACCGCGCCGACCCCTGCGGCATGGGCACGTTCCACTGCCGGCGCGTCGACGATCGGCATGATCGCCCGCCCCCGATAGCCATGTTCGAGCAGGCCTCTGAGGATGGCGTTGCTGTCGCCGGAAGCGCCGCTGCTCGGCGCGTCCGCAGCATCGGTGAAGGTCACGGGCGCCACCGCCTTCCTTGCCGCCTCGATGGCGTCGCCGAGGCTCACCAGCGGCGCATGCATGCGCTCGCGCTGCTGCCAGAAATCTGCAGCCATCGCCAGCGCCTCCCGCTTTGCCATATCAGCGTCACCATCGGTGATGACCAGGGACTGTGAGCAGAGCTCGGGCACGTCGGTGAAGGGGTTGCCGATCAGCATCGCCGCGGCCAGCGTCCCGTTCGCCTCGAGCCGCTTGGCATTCCGGATGATCTCGCCATAGCAGCCGCTCTTGGTGAAGAGCTCGGGTCCGCGCACCAGGGCCGGTATCTTGACGCGCGCCGTGACAGGCCTGGCACCCGTGTCGATGATGTGCAGCAAGAGGCGCGCCGCGCGGGCGCCGGTGTCGATGAAATCCTCGTGCGGGTAGGTGTGATAGACGGCCGTCGCCGTCATGTTGCGCAGCATGCGGGCCGTCAGGATGCCGTGCAGGTCGAGCGATGTGACGATCGGGACGTCCGGCCCGAGGATGCCGCGAGCCGCCTCCAGCAGGTGACCTTCCGGATCGAGCTCGCCCTCGGCACCCATCGCACCATGCAGCGCGAAATAGAGGCCGTCGGCACCCTTTGCATGCTCGCGCAGGGCGGCGAGCAACTCGCCGGCAATGCGCCGGAAGGCATCGGCACGCAGCAGACCGCCGCTCGGTGCCTTGGCCCCAAAGACCGGGACCACCGTGACATCCGAGCGCGCCTCGAACTCGTCGAGGGCACCGCGCACGCAGGTGTCGGCCTGCCGGTTGGCATCGATCAGGGCGCTGCCCACGGCAATGTCAAACGACGCGTACTCCGTCGGCACCGGGTTGAAGGACGAGATCTCCTGCTCGCACTGGAGCACAAGAATTTGGTGCATCGTTTTCTCCCCCTGAAGTCGCGCAGCCGCCGGCAGGCACTGGCTTCACGGCCTTGCCAAGGCGACCCCGTCCGGGCAGGTATGGGGCATACACATGGGAGGTCATCATGTCATCGAAGGTGTTCGCGTCCGCCCTCGTCGGGGCGCTGCTGCTCGGCACGTCGCCCGCAGCCATGGCCGCCGATCTCGTCATCTGGTGGACGAAGGGTGTCACCGAGGACGAGGAGAATGCGCTCAAGGCCGTCGTGACGAAGTGGGAGGAGCAGACCGGCAAGACGGCGGATCTGAGCTTCTACGGATCGGGCGACACCGAGGCGAAGACGATCGCGGCACTGGAAGCCGGGTCGCCGCCGGACCTCACCTTCGACTACGCCTACGACCTCGCGTTCAGCCCCACCTGGGCCTATGAGGGCCGGCTCGCCGACGTCAGCGACGTGCTCGAGCCGATCGCCGATCAGTTTCAGCCATCGGCCCTGAAGTCGGTCAACATGCTCAATGGCGAGACCGGCGAGCGAAGCTACTACGCCATCCCGTGGACGCAGATGACGCCGCACGTCCACTACTGGAAGGATTTCCTGGTCGAGGCCGGCTTCACCGAGGAGGACATTCCGAACGAGTGGCAAGCCTTCTTCGACTTCTGGTGCGACGAGGTGCAGCCTGCACTGCGGGCGAAGGGCGAGCGCATCTACGGTCTCGGCCTCGGCACGGGCAGCGGCGGCAACGATCCGTTCTTCAATATCCACATCTTCCTCAACGCCTTCGGCGCCGAGGTCCTGGACGCGGACGGCAATCTGCAGATCGACGACCCCGAGGTGCGGGCGCGGGTGATCGAGGCGGTCGATTCGTTCGTCAAGCCATCGGCCGAGCAATGCGTGCCGCCCGACGGCGTGAACTGGGCCGGCTCCGACGACAACGTCTCTTTCATCAACCGCAAGAACCTCGTCGCCTTCAACCCGACGCTCTCGATCCCGGCGTCGCAGCTCAAGGACAATCCCGAGAACTACTACGAGAACATGCGCACCCGCCCCTGGCCCATGGGCGTGGACGGCGAGCCGACGCCGGCCATGGTCTCGGTCAAGCAGGTGCTGATCTTCGAGGAATCACCGAACAAGGAGAATGCCAAGGAGTTCATGAGCCTGCTGCTCGAGCCCGAGAACATGGGGCCGATGCTGAAGGGCGCCCTTGGCCGCTTCTTCCCGGTGATGCCGGCGCTGCTGGACGATCCCTTCTACAACGACCCGGCGGACCCGCATCGCTACGCCATGTACGAGCAGTTCACCACGGTCGAGAACCAGCCCTTCCTGCAGACCCGGAACTATCGCTACGCCAAGGTCATGGCGGAGCAACTCTGGGCCAAGGCGACCGGCCGAATTCTCCTCGACGGCTGGAGCACCGAGGACGCGATCGACGAGCTCGCCGAGCGAATGCACGTGCTGCTCGACGAATAGCAGAAGCCGCGCGCCGAGATGACATCACAGGTTCAAGCCACGCCGCCGTCGACGGCGGCGTGGCCAGGCGTCTCCATGGATCGGGCGTGGGGATACATCCTGCTGATCCCCTACGCCGCCGTCTTCGTCCTGTTCGTCGTCTATCCGATCGCCTACGGCATCTGGCTCGGCAGCGACGTCGCGGGCTACGAGCGACTCTGGGACGACCCGATCTACTGGCGGACCGTCAGGAACACGCTTGTCTTCCTGATCGTCGGCGTGAACCTGAAGATGCTGCTTGCCCTGGCGCTCTCCAGCTTCTTCGTGCTGCCCTATTGGTGGGTGAGGGTCGTTGGCGTGCTCTTCATCCTCCCGTGGGCAGTGCCGCACATCCCGTCGATCCTGTCGATCCGCTGGTTCCTCAATTCCGAATGGGGGATGCTCAACAACCTGATCTGGCAGATCACGGGGACCTTCGGGCCAGCGTGGCTGAGCGACACGAACTATGCCTTCGCCTGCGTCATCGCGGTCCATATCTGGAAGTATCTGCCGTTCTGGACCCTGATCCTCATCGCCGGCCGGATGGCGATCAGCCGCGATCTCTACGAGGCCGCGACCCTAGACGGCGCAACGCCCTGGCAGTGCTTCCAGAACGTGACCTTCCCGCAGATCCGCAACCTCTTCATCACCAGCACGCTGCTGACGACGATCTGGTCGCTCGGTGACTTCAACAGCGTCTTTCTCCTGACCGGCGGCGGGCCCGCGGAGCGCACCAACACGCTGGCAACCCTTGGCGTGCGCTTCGCCTTCAAGGAGGCCGATCTTTCGGCCGGTGTCGCCACCATGATCAGCGGCCTGCCGCTGCTGATTCCCCTGGTCATCCTCCTGCTCCGTCGGCTCAACCGGCAGATGGCGGAGTAGCGGCATGAGCAGAGACGTCCGCACGCAGCTCCTGTTGCTGCCCCTGGCCGCGATCATCCTCATCTGGACCTTGCTGCCGTTCTACCACATGGTCGTCCTGTCGCTGACGCCGCGCGACGAGGCCTTCGCCGGCCGGCTGTGGCCCGATCAGCCGACGCTCGAGAACTACGGCACCGTGCTCACCCAGGGCGATTTCTACCTGCAGAGCTTCTGGCGGCAGCTTGCCAACAGCGTGTTCGCCGCCGTCATGACCTGCGCCATCGTCCTCTCGGTCGCGTCCTTCGCCAGCTTCGCGATCGGCCGGCTCAAGGTCCGCTTCGGCGATGCCGTCTCCAACCTGGCGCTCCTGACCTATCTGATCCCGGCGACCTTTCTCGCCATCCCGATGTACCAGGTCATGGCCACCTACGGCCTCCTCAACAACATCTGGGCGCTGATCCTGTCGATCGCGACGTTCACCACGCCATACGCCATCTGGGTCCTGCGCCAGTACGCCGACTCCGTCCCGTTCGAGCTCGACGAGGCGGCCAGGGTGGATGGTGCAGCACCCCTGCAGATCTACTGGCTGGTCTACATCCCGCTGATCCGCCCGGCCCTCCTCGCCATCGGCACTTTCGCGCTGCTGCACGCCTGGAACGAGTATCTCTATGCGTTCCTCATGCTCTCGGCCGAGGACCAGATGACCCTGCCGGTGGCGATGGGGCTCTACTCGCGCAATGACGATGCGCCCTGGCCGGTGCTGATGGCGCTCGGCATCATCTACTCGCTGCCGCCGACGACCCTTTATTACGCGGTCCGCAAGTACATGGTCACCGGCCTCACCGCTGGCGGCGTCAAGTCCTGAGCCGGCCATGAGCCTCTATCGCCCGCCCGAGGACCTAGAGACCCGCGTCTTCGTCGACGTCGTGGAGGCGTTGGGTTTCGTGCCGCGCAGCAATGCCTGGATCGAGCGGAGCCAGGGGCGGCCGATCCATTCCTTCCTCGAGGGACCTTCCTTCGACCGCCACGGCAATCTCTATTGCGTCGACGCCCCTTTCGGCCGGATCCTGAAGATCACGCCGGAGCGGCAGGTCAGCGTTGTCTGCGCCTATGACGGCATCCCCAACGGGCTCAAGATCCACAAGAGCGGCGAGATCTTCATCGCCGACCGCCGACATGGCCTGATGCGCCTCGATCCGGTCAGCGGCAGAATCGAGGTCTTCCTCGCCGCGGATCGCCTGCAGCCGGGCTACAAGGGCCTCAACGACCTCTTCTTCGCCAGGAATGGCGACCTCTACTTCACCGATCAGGGCGACACCGGCCTGCAGGATCCGACGGGCCGGGTGTTCCGGCTTCGCCCCGATGGCCGGCTCGACTGCCTGCTCGCGAACGTGCCGAGCCCGAATGGCATCGTGCTCAATCCCGAGGAGAGCTATCTTTTTGTCGCCGTCACTTTCGGCCCACAGGTCTGGCGCGGCCTCCTCCGCCCCGATGGCAGCCTCATCAAGGTCGGCGCCGTCCAGACCTTCTCCGGCGGCTTCAGCGGTCCGGACGGCATGGCCATGGACGTGAAAGGCTGCCTCGCCGTCTGCCACAACCGCCAGGGAACCGTCTGGACCTTCGATCCCATGGGCGAGCCCCTCTACCGCATCCGCTCCTGCAGGGGCTCGATGACCACCAACCTCGCCTTTGGCGGGCCGGAGAACCGGCGGCTCTACATCACCGAGTCGGAGAGCGGGTCGATCCTCGAGGTCGACCTGCCAACGCCGGGCGAGCCCATGTTCTCGCACCAGCCCTGAATTCGACCCGCCCGGGAGACCAACCTTGCCCTTCGATCTGGTTCTGACCGGTGGCCACATCATCGACCCGACGCAGGGGCTCGACGGACCGGCCGACGTGGCTTTCAGGGACGGCCGGGTCGCCGCCATCGGCCCCGGCCTCCACACGGGTGGCGCCGGCGATGTCCGCTCGGCCAAGGGCTGTTACGTCACGGCCGGCCTCATCGACCTGCACACGCATGTCTACCACCACGGCACCGCCATCAGCGTCGATGCCGAGCGCGTGGCGCGGGCCAGCGGCTCGACGACCTGCGTGGACACCGGCAGCGCCGGCGCCGGCAACATGGCGGGCTTTCGCCATCACGTTATCGAGCGTTCGGCGGTGCGCATCTTCGCCTACGTCAATCTCGCCTATCCGGGCATCTTCCAGGGTAGCGGCGTCATGCGCCTGCCAGAGGCCGAGAACCTCGACTATCTCAGCATTCCGCATTGCGTCGCCGCCGTCCGCGCCCACCGCGAGCATGTCGTCGGCATCAAGATCCGGGTCGGGCTCTCGACCACGGGCCGGCTCGGCGCCATGCCGCTGCACCTCGCGATCCGCGCCGGCGAGATCGCCGAGGTGCCGGTCATGGTGCATGTCGGTGCCGCACCGCCACCGCGGATCGAGGAGATCGTCGACCCGCTCCGCCCGGGCGACATCGTCACCCATTGCTACACGCCGAAGCTCAACTCGCCGCTGACCGCCGGGGGCAAGGTGCGCGACACCTACCTTGCGGCCCGCGAGCGCGGCGTCGTCTTCGATGTCGGCCACGGTGCCGGCTCGTTCGGCTTCGACACGGCACGGCAAATGGTCGACCAGGGCTTCTGGCCGGACGTCATCAGCAGCGACGTGCATGTCGACTGCATCGATGGCCCCGCTCACGATGTGCTCGTGACAATGTCGAAGTTTCTCTGCCTCGGCATGCCGCTGCCCGAGGTCATCCGCGCCACCACCGCCACGCCGGCCCGCGTCATGAGCCACCCCGAACTCGGCACGCTGGCGCCGGGCTCGGCCGGCGACGCCACCCTCCTGGTGATCGACAAGGGAGACTTCCGCTACGTCGACTCGATCGGCGCCGTCATGTCGGGCGACCAGCGCCTCCGCCAGCGCGGCATCGTGCTGCGCGGCAGCTGGTGGGACGACGGGAGGCCGTCAGACACGGCCTGACGGCCCCTCGCCCCGCAAGCATGGTCACGCAGCCGGGCGAACGTTCATGTTCATCCGCAAGAGGTTCTGCGGATCCACCTCGGCCTTGATCCGGCCGAGCCGTGCATAGCTCGAGCCGAATGCACTCTTGACGCGACCGACCTCGTCCTCCGGCATGAAGTTGACGTAGACGCCCCCCGTCGCGAAGCGGGCCGACCGGTCGAAGAGCTCGCGCGCCCAGGCTATGCAGCGGGTGTCGTCACCGGCTTCCTGCCAGCGGGTGTGCACGTTCATGAGGAAGCGGGCGTCACGATGCGCATAGGCGGTGGCCGCCGGATCGACGCCGCTTGCCGCCCCGCCGAGCTGGGCCACGAAGATCTCGCACTCCGGTGACGGCAACCGGCCCACCGCCTCGACCAGCAGATCGACAAGGCCATCGTCCAGATCGGCGAGGTTGTGGGACTTCCAGTAGTTGCGCGCCCCGTCGGTCAGCAGCGGGTCGAAGGCCTGCTGCCAGCCGGCATACTGGTGCGGGCTGATCACATCGGCGATCGGTTCGCCCAGGGCACGCAGTGGTGCCAGGGCCTTCTCGCCCGCCGCCATGTCGCCGGCGTAGCAGGCGGCGAAGACCAGAACCTCGCGTCCATGCCATTCTTCCGGCAGGAACGGCAAAGGCGGCGCCTTGCGCATCACTACCCAGACAGTGAGATCGTCCGGCATCTCCGCCGCCAGCCTCCGATACTCGCGCATGAGGGCCGGCGCCTCGCTCATCGGATGGACGATGAGGCCCGAGAGCACCTCCGGCCCGACGGAGTGCAATTTCAGCTCGAATGCAGTGACCACACCGAAATTCCCGCCACCCCCACGGATCGCCCAGAAGAGATCCGGAGCGCTCTCCGCATCGATCCGCCGGAGCCGTCCGTCGGGGGTGACGATCTCGGCGGCGACCAGGCTGTCGATGGTCAAGCCGTGCTTGCGCGACAGCCAGCCGAATCCACCACCGAGCGTCAGCCCGGCAACTCCCGTGGTCGAGTTGATGCCGAGCGGCACCGCCAGGCCATGCGCCTGGGTGGCGGCATCGACGTCGGCAAGGCGGGCACCCGCCTCGACCCGCATACGGCGGGCTCCCGCGTCGACCGTCACGTCGCGCATCTGCGAGAGATCGACCAGCAGCCCGCCATCGCAGACGGCATTGCCGGAGATGTTGTGGCCGCCGCTACGCACCGCGAGCAGGAGACCATGCTCGGCGGCGAAGCGGACTCCCTGCTGGGCGTCCTCCGCCGTCCGGCAGCGGATGACGAGGCCCGGCTGTCGGTCGATCATCGCGTTCCAGATGGTCCGCGCCTCGTCGTAACCGGATTCGCCAGGGAGCGCGGTGCCGCCCTCGAGGCCAGCACCGAGCGCCGCGACGACAGCCGCATCGATGGTGGTCGAGCCGTTGTCGAGGGTCGCAAGCTGCACATGGGTCATGGTATCCTCCCTTTCCACGATGGCTCCACCCAAGCTGGCATCGCGGACCGGCGCGTGGTATCGGTCAAGTAGCGTAGAAAGCGGCGCCACGATGACGTAGACGGCCTGCCCGTCGAATAGTCGGGTATGACCTGCGGGTCTCGACAATACGGGGGAACGGCGATTGGCAGCCGGTAAAGTCGGCGCCGAATTGAGCACTCGCGAGGACCAGATCGCACGGCTCTATGTCGACGGTCTGAGCTACAAGGAGATCGCGCGCGATCTCGAAATCTCGCCGGCGACCGTCCGTACCCACCTCAATACCATCTACCGCAAGCTGGAAGTATCGAGTCGGATCGAGCTCCTGCACTGCCTCGGGGGCAATGGCACCGTCGAGACGGCGCCGGTGCCGGACACCGTCCCTGCGGCCCGGCCTGTTGCCGAGCGGCGGCAGCTGACCGTGATGTTCGTGGATCTGGTCGACTCGACGGCCATTGCCATCGGACTCGACGCCGAGGACATGCACGAGCTCCTGCAGACCTATCGCGCTGCCGTGCGGCGCGAGGTCGAAACCTTCGGCGGGCATGTCGCCGGTTTCCCGGGCGACGGTGTCATCGCCTGCTTCGGCTGGCCGCGGGCTCTCGAGGACGCGGCCGAACGGGCGATTCGCGCCGGGCTCGCCGTCACGACCGCGGTCAGCAGTCTCGAAACGCCCGGCGGCACCCTGCTCGCCGCACGGATCGGCATCGCCACCGGCGTGGTCGTCGTCGACGGGCAGCACGGCGATGCCGAGAGCCTCACTGGCGGCACACCCAATCTCGCCGCCCGGCTGCAGGTCGTCGCCGAGCCGGGCCATGTCGTCATCGCGGCGGATACCCGCGTTCTGGTCGGCGATCTCTTCGAGCTCGAGTCACTGGGCCTGCAGCCGGTCAAGGGGCTGCCGGCACCGGTGCCGGTCTTCCGGGTCAGGGGAGAGCGACTGCAGCTGAGCCGCTTCGAGGCGCAGCATGCGGGCGGCCTCGCGCCGATGAGCGGCCGCGAGCTCGAGCTGGCCCTGCTGGCGGAGCGCTGGGAGCGAGCCCGGAACAGCGAGGGCCAGGCGGTGCTCCTGATCGGCGAGCCCGGAATCGGCAAGTCCCGGATATCGGCGGCACTGATCGCGCGTGCGGTGGCAGAGGGAGCGACTGTTCTCCGCTACCAGACTTCCCCGCAGCAGGGCGACAGCCCCTTGTGGCCGGTGCGTCGCCAGCTCGTCGCCGAGGCGGGCCTCGACCATCTGCCCGATGCCGCGGGGCGACTGCAGCGGCTGGGCGATCTTCTCGGCGAGTTCGAGCCGAAGCCCGATGAGGCCGTGCCGCTCATGGCCGAGCTGCTCGATATCGGCGATGCGGTGCCGCCCGCCGGGATGAGTGCGGCCAGGCGCCGCGATCTCGTCATCGAGATCCTGGTGAGGCGGCTCGAGCATCTCGCCCGGCGCACGCCGGTCATGATCCTGTTCGAGGATCTGCACTGGATCGACCCGACCTCGCTCGAGCTGCTGGAGCGCATCCTCGGCCGGATCGACGAAGCCCGCGTGCTGCTCCTCATGACCTCGCGGCCGGAGGACCAGCCGCACCTCACGGGCCACCCGCATCTTACCGTCATGACCCTGAATAGGCTGGCCAGGGCTGCTGCCACGGCCATCGTCCAGCGCGTGGCCGGTGGCGACCAACTGCCCGAGGACATGGTCGCGACGATCCTCGCCCGCACCGACGGCGTGCCGCTCTACATCGAGGAGATGACCCGGGCCACGCTCGAGCGCGGCGGCGACAGCGACAGCGTGCCCGCGACGCTCCAGGACTCGCTGATGGCTCGCCTGGAGCGGCTCGACGCCGTCAAGGAGGTGGCGCAGATCGCTTCCTGCATCGGCCGGGAGTTCGACCACGATCTCCTCGAAGCCGCCGCTGGCGAGGCTCAGGCCGACCTCGCCGAAGCGCTCGATCGCCTGGTCGGCGCCGAGCTCGTCTTTCGCCGTGGCGACCGCTACCTCTTCAAGCACGCGCTGGTCCAGGACGTCGCCTACCAGTCGCTGTTGCGCGGCCGTCGCGCCGTGCTGCACGGGCAGATCGCCGAGTCCCTTCTCGGGCGCTTTCCGGATCGTGCCCAGGCCGAACCACAGACGGTGGCGCACCATCTGGAACATGCCGGGCGCACGGAAGGGGCCATCGACTATTATACGCGGGCCGCCGATCTCGCCAACGACAAGGCCGCCAATCGCGAGGCGCGCCGCTATCTCGAACGATCACTGCGGCTGATCGCTACGCTGCCGCCGGGCATCACGCGAGACCGGCGCCAGGTCGCGGCCCTGACCATGCTGGGCAAGGTTCAGGCGGCGATCGAAGGCCATGCCAGCCAGGCGGCTGGCGAGGTCTACGGCCAGGCTCTGCAGCTCTGCCGCGCGGCCGGCCTTGGCCTCGCCGAGTTTCCGATTGTGCTCGGCCTGACGATCAAGGCCGCAGTCTCCGGTGAGGGGAACGAGGCGCTCAAGCTGTCTCAGCGGCTCGACGAATTGACGACTGGCCTGGACGATCCAACCCTCGTCGTCGAGGCCAACTACGCTCTCGGCATTACGCATTCCTGGCGCGGTGAACTGGCATTGGCCAGGCATCATTTCGGCGAGGCCCGCCGGCGCTACTCGATCGAGCAACACGCTCGCCACCTTGCCCTCTACGGCCAGGATCCAGGCGTCGTTTGCGGCTGCCGCGGAGCCATGACGCTCTGGTACATGGGCTATCCGGAACAGGCCCAACGCCTCATGGCGGAAAGCCTAGACCTCGCCTACCGGCTCGGCCATTCCTTCAGCATCAACTACGCATTGCATTGGACGTCCATGCTGACCATCGAGCTGGGCGATGGGCAAAGGGCCGAGCGCGCCGTGGCCGTGAGCCTTGAGCATGCGGGCGAGCAGGGATTCGGCACCTGGCTTTCGATGGGCGAGGTCTGCCGTGCCCAGCTCGTGCTTCTTCGTGACACGCCTGCGGCCGCCGTTGCAGCCTGCGAGCATTCCCTGGCCAAGGTTCGATCTTCCGGCAGCGGCGTCTTCGTGCCCTTCGCTCTGAGTCTTCTGGGCGAAGCGTTGAGCCGCCGGGGTGCCCCCGATGCCGGGCTCGAGCGAATCAACGAGGCCCTCGCCCACATCGAGGCCGGCGGAGCTCGTTGGGTGGAAGTCGAGGTGCTGCGCCGGCGAGCCGCCTGCGAGCGGGTGTTGGGGGACGTTGCCGCGGCGGCGGCAACGCTCGAGACGGCTCTCGACGTCGCCCGCCGCCAGGAAGCGCGGATGCTGGAGCTGCGGGCCACCATGGATGTCGCCCGCCTCAGGGCGGAGCAGGGCGAGCCCGAACCTGGCGCCGACTTGCTCGCCACCTGCCTTGCCGGCTTCACCGAAGGGTTCGAGACACGGGACCTGCGCGAGGCGAACAAGTTGCTTGCGACACTGAAGGCCTGAACGACCGCCTCAGAAACCGACGATGACCACCGTCCGGTCGTCGGCACGCACCCGGCCGACCGTGCCTTTCACCGAGGGATAGGCGTCAAGCTTGTCCGGGTCGGTCCGCTCGACCTCCCTGAAAGCCGCCTCCCAGGCGGCGACCGTCGGTTCGACCCCCGGACTGAAATAGCCGTCCGTGAAGAGCTCGAGCGTCTCGAGACCGGCCAGTGGTCGATCGATCACCCGCACGAGCTCCATCGGCACGGGAAAGCCATCGAGCACGCAGTAGCTCAAGGGGCTGAGGGTATTGTTCTGGAACCGCCCCTGCCCCTCGATAATGCCGCCGTCGACGAGCAACTCGATATCGCCTCGCGGGACATGAGCGAAGCGCTGCCCGGCCTCGGCGAGGTAGCGGTCGCGCAGGTCCGTTAGTGCGGCCTCGTCGAGCCAGGGCCGCATCTCGGGGTGCAGCCGGGCGAGGCCATTGAAGACGCAGGCACGCGAGACACGGGCGCATTCGGCGTGGCTGGCGCCGGCGGCCTCGAGTATCCGCCAGGCGGACTGGCGAATGCCCGCAGTCACGAGATCGAGCCCCGGATCGACGCTCGTGAGGTCCTGACCGTTGAAACGCACGCCGCTGTCGCCCACGAGGACGATGCGCAGATGCTCGCCGACATGCGCCGCCAGCGCCAGCGTGGCGCCGAAACGCCGTGCCGGCCTCGCCTTCGCAACTTCTCCGATGCCATGCCGCGCATAGGCAGCCTGGATCGCCGCGGTGATGCGCGCGACGACGCGCTCGGGCGCGCATGCCCGCTCGGCCGGGTCCAGCAGGAAGGCGGCGGCCGCATTACGCACGACAAGCCCGGCGAGGCGGCCCGCCAGCATGCCGTCATAGCGCTCGCCAGTGCGGTCGGTGACCCCGTCGATTACCGCGTAGCCACGCCCCGGCAGCACCAGGAGCTGGTCCTCGTTGGCGCCCGGATCGTCGAGATTCTTGCCCTCGGTGAAGGCTTCGATGCGCATGGCCAGTCAGACCGTCAACTCGCGGTCGCTGCCACCGATCACTGTGAAGAGCACCAGCGACAGCGTGGTGGCGAGAATCAGGAGACTGGCGACGGCGGCGGCTGGCCCGTACGAACCGGCCAGCACCTGGCTGTAGGTGGCGATCGGCATGGTCGAGGTCGCCCCCGTATAGAGCACGACCGTCGCCGACAGCTCGTTGATGACCTCGACCCAGGCGAGCACGGCCCCGGCGAGGATGCCGGGTGCCATGAGCGGCAGCATGATCTTCATGAACGTCTTCGCCGGTGGTGCTCCGAGGTTGATCGACGCCTCCTCGACCGACCGGTCGATCTGGTAGACGTAGGAAGCGCAGGCGCGGACCATGTAGGGCAGGCGGCGGATGAAGTAAGCGGCGACGATGATGGCCATCGTGCCGGTGATCCAGATCGGCGGCTGGTTGAACGCGGTGATGAAGCCGATGCCGAGCACGGTACCCGGAATGACGTAGGGGATCATCAGGGCCGTATCGAGCACGCGGGTGAGCATCGTGTCGCGTCGGCTGATGATGTAGCCGACCACACTGCCGGTCACCACGATGAGCGCCAGCGCCATGCCGGAGAAGGCGAAGCTGTTGACGATCGCACCGCGCACCAGGTGGAAGACCTGTCGGTAGCTGTCGAGCGAGAAGGACTGGAGGAACACCGGGCCCGAGGTTTCGAGGAACGACGTGTAGACGATGATCAGGAGCGGCAGGTTGGCGATCGCCATCAGGCCCCAGGCGAAGGCCGGGAAAACCAGGCGTTGCCAGCCTGTCATCCGCAGGATCTCGGGCCGGTTGATGGCATCCGAGGCGTAGTTGCGCCGCGACGCGACCCAGCGCTGCAGCAGGATGAGCACGAGGGCGACGGAGACCAGCACCACGCTGGTGGTCGACGCCATGGCCGGATTGCCGCCGATCTCGGAGAGAAAGAGCGTGAAGGCCAGGGTCGCCAGCACCGGATAGTTCTCGCCGAGCAAGGCCGGCGTGCCGAAATCGGAGAGCACGCCGAGAAAGACCAGGAGCGCGCCCGTCGCCATGGCCGGCAAGGTCAGGGGCAGGGTGATGCTGCGGAAGGTCTGGAACCGGGTGCGGCCGAGCCCGAGCGATGCCTCCTCGAGCGAGCGGTCGATCCGCAAGAGGGCACCGTGGACCAGGAGGAAGACGAGCGGATAGAGGTTGAGTGCCGTGACCAGGATGATCCCGGGGGCGCCATAGATGGTCGGCAGGCCGATGCCGATCCCGGCCAGCGCCTGGGTCACCAGCCCCTGCCGGCCGAGCAGCATGATCCAGGCATAGGCACCGATGAAGGGCGGCGAGATGAGCGAGAGCAGGACGAGGACGCGCAACGCCGCTTTGCCCCGGAAATCGTAGCGGGCGGCGATGACGGCGAGCGGCAGCCCCAGTGCCAGCGCCAGCAGTGTTCCCATGGCCGAGGTGAAGAGGCTGTGCCAGAGCGCCCGGCGGAAATAGCCGGAGCCGAAGAAGGTGGCGTAGTTCTCGAGGCCGAGACTGCCGCTGAACTCGCCGTAGAAGCTCGCGGTGAAGACGTTCGCGAGCGGCCAGAGCACGAAGATGCCGAGCACGGCCAGTGCCGCCAGCGTCAGCACGGTCCAGAGGTCGAGGCGACGGGACCCGGCCGGCACCGCCATGGCTCAGCGCACCCGCTCGCCACTGGCTGCGGCGAAGAGGAAGGCGGACTCGGGGCGAAAGCCCAGGCGCACCGCCCGGCCCGGCGGCGAGGCGCTGGCAGGGGCGGCGCTCGGCGCCTCGACCTCGACGACCTCGGCGACGCCGGGAACCCGAACCGCGATCCTCGACTGTGAACCAAGATAGCTGACGAGCTCGACCACGCCCTCGAGCGCCACGACCCCTTCCGCCACTGGCCCATCGTCGAGAATCGTGAGGTGCTCGGGCCGGAGCGCCAGGTGAAGCTCGGTGCCGTCGGCAGCCGGGAGGTCCGGCAGGTCGAGCCGCGCACCCGCGACCTGCACGCCGCTCACACCACCCGACCGGTCGACCCGGCCGTCGAGCAGGTTGCTCGTCCCAATGAAGGTGGCGACGAAGAGATTAGCCGGATCCTCGTAGACCTCGCGCGGGCTGCCGAGCTGGCGAATTTCGCCCGCCTCCATCACCATGATGCGGTCCGAGACGACCAGCGCCTCCTCCTGGTCGTGGGTCACATAGAGCGTGGTGATGCCGAGCTGCTGCTGCACCAGGCGAATGTCCCGTCGCAGCCCGACGCGGACCTTGGCATCGAGCGCCGATAGCGGCTCGTCCATGAGCAGCACCTGGGGCTCGATGACGAGAGCGCGCGCCAGCACCACGCGCTGCTTCTGGCCGCCCGAGAGCTGGTCGGGAAAGCGCCGCTCGTAGCCCTCGAGCCGGACCAGCTCGAGGGCTCGGCTCACCTTCGCCTCGATCTCGCGGTGACTGAACTTCCGCTGCTTCAGGCCGTAGGCGACGTTGTCGAAGACCGACATGTGCGGAAAGATGGCGTAGTTCTGGAAGACCATCCCCATGTCGCGCCGGTGCGCCGGGATGTCGTTGGCGAGCCGGCCGTTGACCTGGAGATCGCCCGCGTTCTGCCGCTCGAAACCGGCGATGATGCGCAGGAGGGTTGTCTTGCCGCAGCCGGACGGGCCGAGGAGCGTGAAGAACTCCCCGGCCCCGACCTCCAGATCGAGCGCCTCGATGACGGTGACGGCACCGAAGCGCTTGACCAGCCCGGCAATGCCGATCGCCGCCATCAGGGCGAGACCGGCAGCTGGTGCCGATCCGCGGGAATCACTGGCGCAGGATGCCGAGATACTGCTTGATGATGTTCTCGCGTTCCGCGCCGGCCCAGCCCATGTCGTAGTTCTGGACCGCGATCTCATCGAGACCGGGCAGACCCTCGGGCTGCGCCACGTCGGTGCGGACAGAGCGACGCTGCATCTGCTCGACCAGGAACTCCTGGATCTCCTTCGACAGCACGAAGTCGATGAATTGCTTGCCGGCATCGGGGTTGGGGCTGCCCTTGACCAGGGCAACCGCGTCCGGCAGGGCCGATGTCGCCGGCTCCGGGTAGACGATGGCGACATTGGCGCCGCCCGCGACATAGCGCTGGGCGGCCTCCTCGAGCGTCAGGCCGACGGCGAACTCGCCATCCGCGACCCCGCGCGGCACCCTGCCCGAGCTGCCCGTGACGATGAAGTTCTTCATCATCTCGCCGAACAGCTCCCAGCCCTGCTCTTCGCCATAGACATCGAGAATCGTGGCGAGCTGCATGAACGCCGAGCCCGAGCTGTCGGCACCCGCATAGGCGACCTTCTGGTTCCACTTGGGATCAGCGAGATCGGCCCAGCTCGCCGGCATGTCGCCCTCGGCGACCATGTCGGTATTGACCACGAAGACCATCGGGATGCCGGTATAGGGCAACCAGTTGGTGCCGACCTTGTAGAGCGGATCGAGCTCGGCATCATGCGTGCTGGTATAGGCCTCGAGCAGGTCGCTGTTCGCTTCGAGCGCCTCGCCGCCGATCGACCAGATGACGTCGGCGAGGGGGCTCGCCGCCTCGGCCCGCGCCCGCTGCACGATGTCGCCCGAGCCGGCCTGGACCAGCGACACGGTGATGCCGGTCGCCTCTTCGAACTTCGGCACGATCTCGTTGTAGATCTCGGGCGCATGCGCCGTGTAGACCGAAACGGTGCCGCCCTGCGCCGCAGCATCGCCCGGTGTCATCGCCGTCCCCGCCAGCAGCGCAACTGCCAAACCGAGTGCAAGGCCCCTCGTCATCAACTCTCTCCCCATTTGGTGCCCTAGCCCGTACGCACCGTTTGTGACCGTTCGGTTAAAAACGTCTAGGGCAAGCGCTGTCGTGAAGAAAGTACCGAGGTTCCTAGTCGCCGCTGGCGACACCGACCGACGATGATGTCCGGCGATCGGCCAGAGGAGGCTCGTGCGCCACCATGCGGCGATAGAGCCCCTCGAGACTGGCCACCACGCGCGACCACGTCAGCTCCGCCTCCACATGCTCCCGGGCGGACCGGCCGAGCGCCGCTCCGCCATCCGGCCGGTCCAGCACCGCCAGCATGCCGCGCGCCAGCGCCGTCGGCGTGGGCTCGTCGACGAGCCAGGCGTCCTGATCCTGCGTCAGGCCTCTCGCCGAGTCCCGAAACGAGACGATCGGTCGCCCTGCGGCCATGTAGTTGAGCAGCTTCAACGGATAGCCCGGACACTCCGCGCGGGGATTGACGAGCAGCGAAGCATTAGCGAGCCGCCGGCCGAGCGCCTGTGGCGGCGGCGCCTGCTCGATGTCGATCCGGTCCTGGATGCCCAACCGCTCGGCCAACGGCGCAAATCGCTCGAACGACGAATCGGTCAGAAGCACCAATCTGGCGCCGGGCTTTGCCTTCGCCACCTGGGTGAACCCCTCGAGCAGCGTGTCGATGCCCTGATAACCTGCGAGATTGCCGGCATAGACGATCCGTTCGCCCGACCCGTCCGGCAGGCTGTCCGGAACCGGCCCCGCGACAAAGGCGTCCTCGATGCCGTTGCCCACCACGGTGACACGCTCGGCCGACATGCCGTCCCGGTAGAGTTCGTCGGCGATGTGCTGGCTGGTTGCCACGATGTGGTCGGCAAGCCTGGGCAGGCGCGCGTCGAGGGCGCGGCCGACCGCCGTCGTCCAGCCGCGTGGCACGCCCAGACGGTAGTAGGGCAGCTCGCCAGCCAGAGTCGTGTGGGCATCATAGATGACCGGCACGCCGTGCAGTTGCCTCGCCGGCCACGCGGCAAGCAGCCCCTCATAGTGGTGGGCGTGCACGATCTCGATGCGCTGTCGGGCAACCACCCGCGCCACCGTCGCCGCGAGCGCCGGGAGGAAGAAACCGAGCCGCAGGGGATCGGCCCCGGGCGCCGTGCGCCGGTAAAATGGCAAGCCCAGGCTGCGATGCACCGAAAACGGCAACTTCTGGTCCAGATCGCCGATCGGATAGGCGATCACATGAACATCATGCCCGGCCTGGTGCAGCGCCTGTGCCATGCCGAGGATGCGCGCCGGCGTACCGCGTGGCCAGGGGAACGGGCATCCCGCGACCAGTGCAACGCGCAGGGGAGACGAACGCGCCATCAGCGAACGTCACGCAGGGTGGGCGCCGGAGCCCGGCGTCGCTGCGTGCCCGCGACTGCCAGTCCCTGGCCCGGAGCATCGGCGAACGACGGACCCGTCACGATCAAAGGCCGGTCAGCGGCCGCCGAGCCGAGGCGCCCCGCCGATTTTTCGATTGATACATAAGAGGAAGCTCTGTTGCGCGGATCTGACCGCATTGACTGGACCCCGTACCAGCTCACTCTGGCTCGGGCAAGCCAAGCTGCCTTCCCCTCATTCAATATCAATCGACGGCGTCCGTCCACGCCGAACCCTCAAAGACCACGCATCCGCATGGCAGGCGATCACGTATTGAACCAGAACAATCCCCGACGGTCTGATCATGCTGAACCTCCCGACTACTGGCACAATGGCCATACGATGGAAAGCCGGATCGCGACGGAACCGGGATTGCACCTGCCGGCCAGCAAACCTCGTTTTCGCTGCTGCCCGGCGGACCTCGACGAACGCAGATCCGGTGACTGACACGTCTGTCCCCGATCTGCCCCGAAAACTTGCCGGACGGTGGCGCGGCCGATTGAACTCGGTCAGAGAAGAGCTAGCTTTGGGCTCCTGAACCAATCGTCAACGAGCTTTTGTCGCGCCACCATCATGAGGGTCCGCCGCCGGATCGCCATGTGGGCCGCAGCAACCGAAAGTCGAGGCCGGTGCAGACGTGACGATGACCTTCCCTGTCGAATGCGACGGCGTCTGCGCCTCCGCGCCCGGGAACTCCCGGGCGGTCGGGTCCGCAGCTTGAGAGGTTCCATGCCCGCTCCGGACCTGGCCACGGCCCCCTCAACGCCGACCAGGGCGGCCAGCCGTTCGACCGGTCGCATGTGCGCGGGAGCCGTTTCCCAGGTGGCGGCGGTGCTGGGCGAGCGTGTCGGCGAGGCGCCCCTGCGACGCCTCTTCGCGACAGCCGGCCTCAGCCGCTACCTCGCCGACGGTTCCGCAGCGCTTGTCGACGAACGCGAGGTCGCGGCCCTGCACCGAACCCTGCGCCACCAGCTCGGACCGGCCTGTGCCAGGGCCGTGACCCGGGCGGCCGGACGTCGTACGGCCGACAACCTGCTGGCGCAGCATGTGCCGGCACCGCTTCGCCGGCTCTCCCGGCATATGCCCTGCCCGCTCGTTGCGCGGTTGCTGCTGCTGACCCTCCAGCACGATCCCTGGCGGCTGGCCGGCAGCGGCGCCTTCGTCGCCGTCTACGGCCGGCCAATGCGTCTCGGCCTCACCAACAATCCGCTCTGCCTGAGGCAGCACGACGATGCGCCGATCTGCGATTTCCTGGCCGGCACCTTCGAGCAGCTCTGCCGCAGCCTGATCAGCCCGCGAAGCACGGTCAGGGAGATCGCGTGCGAGGCCGGCGGGGCGCCGGCCTGCATCTTCGAGATGGAAGTCCAGAAGTCCGCGTGAGGACTACTCGGCCGGTGTCGCTACGGCTTTCAGAGCAGGGTCCGGCACCGCATCCGGCAAAACCAGGGTCATCAGGATCGCACTGAGACCGGCCGCGGTGATCGGCGCGCCCAGCACCTTCTGCACGATATCGGGCAGTCCCTCGAGCGCGTTCGGCACCAGGGCCGTGCCGAGCCCGAGACCAAGAGAGACCGCGAGGACATAGATCGTCTTCCGGTCGATCGGTTGCGTCGCGATGATGCGTATGCCGGCAACCGCGATCGAGCCGAAGAGGACGAGCGTGGCGCCGCCCAGGACCGGCTTCGGGATGGTCGCCAGCACCGCGCCGAAGATCGGAAAGAGCCCGAGCACGACGAGCACGCCGGCGATGTAGAAGACGATATGACGGCTGGCCACGCCGGTCATCTGGATCACGCCGTTGTTCTGGCTGAAGGTCGTGTTGGGAAAGGTGTTGAGCATGGCGGCGAGGCCGGAGTTCACGCCATCGGCCAGGATTCCGCCCTTGATCCGACGGAGATAGACCGGCCCTTCGACCGGCTCGCCCGAGATCACGGAATTGGCGGTAAGGTCGCCAGTCGTCTCGATCGCGGTGATGAGATAGATGAACGCGATCGGCGCAAAGAGGCCGAGATCAAAGTCAATGCCGAACCGGAACGGAACGGGCACGGCGAGCAGGGGCTGACCACCGATCCGGCTGAAGTCGACCATGCCGAGAACGGCCGCAATGCCGAAGCCGACGGCCAATCCGATCACTAGCGCGCTGATCCGCACCTGCAGGTTGGCAACGAAGCTGCACCACAGCACGACGCAGATCACGATCATGCCGATCGCGAGATTGACCGGGCTGCCGAATTTCTCGGCTCCGACGCCGCCGGCGAGGTCGGTAAAGCCGACCTTGACGAGGCTGAGACCGATCACCGTGATGACGACGCCGGTCACTGTCGGCGTGATCACCCGCTTCAGCTGCTCGATGAACTGGCTCAGGATGATCTCGATCACGCAGCCGACGAGGCAGAGCCCGAAGATCATTGCCAGCATCTCTTCCGACGTGGCACCCCGCGCCTTCATGGCCAGCCCGGCGGCCAGGATGGCGCCGAGAAAGGCAAAGCTCGTTCCCTGGAGGCTGAGCAGTCCCGAGCCGACAGGGCCGATGCGCCGGCATTGAATGAAGGTGGCGACGCCGGAGACGATCAGCGCCATGCTGATCAGATAGGGAATGTGCTCGCCGAGGCCGAGCACACCGCCAATGATCAATGTCGGTGTAACGATGCCGACGATGCTCGCCAGCACATGCTGCCAGGCGGCAAGCATGCTGATCCCGAAACTCGGCCTGTCTTCCAGCCTGAAGACGACTCCTGCCGGGGAACGCGATGAGTCCACGCGCGTCTCCTTGGTGAAGTTGAGTCTGCTTGGCCGAGCTTTGAACCGAGGCTGACACAGCGACCATTATGTTGCAATGCACAAAGCGCATGGCTGGTGACAGGCAGCAGCAGGGCGAGTGCTGATCGCCCTCGTTCCCCCCTGCTTGACTTTGCGCCATGGCGGGTGTCGATTTGGTGGTCCGATGGAGGAGACACAGGAAAGTTGCCCGACGCACCGGCAGTTCGGTCGACGCCCCGGAGCCGCGCCGAGCGGGTGATGCTGGTCGATGCGGAAGACAGGGTCATCGGCACCGCGGAGAAGCACGCGGCACACCGCTCGGGCACGCTGCACCGCGCCTTTTCCGTGCTGATCCAGGACCATGCCGGCAACTGGCTGCTGCAGCGGCGCAGTCCCGGCAAGTATCATTCGGGCGGGCTCTGGACCAATGCCGCCTGTGGCCATCCGCGCCCGGGGGAGGCGACCGAGGCCGCTGCAGGTCGCCGGCTCGAGGAGGAGCTCGGCTTCGTCTGCCCGCTCGCCTACCTCACCAAGGTCTACTACCGCTCGCCGCTCGATCACGGCATGACCGAGCACGAGCTGGTGAGCATCTATACTGGCCGCCATGCCGGGCCGGTGTCGCCGGATCCCGCGGAGGCCGACGCGGTGCGCTGGGCCGAGCCGCGGGAGCTGCGCCGCGACATGGATGCGCATCCCGACCGCTACACGGTCTGGTTCCGCAAGTACGTGACCGAGCTCTGGGCGGCGCTGCACGCCGCCTGAGCCGGCTGGTGGCTATTCGGGATTCGCGATATAGGCGATCACGTCCTGGATCTGCTCGGGCTTGCGCAGGCCCGCGAAGACCATCTTGTTGCCCGGGATATAGTCCTTCGGGTTGGCGAGATATTCGGCGATCGTCGTCTCGTCCCAGACGATGCCGCTGTTCGCCATGGCATCCGAGTACTTGAAATCCGCGACCGTACCTGCCGGCCGGCCGATGATGCCGACGAGATGCGGACCCACCCGGTTCTGCTCGGCGTCGACCACATGGCAGGCCTGGCACTGCCGGAACACCTTCTTGCCGGCCTCGGGATCGCCGGCTGCGTCCTGGGCCATCACCGGCGCGGAGAGCGCCAGAACCACCCCGGCCAGCAGCAGGGCCATATTGTTCTTCGTGCTTGTCAACGAACCATCCTCCCTGAGACAGCGGCGCCTCAAACGCCAGACAGCTACCGATATACACCCGGTACCTGTGGTAACAAAACGGGCATGCGCGGGACCAAACGTCGCCGGGACGGGGCCGTTGCGGCGGGCCGCGCGAGAGTCGCCGGTGGCAGAGGTCCGGGCTAGCATGCCGCCAAAGCCCAGCCGGAGCCTTCAATGCCCTATCGAGAGCCACACTTCATCCGCATCGCCGACACCGGGTCGGGGCCGGGCTGATGGATCTCCGCATCGCCAATCTCGCCCCGCGCGACCGCTACAAGCTGCTCACCTCGCTCGTCGTGCCGCGGCCGATCGCCTTCGTCACCTCGCAGGATGCGGATGGCCTCGTCAATGCGGCCCCCTTCTCGTTCTTCAACGTCTTCAGCGACGAGCCGCCACTCGTGGTCATCGGCATCGGCCGGCGTGCCGGGGGTGCGCTGAAGGACACTGCCCGGAATATCGAGGCCAGGGGCGAGTTCGTGGTCAACCTGGTCGACGAAAAGCTGGCCCCCGCCATGAACGTCGCCGCGGTCGATTTCCCGCCGGAGAAGAGCGAGCCCGGTCCGGCGGGCCTCAGCCTCGCCGCTTCGACCCTGGTCAGCCCGCCGCGCATTGCCGAGGCCCCGGCAGCGCTCGAGTGTCGAAACTACACGACGCTGGTGATCGGCGTCGACCACCGCCTCGTCGTCGGCGAGGTCCTCGCCATCCACGTCCGGGATGGCCTCGTCGATCCGGACACCCTGCGCATCGACTTCGACGCCTACCGTCCGGTCGGCCGGCTCTTCGCCAATCTCTACTGCCGGACGCGCGACACCTTCGAGCTGGTGCGCGAGAACTACGCCCAGTGGCGCAGCCGGACCGGCGGAGAGTAGGCACCGGACCGGCCGGGCGCCCATGGCCGCCCTCGCCTGCCCATGCTACCGAAGGGCCGGAGCCAAGGGGGGAGACGAGCGCCATGGTGCACTGCGATCTGGTCATCAAGGGCGGCAGGGTCGCCACCGCCACGGACGTGTTCGAGGCGGATATCGGCATTACCGGCGAGAGCGTCGTGGCGATTGCGAAGGACCTGCCGACGGGGCGGCTGGAGATCGACGCGCGGGGCAAGATCGTGACACCGGGCGGCGTCGACAGCCACTGCCACATCGAGCAGCTCGCCGCCTCCGGGCTGATGAATGCCGACACGTTCGAGACCGCAACCGTCTCGGCGGCGATGGGCGGCACGACGACGGTCGTCCCCTTTGCCGCCCAGCATGTGGGCATGAGCCTCGCCGAGGTCGTCGCCGACTACCACGAGCGCGCGGCCAAGGGTGCTGTGGTCGACTACGCCTTCCACATGATCCTCGCCGACCCGCGGCCCGAGATCCTGCGGGACGAGCTGCCGGGCCTCGTGCGGGACGGCCATTCCTCGCTGAAGGTCTTCCTCACCTATGACCGCCTCAGGGTCGAGGACGAGCAGTTCCTCGACGTGCTCTGGGCGGCGCGCGAGCATGGCTGCATGGTCTGCGTGCATGCCGAGAACCACGGGCTGATCTCCTGGATGGGCAAGCGGCTGGTGGCCCAGGGCCTGACCGCGCCGAAGTTCCACGTCCCCTCGCACCCGCGCCTCGCCGAGGCCGAGGCGATCAACCGGGCGGTCGCCATGGCGGCCTTCATGGACCAGCCGCTGATGATCTTCCACGTCAGCACGCGCGAGGGTGCGGCGACCCTCCGCCGCTGGCAGGGCGAGGGAACGAAGGTCTTTGGCGAGACCTGCACGCAGTACCTGACGCTCGGCGCCGCCGACCTCGACCGGCCGGGCGTCGAGGGCGGCATGTGGATCTGCAGCCCGCCCTTGCGCGAGCCCGACGATCAGGCGGCGCTCTGGCAGGCGCTCGGCCTCGGCACGCTCGCCACCGTCTCGTCGGACCACGCCCCCTATCGCATGGACGAGAGCGGCAAGCTCGCCAAGGGCCCGAATCCGACCTTCAAGGAGATGGCCAACGGCCTCGCCGGCGTGGAGCTGCGCCTGCCGGTGCTGTTCGACGCCATGGTGAGCCAGGGCCGCATGGGCCTCAGCGACTTCGTCCGGCTGACCGCGACCGAGCCGGCCAGGATCTACAACCTGCATCCGAAGAAGGGCACGATCGCCATCGGCAGCGACGCCGATCTCGTGATCTGGGACCCGGAGGCCACGAGGACGATCACCCACGACTCCACCCATGACGGCTCCGGCTACAGCGCCTATGCCGGCCGCGAGATCAGGGGCTGGCCCAGCCAGGTGCTGCGCCGCGGGGCGGTCATCGTCGAGGCGGGCGAGCTCAGGGCCGCCCCCGGCTCCGGCCAGTTCCTGCCCCGCACCGGCGGTGCCGCGGCGGAACCCTCGGGCCGGCCGGCCGCCGAGCTCGGCCACCTCGGCTGAACGCCGCCGACACGGGCTTCTGTCAGTTGCCGCCGGTGCCGGCCGCGGGTGCGGTGGTCGCCTGCGGCGACGTCGGCGCGTCCTCCGGCGTGGCCACCTGCCGTGCCAGATAGGCGAAGCCGCCGGCCGCTGCCAGCGCCAGCACCATGGCGATCACGGTGGCGGCCAAGAGCAGGCGACGCCCGGCAAGAGTGGCGATGAACGCGGCGAGCACGACGGCACCGGCAGCCCCCAGCAGGCCATAGCCCACCGCCTCAGCCGGCCCGGCGAGGCCGGTGCCCGGCGGCACGAGGAAGCGTGCCGCGAAGGCCGTGCCGGCGACGAAGGCGACGACGGCGCCGCCAACGGCCATGAGGGCGCCGGCCACGAGGCGCCGGGCGAGTCCGACCGATGCGGCCGGCCGGCCGCTCATTCGCCCGGGTTGCGCTCGACCGTTGGCCCGGCGACCAGGGCCGGCCTGATCAGGATCTGGCTGGCGATGGTCAGCGCCACGAGTGCGGCACCCAGCGCATCCGTCCAGAGACCGGGCTTGATCAGGACGAGGGCAGCGGCGAGCAGGAGAGCGCGCTCCCAGATCCGCGCCGGCCCGAAGAAGAAGTACTGGTGCAGGGCGGCAGCGAGGCAGGTGACGCCGATGGTGGCAGTGATCGCGGTGAGGGCGATCTGGTGCCACTCGCCGATCAGCAGCAGCGACGGGCCGAAGACGAACATGAAGGGGATGATGTAGCCGGTGAGGCCCAGCTTGATCGCCGCCCATGAGCTTTCCATGAGGCCGGCGCGGCTGATCGCGTTGGCGGCATAGACGGCCATGGCGACCGGCGGGGTGATCGCCGAGAGCACGGCGAAGTAGAGGACGAAGAGGTGTGCCGCCTCGACCTGGACGCCGAGCCGGACCAAGGCCGGGACCAGGAGCGCCACCTGGACGATATAGGCCGGCGTCGTCGGCAGCCCCATGCCGAGCACGATCCCGGCGGCCATGGTGAGCACCAAGGCCGGCAGTAGCATGTTCTGGGACAGCGCCAGGACGATGTTGGTGAAGGCGAGACCGAGGCCGGTCAGCGTGATCGTGCCGATGACGATTCCGGCGCAGGCGCAGGCGAGCGCCACGATGATGGTGTTGCGTGCCCCGGCCTCGAGCGCCTCGATGATCAGGGCAGGCGTGAAGGTGCGGCGCGTGCTGGCCCGGAGCCATGTGGTCGGCACCACGGAGGCGATGCCGCAGATGGCGGCATAGGCAGCGCTGTAGCCGGACAGCAGCACGCCGATGATGATCGCCAGCGGCAGGAAGAGATGGCCGCGCTCGACCAGCACCTCCTTCAGCCGCGGCAGGTCGGCACGCGGCAGGCCGACAAGGCCGACGCGCCGGGCCTCGAAATGCACCGCCATGAAGACGGCGACGTAGTAGAGCAGCGCCGGCAGCAGGGCGAAGGCCGCCACCGTGAGGTAGCTCGTGCCGAGGAATTCGGCCATGACGAAGGCGGCCGCCCCCATGATCGGCGGCATGAGCTGCCCGCCGGTCGAGGCCACGGCCTCGACGGCCCCGGAGAAGGCCGGGCGATAGCCGGCGCGGCCCATCAGCGGGATGGTGAAGGTGCCGGTGGTCATGACATTGGCGACGGCGCTGCCGGAGACCGTGCCGAAGAGCGAGCTTGTGATGATCGCCACCTTGGCCGGTCCGCCGGAGGTGTGGCCGGCGAGGGCGAGCGCGAAGTCCATGAAGAGCTGGCCGGCGCCCGAGCGTTCGACGAAGGCGCCGAACAGGATGAAGAGCATCACGTAGGTGGCGGAGACGTAGAGCGGGATGCCGAAGATGCCTTCGGTCGTGAGGTAGAGCTGGTCGAGCATGATGCCGACCGACTGGTTGCCCCAGGTGAGCCCGTAGAGCAGGAAGATCGCCGCCGTCAGCGGCAGCGCCCAGCCGGTGGCGCGCCGCGTCGCCTCCATGATGAGCAGAACGAGAGCGACGCCGAAGACGTAATCCCCGAACGTGGGATCGTCGACGTAGTACATCCGGTTGACGATGTAGCCGAGATTCCACGTCGGATAGAGGGCCGCCGCCACCGCGATGACGAGCAGCGTCAGGTCGACGATGCCCGGCCGCTCGGCCCTCCCGTTCCAGCCGGGCAGCACCAGGAAGGTGAGCGCCAGGGCGAAGGCGGCGTGCAGGCCGCGCATGACATAGGCGTCGGGCGGGCCGACGAAGGCGACGTAGAGGTGGAAGACCGACATCGCCACGGCGACGACGGTGATCGCCCAGCGGGTGCTGCGTGCCGAGAGCTGCATACGGCCTCTTCTCCCGCTCGATGACCGAAGCCGGCCCCCGCCCCACGCAAGCGGCGGGCGGAGGCCGGCGCGCAGTTCCTAGGGCGTCAGAGCGCGCCCTTTTCCTGGTAGAAGCGGGTGGCACCCTCGTGCATCGGCACGCCGGTGTCGGACGCCATCACCTCGAGCGTGGTGCCGTCCATGACCTTGACGATGGAGACCAGGTCCGCCTTGTCGGTCACCATGCCGTCGAGGACATTGTAGACCACGTCCGGGTCGAGGTCGCAGCGCGCGATGATGTGCGTGGCATAGCCGATGACGTCGACATCCTCGTCCTGGCCCGGATAGCTGCCGGCCGGGATGGTCAGCTTCGAGTAGCCCGGGTTGAGCTCACGCATGGCGGCGAAGGCGTCGTCGGAGATCCCGAGGAGCTTGATGTCGCGGGCCGAGGCCAGGTCCATGACCGCCGAGGCGGGCACGGTCGTGCCGAGGGTGAACATCTGGGCGTTGTTGTCCTTCATCAGCGACACGGCGTCCGTGTACGAGACGAAGCTGACCTGGCTCATGTCATCATAGGTCATGCCATGAACTTCGAAGATCTGCGCGCTGATCGCCTCGGCGGTGTTGCCCTTGGGCTGGATGGCGATCGGCTGGCCCTTGGCGTCGTCCACCGAATCGATGCCGGAATCGGCGTTGACGACGATCTGGAAGTATTGCGGGTAGAGGGTGCCGATATTGCAGACGTTCTCGGCCACGGCCTCGAAGGGCGGCCGCCCGTTGACGCCGTCGACGGTCGAGATCGAGTTGGCGAAGCCGATGTCGGCCTTGCCCTGCGAGACCGCCAGGACATTGGCGATGCCGGCGCCCGGCAGGACCTGCACGTTGATGCCGCTCTTGCCGGCGATGTTGGCGATGGCACCGCCGAGCGGGTACCAGGAGCCGCCCTGCGGCCCGGTCATCAGCTTGACCTGCTGTGCTTCGGCCGTGGTCGCGGCGGCTGTGGCAAGGCCCAGCCCGAGGGCCAGAATGGCCAGTGAATGCTGCGTCTTCATGTTCTGCTCCCTGATCGATCGAGCGCCACCGGCGCCTTTCGGTTCGGCATCAATGTGCCGAACGAGACGGCCGGTGCAAGTTTAAATGCCGAGGTGCCGGCTGTGCCAGGCGATATGGTCGGCCATGAAGCTGGCCATGAAGTAGTAGGAATGGTCGTACTCGGCGTGCCGGCGCAGCTCGAGCGGGATGCCGGCAGCGGCGCAGGCGGCTTCCAGGAGCTCCGGCTTGAGCTGGCTCTCGAGGAAATTGTCGCCGAGCCCCTGGTCGACCAGGATCTCCGCCGCCTTCGCACCATCCTCGATCAGCGCCGTCGCGTCATAAGGGCGCCAGGCAGCACGGTCGGGGCCGAGATATCCTGAGAGCGCCTTCTCGCCCCAGGGGCAGCGCATGGGCGAGACGATGGGGGCGAAGGCCGAGACGGAGCGGTAGAGCGCCGGGTTCTTCAGGGCCAGCGTCAGGGCACCGTGACCGCCCATCGAGTGGCCGGAAATCCCCTGCCGGGCGGTGTCGACCGGCAGCTCGGCGGCGACCAGCTCCTGCAGCTCGCGGGTGACGTAGCTCGCCAAGCGGTAGTTCTTCGCCCAGGGCTCGACCGTCGCATCGAGGTAGAAGCCGGCGCCCGAGCCGAAGTCGTAGGCATCGTGCTCGCCCGGCAGGTCGAGCCCGCGGGGGCTCGTGTCGGGGCAGACGACGATCAGCCCGGCTGCCGCGGCAGGCCCCTGGAAGCCGGCCTTGGTGGTGGCGTTCTCCCAGGTGCAGGTGAGGCCCGAGAGCCACCAGAGCACGGGGCAGCGCCGCCCCTCCTCGGCCGCCGGCGGCAGGTAGACGGAGAACTGCATGTCCGTGCCGGTGGTGGCGGAGGCATGGCGATAGACCGCCTGGACGCCGCCATGGCAGCGATGGGCGGCGATCGGGGCCAGCGCCATCAGTAGACGACCACGCCGCGGATCGACTTCCCCTCGTGCATGAGGTCGAAGCCCTTGTTGATTTCGCCGAGCGGCATGGTGTGGGTGATCAGGTCGTCGATGTTGATCTTCTTCTCCATGTACCAGTCGACGATCTTCGGCACGTCGGTGCGGCCCCTGGCCCCGCCGAAGGCGGTGCCGCGCCAGGACCGGCCGGTGACCAGCTGGAAGGGGCGAGTGGAGATCTCCTGGCCGGCGCCGGCGACGCCGATGATGATGCTCTCGCCCCAGCCCTTGTGGCAGCATTCGAGGGCCTGGCGCATGGTGTTGACGTTGCCGATGCACTCGAAGCTGTAGTCCGCACCGCCTTTCGTCAGCTCGACCAGGTGGGCGACCACGTCCTTGTCGCCCAGCTCCCTCGGGTTGACGAAATGGGTCATACCGAACTTGCGGCCGATGGCCTCGCGGGCCGGGTTGAGGTCGACGCCGACGATCATGTCGGCCCCGACGAGCCGGGCACCCTGGATGACGTTGAGACCGATGCCGCCGAGGCCGAAGACGACGACGTTCGAGCCGGGCTCGACCTTGGCGGTGTTGATCACGGCACCGATGCCGGTTGTCACGCCGCAGCCGATGTAGCAGATCTTGTCGAAGGGCGCGTCCTTGCGCACTTTCGCCACCGCGATCTCGGGCAGGACCGTAAAGTTGCTGAAGGTCGAGCAGCCCATGTAGTGGTGGATGACCTCCTTGCCGAGGCGGAAGCGCGAGGTGCCGTCGGGCATCAGGCCCTGGCCCTGGGTCGAGCGGATCGCCTGGCAGAGATTGGTCTTGGGGTGCAGGCAGTACTCGCATTCCCGGCATTCCGGGGTGTAGAGCGGGATGACGTGGTCGCCGGGTGCGACCGAGGTCACGCCGGCACCGACCTCGCGCACGATGCCGGCCCCCTCGTGGCCGAGGATGCTCGGGAAGATGCCTTCCGGGTCGCCGCCGGAGCGGGTGAACTCGTCGGTGTGGCAGAGCCCGGTCGCCATGATCTCGACCAGCACCTCGCCGGCCCTGGGGCCCTCGAGCTCGACCGTCGTCACCTCGAGCGGCTTGCCCGCCCCGAACGCCACCGCCGCCTTGACCTGCATCGGACTGCCTTCCCTCTCGCTCGTTCGACCGGCCCTCATTAGCGCCGCAACGCGCTTCAGGCCAGCTTTGCGGGGCCATTTCCGGCGAGGAGGGCATCGCGGCGATCGAGCATGCGGCAGTGCAGGTCGTGCAGCAGATAGGCGAGGCGGCTGCGGGTCCAGGGCTGGCCGGAGAGGGCGTCGTAGGCACCCGGCAGCTCCCGGCCCTCGACCACGCCGGCGACGAGGCCGTGCCGCCGGCAGAGGGCGACGCAGCGCACGGCGTGGTCGCGCTGGGCCACGACCGCCACGGGGCCAACCGCCTCCGCCCCGCCGGCCCGGGCGATGATCGCCTCGATCACCCCGCCCGTGTTCAGATAGAGCGGCTCCGCCTGGGCATCGCGGACCGGGTGGATCGCGGTCACCACGCCGGCCGCGAGCTGCCGGACGAGCGGCTCCGCCACCTCCCACTGCGCCCAAATCGGTGCCCCCGTCGCCCGGTGCAGGTCGAGCGCCAGCGCGGCCAGCGACTCGTTGACGGGACCGGGCTCGCGATTGCCGTTGGCGAGCATTCGGTTGCCGAAGGTGAAGCCGATGATCGTGCGCACCGCGTCGAACTCGATGGCCGGCGCCCGCCAGCCGAGGGCGTCCTCCAGGAGGATCGCCGCCAGCTCGCCGGCCACCGCCGGATCGCCGAGCTCGGCCCCGAGCCGGGCGGCCAGCGCTTCTTCGAGGGTCGCCGCCGCTTCGCTCATCGCATGCCTCACTAGGATTTATAACCTATTTCGGTCCGCCCTGCAAGCCCGCTTCGGGTTCCTTCGGCAGAATCGCCGTCTGCGTCTGCCGCCGCTGCCCAAAAAGCCCGACACTCAAGGGAAAAATCTTCCATTTCAATCGCTTGCTGGCCCTCGGGTTCGTTCGCTGGCCCTTGGGTTCGTTCGTCGATTCGCCGGGTTCGATCGTCGATTCCGTGGGTTCGTTCGTCGCCAACTGTCGCGTATTCTGCGACATTGGAGCTTAGCTGTCGCATATAACGCGACAGTTCGGGGCCAACTGTCGCGTTATACGCGACAACCCGAGCGATTCTGTCGCGGAATATGCGACACCACAAGGGAGAGCGCCGATGCAGCGCCGCATGCTCTGGGCCATGGGCCTCGCCGGGTCGCTCGGCCTCGTTGTCGGCATCGCCGTGGCGCGCACGACCTACCCGCCGCTCGAGCTGCTGCTGCAGGGCAACCGGACCGTGCTCGACCAGGAGATCGCCTATCCGGAAGGCGTGCCGGAGGTGACCGGGGCCATCGTCACCATGGAACCGGGCCAGACGACCGGCTGGCACCGGCACGGTGCCCCGCTCTTCGCCTGGGTCATGGAGGGCGAGATCACCGTCGACTACGGCGACCACGGCACCCGCCGCTATGCCGCCGGCGACGCCCTGCTCGAGGCGGTGGAGACCGCCCATGACGGCACCAATACCGGCGACGTGCCGACCCGGATTCTGGTCGTCTTCATGGGTGCGGAGGGCGTGGCCAACACGGTCCCGCTGGACGGGCCGGACTGAGTTGCCGAGGGCCAAAGTCATTGCGGTCGCGAGACTATCGACGACGACATAATGTCAATGCTATGTGTGCTCTTTGAAATGCAACGGCGCAACGGAACCGATAGCATCGCGGACACGAGCGACATTTCCCGACATGTCCACCTGGGTTCAAAACGTCATATTAGCGGCAATTAACATCCTCCTGATCATCCCAAATTCGCCTTGCAATTGGCGAACGGACTGCTTGATAGATTAAGTAGACGGTATCCTCCGCTTTTGAAAATATTTGCATGCTCTCGTCTTCGGTGCGAAAGCCAATCTCCATAAGGGTCTTCAACGACTCGGCCAGTATTAGCGCTGACGACTCGAACTGAATATCATTGTCTGGACTGAAACCGCATTTATGGGCAACGAAGAGCCAATCGTGAACGATATATGCCGGGGCGTACGTCCAAGGAGTGAAATTTCCTATCGAATGCAGTAATTTTGGTATGCTTCCGCCATCGGTATCCATTACTCCTGGAACGATCTGCCGCCCAGACGACGTAACATAAGTAAAATTGTCCGGCTGAAACAAGAATGTTGGACGAGAATTTTTTCGATCATACCCATTCCATGTAATAGACGGCGCCCCAACAAATAAACCAGTACCAAGCTGTTTATAAAAAATGTCACCGAGAAAAAGTGTCGCGATAGATCGTTCGCCCGGCCCGATTTCCGATAACTTCCGCACAACATCTTTTTGAATCTGTTCTTGAATTTGATCGGCCAATTCCGGCGCAAACATTGTCGACGCATGAGATACCAACTCCATCGGCCTCATCAAGGTCCGGACCGAGGACGTTGCCCCCTCTTCATTGAGTTGCGCATGGCCTGAAACACTCCACAAAAATAGAGTAGAAATTGCCAGAAAACGGGAAACTAAGAAAGTATTCATTCCTCACTCCTAGCACTTCACCAGATGTTGAACTGAATCCCGCCGCAAAAAGAATACGGTTGATGGTCACCAGCTCAATTAGCACATGTCGCTCAATTCGAACTCAGGAACCCAACGACGGTTCGCTCAGCCCAAGTCCTATACACCGATGCCGCTGTGTAGATTCCGAAGAGATCGTTTCGTCCACACCCAATACCCCAACTTACGATCCCAATGAGCACCGGACTGTCGCTTCGTGGTGTTGCGATTGGACCCTCATTGCGGTACACCATCGGGCCACCACTGTCGCCTTGGCAACTATCGAAGTTCCCATCCACAAAGCCTGCGCACAACATGCCATCACCAATGGTCTCACCGTGTTTTGCAAATATTCCTTTGCAGAAGGCATGATCAACCAACGGAAGCTGCACCTCTTTTAGTTGAATTGAGTCGCTTCCTGTCTCAGTGAGTCCCCATCCTTGGACATAGACTGATAGGTACGGCTCGTTCAACCAAATTGTATCGCGCGGCTCTGGAAACCGAATGCTCGCTCGCCGCACTTTCTCAAGAGTTAAGTTGGTCGAAGGAGAAAGCTGCAACAGCGCAATATCATGCTCAAGTGTTTCTGGATTGAAATCAGGATGCGGTAATATTGCCGAGACTAATTGGACCTCCCCCCTTCCATCTTCGTTTGTTCGATTACGTGCGCCGCCGAGCACTGATAACCGGGCAACATCTAACAAGGTCCCATCATCGTTTACGACACAGTGCGCGGCTGTAACCAACCATCGCGGCGCCGGGTCGTCGCTGATCCAATCAAGAACCTTTTCACCTGCAGGATCAAGCATTGGCGACACAAATGAACCACCACAAAAATGCAGCACGCTCTCCAAATCTCCAGCCATAATCTCGTATCTAAGTGATGCAGCCCAAGGCCCTTGACCCTGTAGCACTGGATCGCCGTTGATGATGCGCTCGGAAGCGCGAGCGACACCGACGCGCGTCTGTGCATGTGACACGCTTGATGTTGCAATGGCGAGCACTACCAAACTCAAGATCGGTGCATTGGCAATAATTTCCCTCATTCGTCGAATATTTGTCTTCATTGCTGATATCTTCCTGTAAGATTATTGCCTTCACTCATTTATCAAGTCGCGCATCTAACCAGGCCCTGATTTTTGGCGCTTCTAGCGAGACATAAATCCCTCCGCCACCACACTGAGCTGGACTTCCCTCTGGCACGGAATTGAGCGCCCGCGAGGTAATTCCTGCCAGTTGCATTTGCGCACCAGTTCCATTTTGAATAAAGAGTGGGCCACCACTGTCACCGAAGCAAGTATCAGCTGGCGGTCGTGCCGCCGTACTTTCCAATTCTTGAATGCATATTTCGGAATTACGGCATATCCGAAGCAAGAAGTCGAGCTCCACAAAATTCTTGTCGCCAGGACGGAACCGATTGTCACTTTCACCGAAACCGACCGCATAGAGTTTTTGATACAGAGTGTTGGTGCGTGCAATCGGGTCGACAGGCAGGATTGCTTTCGCAAGGGTTTCAGGAAGCTCCTGATTGAGAGTCAGTAGTGCTATATCCGCCATACCCTCATCGAACGCTCGCCCGTCCGTCCACGCCGTACAGAAATTCGAATCGAAGAACTCCGCCTTGGATTGCAATGGCAGTGAGGTTCGCAATCCGCGACCTCTAACTCGCGACGTGAAAAGTGTCTCCCCGAAGAAAGCATAAAGCGGGAAATCGCCGCACAAGCAGTGCGCTGCAGTAAGAACCTGATCGTCAGAAACAAGAACACCACTACACTTTGGTTTGCGGTCGCTGTACTGAAGCGCAACAGTAGTTGGGAACGATAGCCGGTTAAGTGTCGAGGCGAACGACCCACCTTGACCTCCCCCGCTCTCCTTTTTCCCACCCTCGCCTGAAGCAGCATCAACCCCAGCGACACGAGTGTTGCCTGTTGCTGCAATTCCTGGCGATCTGATCGGACCCGCCCCGGTACCTGCGCAGATTGCCGCTGCACAGTGGCCGGTATAGTCGCCTGGATCCAGTGGCGGCTCGGCCGGCGGCTGAACGTCGGGAAGGGACGGCGTTCCAGGAGTTAGAGGGACCTGCGGCATCGGGCCGAGATCCGGAAACATCACGTTCGACGGCAAAACATCTGTCACACCCGGCAAGGTCAGATTGTGGTCAAAGATGTAAGGTCGATCAGGCGTGAGGTCATTGTCATATCCGCGAAGTACGATCAGTTGTCCACCAACATCTAGCTCTGCCTCGGAGGTACCTACTGCGTCCGACCCGATAACATCGCCAAGAATAGAACTGCCGCCGTCTCCGGTAAAACCGCCATCGCCACCACCGTCGCCGCCGAAGCTACCACCACCGCCGCCGAAGCCACCACCACCGCCGCCGAAGCCACCACCACCGCCACCGCCACCGCCAAATTGTGCCAACTGATAGTGGTCACTGGTAGGCTGCAGCGAGGCATCGTGAGCAGTAGCTGGTAGGCTGACAGCGCAGACGACTACAGTGGCCAGCGCCGTCCGCCAGCCATCGCGTACTGCGAGCTTAAGAGTAACAGAATTCATCTCCTTAACTCCCAGCTTGTTGAGCGCTTTATTGGCCGATTGGCCTAGACAAGATAGCTAGCTTGATAGCTGTAGAATCTGGCCCAAGCCCCCCCAAGTTGACGCCTAGTCCATTACCAAAATGCCATAAGGAGAGCTTCCAAGCAAGTGCATGGGAACCGATAGGTTATCCGACCACCACCCCCCGAGTTTTCTTGGATAATGAGAGTCTCGGGTGTCTGATACAGCCCTCCAAACCGCCACGAAGGTAGCGGGCCAGTGGCAGAGCTGATTGGCCTTATGCAGCTGATCGCCCGGGGGGACCTCGGCCGGCGCACGCTTTTGCCGCTCGTGGTCAATCTTCGGGCAGTGCCGCTCATCATCTTCGCCATCCCGATCTACATGATGTTCCAGTGGGCC